>JBDTOX010000093.1:0-40112 GCA_039933015.1 Methylophilaceae bacterium
GGTCATGCTGCGCGCCATGCCCTACCCAATGGCCAGGTGCTCTATGATAGTTATCATTGCAGTCGTTACAATACCAATACTAGACGCCTGACCGAGGCTATGTTTCATGGCGTTTTCGAGAAAATAAGCGACGAGTTAAGGAGAGATTAAATGCCATACGTGAATGTCAAACTGGCAGGTTCGCTCACACGCGAACAAAAAGTAAAAATTGCTGAGGAAATTACCGATACGCTGGAGCGCATCGCCCACAAGCCCAGATCCTATACCTATATCACTTTCGATGAAGTGCAAGAGGAAAATTGGGCGGTAGGTGGCGTATTGCTCGATAGTGACTAGGCTGCGTGCATGTTCGACCATAAATCTTTTCTGAAAGCCTTACCCGGCCTGCCCGGCGTTTACCGCATGATCAACGCGCAGGACGAGGTGATTTATGTCGGCAAGGCGAAAGACCTCAAAAAGCGCGTTTCATCGTACTTTCTGAAAACCTTGCCGTCGCCGCGCACGCGCATGATGGTTGCCAATATAGAGAAGATCGAGACCACGGTGACGCGCTCCGAGGCCGAAGCGCTGCTGCTGGAGAACAACCTCATCAAGAGCTTCATGCCGCGCTACAACGTGCTGTTCCGCGACGACAAGTCCTATCCCTACATCGCACTCACGGGTGATGAGTTTCCGCGCCTGGCTTTTCATCGCGGGGTGCAGCGTAAGGGCAATAGCTATTTCGGGCCTTTCCCTAATGCCGTTGCCGTGCGCGAGAGCATACAGTTGCTGCAAAAAGTGTTTCGCTTGCGCACCTGTGAAAACACGGTGTTTGCTAACCGTTCACGTCCTTGCCTGTTGTACCAGATCGAGCGCTGTACCGCGCCTTGTGTAGGCCATATTTCACAAGTCGATTACCAGCACGACGTAGCACATGCTTCCATGTTTCTGCAGGGCCGTGAGCAGCAGGTAATGGACGAACTCAGCCAGAAAATGACAGAAGCCGCCGAGAGCCAATCATACGAATTGGCGGCGGTGTATCGTGACCGCATACAAAGCTTGCGCCAGGTGCAGGCGCGGCAGTTTGTCAGCGATTTCAATGTCAGTGATGCCGATGTGATTGCCTGCGCCGAACTGCAAGGGCAGCATTGTGTAAACCTGGTCATGATACGAGGCGGACGCCATCTCGGTGATAAGAGTTTTTTCCCGAAAAATGCCGATGGTTACGAAATCGCCACTACGCTGGAAGCTTTCCTGGAACAGCATTACGTTTCCCAAGCCATGCCGCCGTTGATTATAGTCGGCCTGCCCATCGAAACTGCGGCATTGGAAGAGCTGTTTAGCGAACAGGCCGGCCGACGCGTCCGCATCAATACCAACCCTATCGGTGACAAGCGGGTCTGGCTGAAAATGGCAGAAACCAATGCCGAACTCGCATTGCAGCAACGCTCTGCCCAGCAGGCTAATCAGCAAGGGCGTTTGCTGGCGTTGCGTGAGGCACTGGATTTAAGCGATAGCACCGAGCGCATTGAATGTTTCGATATCAGCCACACCATGGGCGAAGCGACTGTGGCTTCCTGTGTAGTGTTTGATAGGGGAGACATGCAGAACTCCGAATATCGCCGCTACAACATCACTGGCATCACGCCGGGCGATGATTACGCCGCCATGCGCGATGTGCTGACGCGGCGCTACAAGAAAGTGGCGGCGGGTGAGGGCAAAGTGCCGGATTTAATATTTATCGATGGCGGCAAGGGCCAGTTGGGCATCGCTGTTGAGGTGATGCGGGAAGTCGGCTTACCTGATATTCTCTTGGTCGGTATCGCCAAGGGCGAGGAGCGCAAGCCCGGGCTGGAACAGATGTTCTTCCCGGATCGTGAAACGCCTGTAAGCCTGAAGAAAGATAACCCCGGCTTGCATTTGCTACAGCAGATCCGTGATGAAGCGCATCGTTTTGCCATTACCGGGCACCGCGCCCGGCGCGGTAAAGCGCGCATGCACTCGTCACTGGAAGATATCGGCGGTATTGGCGCCAAACGCCGTCAAAAGTTGCTTACGCAATTTGGCGGACTGGAGGGGGTTAAAAACGCCAGTATCGATCAGCTCGCGCAGGTAGAAGGTATAAGCCAGATGCTGGCCGAAAAAATTTATCAGGAGCTACACTGATAAACTCAGTGAGCTTCACCAGGGGCTGCAAAATACTTTGCCCATGCGCAGGTTTTGCAGTGACTTTTATTTAGCTAATTATCCCAATTTGCAGGAGCCAAGTTAATGCAGTGGAATGTGCCCAACAGTCTCACCATGCTGCGTATTTTTCTAATTCCGGTATTCGTCGGAATTTTTTATGTGCCCACAGAGGTGATCCCTGCGCATTGGATGAATATATCAGCCACGCTGGTGTTTGCCCTGGCCGCCGTGACTGATTGGCTGGATGGCTATTTTGCACGTGCGCTCAATCAGACATCGGCCTTTGGCGCATTTCTGGATCCTGTGGCCGACAAGCTCATGGTGGCCGCTGCACTCATTGTATTGGTCGAGTTTGAACGCGTAGGCGCACTGATTGCGCTGATTATCATAGGCCGCGAAATTGCCATCAGCGCTTTGCGTGAGTGGATGGCTGGCATGGGTGAAGGAGGCAGTGTTGCCGTGGCATTCCTGGGCAAAATTAAAACCGCCGCTCAGATGACTGCCATCCTTTTTCTGCTGTATTACGACAATATTGGTCAGGTTAATGTGAAATTAATTGGTGAAGTATTAATTACTATTGCTGCATTTTTAACATTATTGTCAATGGCTTACTATCTTAAGGCCGCCTGGCCGCGTATGAAGGCTAGATAATAAGCTGCTATCAGCCTTGACAGCCGGCCGAAAATCGCTAAAATGCTGCCTTCTTTACGCGGGAATAGCTCAGTTGGTAGAGCGCAACCTTGCCAAGGTTGAGGTCGCGAGTTCGAGACTCGTTTCCCGCTCCAAATCTAAAAAAGGGAAAGCAGAAGAAGTTGCTTTCCCTTTTTTGCTAAGGCCCTTTTAGTCCATTTTTAAATGGGTATGGCGCGATAGCAAAGCGGTTATGCCGCGGCCTGCAAAGCCGTTTAGGCCGGTTCGACTCCGGCTCGCGCCTCCAACACCATCCAGTAAATACAAAGCCTTCAGGCCAATTCCGTATTAATCCATTTCGGCAAAACTTGCCAAAAACCACCCCAAATAATTGGTAAAACCACCCGTGGTTCAATAATCTTTGCCGTCCACGCGAGTTAAATTGGGTTTCCGGGTTTTACTGTAGGTGAGGCACTGTGATATTATGGTTTACCACAAATGCAGCAAGGTGCTGACATGACTACAACTACCTCCATCCGTATTGATCAAGCGCTCTACGATCAAGCTAAGGCTGATGCCGCGGCAGAGCATCGCACAATCTCTGGTCAGGTTGAATATTGGGCCAAAGTTGGCCGTGCTGCGCTGGATAATCCAGATTTGCCCGTAAGCTTCATCGCCGAGTCCTTGGCTTCGATGGCGGAGCGGCGCGAGCACTTAACCCCTTTTGTGCCGCGTAGCCGCACAGCGTGAGCTACGGGGTCAGGCAATCGCGTCGTTTCGCTAGGCAGTACAAAAAGCTCCACGACAATGTTGCAGTTGATGTTGATTATGCGGTTGAGAAGGTGGCCGCCCAGCCTTCGATTGGTGAAAGAAAAAAGGGTGATCTGGCTCAATTGATAGTTTATAAATTTCACAGCCAAGGGCAGTTATATCTACTCGGATATAGCGTGGATGACGAGATCAGGTTGGTATACCTTGAAGCTGTTGGGCCGCATGAGAATTTTTACCGCGACCTTAAGCGCAACTGATAGGGTCTCCCACAGTAAAATCCGGATTCCCGTTAAATTTAGATTGAACCTCTGTCGCAAGACATGGAGGAGCTGTTCGACGCTGGCCCTAGCGCAGGCGGTGCGCGTCCTAAAGCTACCGTGAGGAATGAAGTTGGTATGCTATGGCTGGCCAAGTTCCCGAGTAAAGGTGATGGCTACGACAGCGCCATGGCGGAATTCTACACATTAACTCTAGCCAAACTTTGTGGCATGTCTGTGCCGGGGATTCATGTCTTGAATTTGGGAGAAAAGTCGGTCCTGATGATTCAGCGATTTTATCGCTACTGCGGCGACGCAACAAGCGTTCCTTGGACACAGGAGTTGCATCAAACTATGCCTGACAGAGGTAGTAGTGAAAAGCGGCTACCCTTTGTCAGCGGCTTAACTTTGATTGGCGCAAGCGAGATGGATACGACGGCCAGGAGTTATTTAAAACTGGGGCAGGCGGTGCGGCGCCATGCCAATGTTCATTTCATACGCCAGAACAACCGTGAGCTATTCATGCGCATGGTGTTCAATATTTTTGTCAGTAACAATGACGACCATCTGCGCAACCATGGATTCGTGCACGATTCGCGGCTAGGTGGCTGGCGTCTTAGCCCACTGTACGACGTAGTGCCGCGCCTGGAGTTGCCTTCGAGCGTTATCTCCAACTGGATGTTGGACTAGAGGGGAAGCTAGCCACATTAGACAACGCACTATCCGCCTGTGAGGCTTTCACGCTTGAGCATCAGGAGGCCGTGCATATCGTACGCGAAATATGGGGTGAGATTCGTCAGTGGCGCAATCACTTTGAGACTTTCGGCGCGAATGGCAAGCTCATTGACCAGCTAGAAATCGCTTTTCGTGACCTGGATGACATCTGCAGCACTTCACCCCGTTCCGAAATTCGTAGAACGCTAACGCCAAACAGCTAATCAACTCATGCCACCTTTCTTATAGAGAGGTGGCTTTTTATATGCGGCAAAAGGGGGGTAATGAGGTTTAAGAGCATGGCGATATATCAGAAAAATCTAATGGCCAGTTGACAGATGAAGGATACGGATAGATCAAATCCAATCCCATCTAAAATAGTTAATTGCGGCTGGGATATTTTCCCAGCTTCCGCTGCAGGGTCCGGCGATGCATGTTGAGCGCGCGCGCGGTTGCAGAAACATTACCTTCATTTTCCGCCAGTACCCGCTGGATATGCTCCCACTCCAAGCGCTGGACAGAAAGCGGCGAGGCGGAGAGCGGTGCGCTTTCATCGCCCTCATCCTTGTGCAAGGCTGCGACGATTTCGTCGGCGTCGGCAGGCTTGGCCAGGTAGTGCGTTGCACCGAGCTTGACCGCCTCGACCGCCGTCGCAATGCTTGCGTAACCAGT
The DNA here is from genome assembly GCA_039933015.1 of Methylophilaceae bacterium. GTDB lineage: Bacteria > Pseudomonadota > Gammaproteobacteria > Burkholderiales > Methylophilaceae > JBDTOX01. The sequence continues at coordinate 5,211 of JBDTOX010000093.1, forward strand.
TAGTACCACGATGCGCGTGGCTGCATCCAGCTCCTTCAACCGCTTGACTAGCACCAGCCCGGACGGACCGGGCATTTTCAGGTCGACGACGGCAAACTCCGGCGAATTGACTTCGGCCAGTGCCAGTGCCTGGCTGGCGTCCCTGGCCGTCGTAATTTCAAATCCCCGCTTTTGCAACGCGCGGGTCAGTACCTCGCGAAACGTGTCATCATCGTCCACCAGCAATAAAGAAGGTTTATCCAAGTCTGCCATGTTTTACTTTCACGCCATTAATGCCTTGAGCGGCAAATGCACTCTGGTGACGACCCCGCCCTGTGGATGATTGGCGAGATCCAATGTGCCACCGAAGCGTTCCAGAATGATGCGCGCCAGATACAGCCCCAGCCCCAAACCGCTATCATCCTTGGTGGTATAGAAAGGCGTACCGATGTTGTCGGCAACTTCCAGGCTCAAGCCGGTCCCATGGTCGCGGATAGTCAGATCAAATTCGGTACTCACCCAACTGCCGGAGAGTTCGACAGCGTGGGGAGATGCATCGGCAGCGTTATCCAGCAGGTTAACCAACGCCTGCCCCAAGGTGCGGTCGGCCGCAATCACCGGTGCAGGCTGATCCCCTTGCAATACGCAATCGAATTGTGTCGCAGGGTGAGTATCCTGCCAGCACGCGATGATATTTTGCAGAAAATCGTCCAGCGCCTGTCTCTGCACGCCTTCCGCTCGCCGCTGTCCAGCCGAGGCAGTGATCGAGGTTAGAATGTCTTTGCAGCGACCGATCTGTGTACGCAGAAGCGTCAGTGACTCGGTCAGTTGTGGTTGGTCGGCATAGTCTGCCGCCATCTCCCCAGCGACCACAGCCATGGTCGCCAGCGGCGTACCAAGCTCATGAGCTGCCGCTGTTGCCAATGTCCCTAGCGCGAGCATGCGCTCACTTTCAAGCGCTTTTTCGCGGGTTTCCGCAATCAGGCTGTCGTATTCACGCAGGCTGCGGCCGATACGCTCGACAAAAAAAGCGATGACGATGGCACTCACAACAAACCCAGCCCACATTCCCAGCAAGTGCACGCTGAAACCGCTTTGATGGTGCATGTGCATCATGTGCATATCTGCGGCACTCATGCCCTTCATATCCATACCGGACATATCCATGGGCATCGTCGGCATCGGCTGGAACCAGAACATCAGTGCGGTATAGCAGCTCACCGCCAGCCCTGCCACCAGCCAGGTCAGCCGCCAGGGGAGCGACACTGCGGCCACAGTCAGCGGTAGCAAGTACATCCAGACGAAAGGATTGGTGTAGCCGCCAGTGGCATAAAACAGTCCGGTCAGGATAGTCATGTCCAGCAGCAGTTGCGTGAGCATCACCATATGCCCGGCCGGATTCGGGCGATTGAGCCGCCACCAGGTAAAGGCATTGAGTGCCAGCATAAGCATCACGGTACCGGCAATGGTGACCGGATTGAGCGCGATGTCGTAAAAAAACATGGCGACCCATGAAGCCGCCCCGATGGCGATGGTCATGACCATACGCAGCCAGAACAAGCGTCGCAGGTTAGTGAGTGGTGCGGTGTAGTTGGGAGCCAGTGAATTCATCAGGTGCATTCTACCCCAGCTCACTCCTGCCTGAATGCGGCACTTTGCCGCACCGTAATCATGATTTGCGATACTAGCTTTTGAGAAATTTCCAACAAAAATTAAAAAAAGCAAAACTAAGACAATTTGAGACATACCATTTTTAGGTACTGAGCCCTAAAATATGAATGTACTAAAAACATTTTGTGAACCGGAAAGTCTTGATGAATTTATGCCATATAGCCGCTGTACTCGCAGCCTTCATCTCCACCCCTTGGATATCAGCTTGGCCTGGATGTTGGCGCCAATTACATGACGACGCCGGACTTGAAACCTGATGCTGCAAATCAACACCCAGCATAAGGGCCGCGATAGCGGCGCCAACGCCTAAACTGCCGACCCTGGAGGCACGCATGTCTACATGAGCACCGGCGTCAGTTACCGCGTGACACGCGACACCCAGATTTACGGATTTCTGCAGCAATCTATCCACCGGCATGTATGCGGCACCCAGTTCACGGCCGATTGGGCCGGGGCGCTGGGTATCTGCATGCGGTTCTAAAGCCCTGCCGACATCAGAATGTCAGCGTCAGGCTGGTATTGAACGAGCGCCCCATGCCGGGAACTGCCGTGCCATATTGCGGCGCGGTTGCTCCTGACGACATGGTAGCGCCCTGCCCGATGTAGGCGCCACCCAGCGGATCGCCGTAGTGCTTATCGAGAATATTCTCGACACCCACATCAAGACGCACTTTCTTCCACTCATAGCTGCTGTAGAAATTGAGCAGGCCGTAGCCGGCGGTTTGCAGCTCCTTGCGCACCGTCTGGACATGCGTTTTGGCGTCAACTAGCCTGGCTTGCAGCGTGTTGCTCCAGCTGCCCAGATGGTGCTCCAGCCCCAGCTTCAGATTTAACGGCATCATGTTGTAAAGTTCGTCGTCAGTCGTAGTGTTCTTGCCGCGCGTATAACTTAAGGCACCACGCAGACCGAAACTGCCGTACCCACCGGCACCGCCCAGCGCCACTTTAGTTGTAACATCAGCACCGTAAATCCGTGCGCGCTGGTTTGCCAGACTCAAATTGACGAAACCATCGGTGCGGGTGGGACAAGTCGCATACACCGAAGTACAGGCTACGGCGTCGATATAATCCTCGACATGGGTGTAATAAGGCGTTATCTGCAGGCTCCAGTTCTGTTGTGCGGCATCATGCCAGTTGCCGGTGATGCTGAAGGTATGCGCCACTTCGGGGTCGAGATTGAGGTTGCCGACGTAGCCGTTGCCGTCGCCATACCAGTTGTTCATGTTCATGACCATGCTGTTGCTGTTGGACCAGATATAACGCTCGTAGAGATTCGGCGAACGCGTCTTCATGGCATAGCCAGCCTCGAAGGTCTTGCCCGCATCCGGTGTGTAGCGCGCCAGCGCAGTCAGGTCGATATTGTCGTCGGTCCTGGCGTGGCGCTTGGCATTAAAGGCCGCAGCAGCGGCGTTATACATCATTGTGTTGTAACCTTGCACATTCTCCGCATCCATCTTCACCGTACTGCTGCGCAGGCCCAGTTGCGATATCCATTGCGGATTCCAGCGCGCCTCCCATTCGCCGAAAACATCATAGCGGTCGCGCTGGCCATTGTTCATGTTCTGAAATTGCGAAGGGCCCATCATCATGGAATTGGCAACCGGATCCCACCAGTCATCCAGGCGATAACGCTGGTATTCCGCACCGACACGCAAGGTATCGCGCTCGGAAAGGATGACATCACCCTTGAGCGTCAGGCCGGTATTGCGGCCTTCGGTCTCCATTGGCATACCGGCCACGTTATGAGCCTTGCCGTACCAATATAGCTTGTCGTCACCAAACTGCATGCTGTGACGTGTCTGTTCGTGATAGGCAGAGGCCTGTAGACTGCCCCAGTCGTATTCGCCGGTATAGCGCAGGTTAATCTGGCGGCTATCGTTGTCTGTCATGTCCATGCGTTGGTTTGGAAAACCCTGATATGGGATATGCTGTACTCCTAGTTTCAATTCCACCAGATGGTTGTCACGCTTGAGCGCAAACGCAAGCGCATTGTTTTGCGCCTTGTAGGCAGAAGAGCCGACCTCGTCCCCATCCAGCCAGCCTCGACCATACGTTGCCGCCAATCCGGCTGCTTTGAAATGATCTCCGGCACGGTAATTATTGGCCTCCACTGTCGAGCCGGTATAGCGTACCGACAGCGTATCTCCCGCCACAGTGGCAGAAAGATTCACGCCTCGCGCATCGTTGTTACTGCGGTAAAAAGTAGCTGCACGCGCCCTCACCAAGGTCTTGCCATCCTCGGCGAACTCCGGTGCGGCAGAATTGACCTGTATCGTGCCACCGATACTGTCGCCGCCCAGGCTGACCGGTGTGATACCGGCGAACACCTTGACGCTCTCGACATTGGCCGGGTCGATGTACGACAAAGGCGGGTTCATGTGGTTGGCGCAGGCGGAAATCAAGTCCATGCCATCCACCTTGATGCGAATACGATCGTCCGCCATGCCGTGAATCGCTGGCAGGCTGGATACGCCACCCGCGCGATACAAACTGATCCCCGGCGGATCTGCCAGCATAGAAGCTGTATCGCTGGTGTTGGCTCGCAAAAATGCCAGCCTAACACGTTCCAGATCGACGTTGATGAGTGACGGCATAGGCTGAAATTTTGCGGAAACCACGCGTACATCAGGCGTGGTAATGACTTCATCGGCCAAAGCCGCCATTGGCGGCAAGGTTAACAAAACAGCAGAAAACAGACGACGGTAGCGACATTGCATCGAAACACTCCAGACATTAAAGATTGTAATGTCCGCAATTTTAGCCAGCCTGCAACGCCCGCGGAATGCGGCATATTGCCGCAGAAGAATTATGATTGGGGCTGTAGTAAATAAGCTGAGATGTTAAGCTTATCTAATGAAGATAACTCGTTGTAAGTTATTAAGAAAACAGCAGTTAAGATTGCTAGAGTTTTTTGTGCTGGAAGTCACGGCTCGTTCAGCAGCAGATTTACTGGGAACCCGCACCGAATAGTGCGGTCCTGTTTTATAGGAAATTGCGCGAGGTGATCGCGTATTACATGGAACAGGAAGCGTACGAAATGTTCGATGGTGCAGTCGAGTTGGATAGCTACTTTGGTGGTGCCAACACCGAAATACGTTTTGCCATCGGCGAATGCTCGCTGGGTGCGATACTTGTAGCCAGCAGCGAAAAAGGTGTGTGTGCCATTCTGCTGGGCGATGACCAGGATGCATTGGCTCGTGATTTACAGGACAGGTTCCCCAAGTCCAATTTGATTGGCGGTGACAGCGAATTCGAACAGCTGGTGGCGCAGGTGGTAGGTTTCATTGAAGCGCCAGCGATAGGGCTCGACCTGCCTTTGGACATCAGAGGCACTGCTTTTCAGCAGCGAGTCTGGCAAGCCCTCAGGGCAATACCTGCAGGCTCAACGGTGAGCTATACCGATATTGCCAGCCGCATCGGCTCGCCCAAGGCAGTTCGGGCTGTTGCTGGAGCTTGCGCTGCCAATGTCCTGGCAGTGTCTATTCCTTGCCACCGTGTAGTCAAGAGTGATGGTGCGCTGTCCGGTTATCGTTGGGGCGTTGAGCGTAAACGGGCACTGCTTGAGCGGGAGGCGCAGAATGCGCGTGTTAGCTAAAGCACTCACGGCCATACCTGGCACCACAGATGTGGCTGGCCGCATCCAGGCGCTGGATTGGGATTGCATCCCGGAAGTTGTTCCTTTAAGGCAAGGTGATGCTGTTATCTTTGCTGTGCGTCACCGGCCTGTGCAGGGTACGCGAGGCGTATATCGGATAAACCTCAGGCATGGCGTCAGCCGTATCCGCAACGAGCACCGACATGCCCTCGGTGTGATTTTTCATGATGCTTGATGAGTACGATGGAATTATTCAGCACAGCGCTAAATGAACCATGGCAAGAGCCGCTAGGGCCCGGTGCCGTGGTATTGCACGGATTCGCCATAGCCGACGCAGCATCGCTCCTGGCTGCGGTTGAGGCAGTCACGACAAAATCGCCGTTTCGCCACATGGTCACCCCGGGTGGCTTTGAGATGTCAGTCGCCATGACCAATTGCGGCCAGTTGGGGTGGGCTTCCGATCGCAAAGGCTATCGCTACGATCCATGGGATCCGCTCAGCGGCCAGCGCTGGCCCGACATGCCCGATACATTCCTCAAGCTAGCGTCCAGCGCTGCCGCAGCAGCAGGGTTTGACGCATTCGTGCCCGATGCCTGCCTCATTAACCGCTACGAGTCGGGAGCAAGATTGACATTGCATCAAGACAAAAATGAGCGTGACTACGGTCAACCTATTGTTTCCGTTTCACTAGGTGTGCCAGCCGTGTTTCTGTTTGGTGGGTTGAAGCGCGCGGACAGAACGCGCCGTGTGCTGCTCACCCATGGCGATGTGGTGGTTTGGGGCGGCCCGGACCGGTTGCGTTATCACGGCATATTGGCGCTCAAGGAAAACCACCACCCGTTGCTGGATAGCAGTCGCATCAATCTCACTTTTCGTAAAGCAGCTTAATTACGCCTATGCCTCAGAAAATTCCGGTCTGGCCGGTGATCGTCAAACATTCAGGCCAGACTGAACTGGCCTGCGTTCAAGATCCTATGGCATAGGCTGCCGCGCAGATCAGCGCCTGCCACGTGACGCAGTTTTCTGCTTGGTCGATAGCGGAAGCCAGTGTGTGCGGTCAGTGCTCTTGACTAGGAACTCAACTGGAACTTGTACGAAGGTTCGTCTGCTTACGGCCGGGCTAGTTAATGAGACAAACGGTCTTGAATTACCAAGGTGCCATAATCAAGCATGAATATCGCCATGAACAGAACGTCGCTCCTTTACGCGTTGCTCTCCTTCACGCACATTGCGTTGGTTCTTTCGTCGATATTCAGTGTTGTGTCGCCTATCCATTCTTCTTTGATCTGGATTGATGCTATTTTGCCCAAGTATTTTTGTGATTAATGCAATAAAACTTAGGTAGATAAGCAATCCGGCTGCCAAATATAAAATTTTCATGGCTCATCCCCAATACCCAAGTCTTTAATGGACGCTAAATTGATTTATGGTGGCTATTGATCAATCTTGTTCATCATTGGGTACTATATTGATAAGCAAGCACTATGCCATGGGTCGCATAAGCCGTATGAATGGGGAGTGGGGGATTGCGAGCTGGTTTTATATCGTTACTTTGTAAAAAATCCTGACATGAAATCGCGGCGGTCTGCGTACTGACCAATTGATCTCTAGCCTATGCTGCTTTCAGTTTAGCGGTCATAACACAGGTTTTGATCCGGCAGCCCGCGGAACGTATCTATTTCCGCGGGTCCGGCGCAAGGCTAGTAGTCAGTTTTTAATGAGGTTGCTTAACTAAGCGTAGATACGGCTTAAGTGTTTTCCAGCCTTGTGCAAACATGCCTTTTGCCTCGTCATCGGATACCGACGGTACGATAATGACGTCGTCGCCGTTTTTCCAGTTAACAGGCGTGGCGACCTTATGTTTGGCAGTTAACTGCATTGAATCCAGTACACGCAGGATCTCATCAAAGTTACGACCTGTGGTCATCGGGTAGGTCAGCATCAGCTTGATTTTTTTGTCCGGGCCAACGATAAAAACAGAACGCACGGTTGCGTTAGTGGCTGCTGTTCGCCCCTCTGATGTGCCGGTTTCATCCGCGGGTAACATGTTGTATAGCTTTGCTACCGCCAGGTCACTATCGCCTATCATCGGATAGTTAACAGCATAACCTTGCGTTTCTTCAATATCTTTTGCCCATTTGGTGTGGTTATCCACTGGGTCTACGCTTAAGCCGATGATTTTGCAGTTGCGTTTCTTGAACTCGGGCTCCAGCTTTGCCATATAGCCCAATTCCGTGGTGCATACCGGTGTAAAGTCTTTGGGATGAGAAAACAGTATCGCCCAGCCGTTGCCAATCCATTCATGAAAATTAAGGACACCTTGAGTTGTGGTCGCCGTAAAATTGGGTGCTTCATCATTGATGCGTAATGACATGGTCAATCTCCTTTATGTTTAAGTTGTTGTTCATAAAAAGTATATACGAGAATTTTATTGGTAAGGTCTGAATTAAAGAGCGTACTTCAGCAGCCGATTTAATGTCGACACCTCTGTGGTTGCATTGCTTACAATATTGATTAAGACTTTCACAGTCTTGGTACGTTCCGCTACGGAAAAACTTCACGCTAACACATCTGTGTCTTTGGTGAGATTTTAAAACGGCGTTTGATCCTAGCAACATTCACAGCCGCTTAAATGGCTAAAAAGCCATAGCTATCGCGGCAGGCCAGTAATATTGGCACAATGATTAAAAAAATGATTCTAAAGATCGGAGTGCGTAATGAGCCCGCCTAGTTTTTTGCTTGAAGCTGCAATTTACCTCTCTGCCGCTGTGATTGCAGTACCTTCGTTCAAGAGATTAGGCCTCGGCTCTGTGCTGGGCTATCTGCTGGCAGGCATTTTGATCGGTCCGTATGCCTTCAAGCTGATCTCCGATCCTGAACAGGTGCTGCACTTCGCAGAGTTCGGCGTGGTACTGCTGCTTTTCCTGGTGGGTTTGGAGCTTGAGCCAGAACAGGTATGGCGATTACGCAAACCGCTGCTCGGTTTGGGCGGGCTACAAGTAACCGCTACCATTGCCCTGGTTGCGGGAATTTCGCTACTGGTGGGCCTGACGTGGACAGTCGCAATTGTGGTGGGCATAGGCATCGCGATGTCTTCGACCGCTATCGGACTTGCCTCGCTTGAAGGAAGAAAGCAGTTACGAACAGCAGGGGGGCAAGCCTTTTTTGCCGTGCTTTTATTTCAGGACCTGTCTGTCATCCCTTTATTCATGCTGCTGGCGTTGATGGCCCCGAGTGGCGCGGCCAAAGTTGATATGTGGGCTATAGTTAAAGCGCTGGCAGTGATTGCCGGCATTGTCATTGCCAGCCGGACTATCCTTCGCCCCGTCATGCGGGTGGTGGCGCAGACTGGCATGCGTGAGATTTTCGTCGCATTTTCTCTCTTGCTGGTGATAGGCGTTTCGATTGCCGTGCAGTCTGTCGGCCTATCCATGGCATTAGGCACTTTTCTCGCTGGCGTGCTGCTGGCGGACTCAGAATATCGCTACGAGCTCAGGCTCGACATTGAGCCAGTAAAAGGGTTGCTGCTAGGGCTCTTTTTCATAGCAGTCGGCATGTCGGTAGACATATCGCTAATCGTCAACGCACCGGCAACGATACTAGGGCTTGCCTTGCTGGTGGTGCTGGTAAAGATTTCTCTACTCTATGGGCTGGGGCGTTCGTTTCGTCTCGCCTCGCGCGACGCGCTGCTGTTTGCGATAGGCCTGTCGCAAATCGGTGAGTTTGCCTTTGTGATCTTCGGTGTCGCCTTGTCGCAAGGCACGCTGGATCGTGCGGTCTACAATGCCTTGAATGCCATCGTAGCCGTTTCCATGCTGACAACCCCGCTGTTATTCGTGCTTTACGATCGCTTTGTCATGCGGAGGGTAGATAAGCGTGAGGATGAAACGATAGAAGAAGAGAATTCCGTAATAGTCGCTGGCTTTGGGCGCTTCGGGCAGATTATTGTGCGTGTGCTGCATGCGCGTGGCATCACAACCACCTTGATTGATAAAGATCCGAATCAGGTTGAACTCATGCGCAGTTTCGGTTGGAGCTGCTATTACGGCGACGCTTCACGGCTCGATCTGCTGGAACAGGCGGGCATTGCGAAGGCACGCCTGTTTGTCATAGCAATCGATGATCCACCAACCGCACTCGCTACCGCGCGTCTCGTCGGTGAACGCTGGCCGCATGTGCCGATTGTCGCCCGGGCGCGCAGCCGGACGGATGCATTCGATTTCCGCGAATTGGGGTTAAACCCGATTCGTGAGACTTTTTACTCCTCCCTGCAAGCCGCCGGTCAGGCGCTACAAGCTTTAGGCGAGTCGGCTAGCTCGGCGGCCAGCATCATCAAACGCTTTGAACGCCACGATAAGGAACAACTGGAAAGGTCGCGTAAAGTCAGGCACGACCAGAAAGCATTACTAAGTATAGCGGAACAGGGTAGACGCGACCTTGAAGCCTTGTTGGCAGCGGAGCAGGGTGAAATTAAAAATAATTAGGCTAAAAAAACTTCCTGTGGGGAAGGCTGGAAGCGTTTCGGTTTAGTTCCAATGTTCAGATGCCACTCAGAGCTTTGATATGTGCCGCCACGCTACGGCCCAAGGCATGCAATTCGTAGCCACCCTCCAGTGTAGACACGATACGGCCATGGGCATGCTGGCCGGCGACCTCCTTGATTAGCTGCGTGACCCAGATGTAGTCTGATTCAGTCAGGTTGAATTGCGCCATATCGTCCTGCCAGTGCGCATCGAACCCGGCCGAGATGAACAGCATTTCGGGCTGGAAACGTTCCAATGCAGGCAGCCAGTATTGGGTCACCGCTTGGCGAAATCTCTCACCATCCGTTCCTGCCGGCAGTGGCACGTTGATGATATGGTCGCTGCCGCTGTCTGCACCGTGATATGGATAGAACGGATGCTGGAAGGTGGAGCAGAGCATGACGCGTGGATCGTCGCAAAAAATTTCTTCCGTGCCATTGCCGTGATGCACGTCGAAATCAACAATTGCAATACGGTTCAGGCCATAGTGATCCAATGCGTGGGCAACACCTACTGCGACGTTGTTGAAAATGCAGAAACCCATGGCACGCGCTGATTCGGCATGATGGCCGGGAGGACGGACGGCGCAGAAAGCATTTGCCACTTTTTTTTCCAGCACCAGCGCTGTCGCCAATACCGCTGCACCGGCGGCACGAAGAGCCGCACTCAGTGTAGAGGGATTCATGGCCGTATCCGCGTCCAGGTAATTTAACCCCTCCTTGGGAGAAGCGGCATGGATGGCTTCAATGTAATGCGGCTGGTGCACGCGCGCAAGTTGTTCGAACGTCACCAGCGGAGCTTCATAGGCCTGAAGAAAATGCAGCAAGCCGGAAGCGATTAATTGATCCTCAATGGCCATTAACCGCGCCGGACATTCTGGATGCTGTGGGCCCATGTCGTGTTTGAGGCAGTCGGGATGGGTAATATAGGCGGTATACAAATATCCCTCCTTCTGCTGGCTGGGTTAACATGTTGCCAGGATATTCTACCCCTAGACATATTAGCGAGTGCGAACCCATGGGACAACATTACCTTAGCAGGCTTTTTTCACCTAAATCGGTCGCCGTGATTGGTGCCAGCGACCGGCTCGACTCTGTGGGCGGGGTGGTATTTAGCAACATGCTGGAAAGTGGTTTCAAGGGCGAGCTGTTTCCTGTCAATCCAGCCCATGAACAGGTACAGGGCAAACGTGCGTATGCCTCGATCGAGCAGATTGGAGGGCCAGTCGAACTGGCGGTGATCTGCACCAGGGCCGAGACTGTTCCGGGTATTATCGAGGAGTGCGGCAAACATGGCGTGCATGCCGCAGTGGTGCTGTCTGCCGGCTTCAGCGAGGGGGGAAGCCTGGGCGCGGAAATTGAGCGCAGCATGCTGGCAAAAGCCAAAGCTTATGGCGTGCGTATCATTGGCCCCAACTGTCTTGGCATCATACACACCAGCATCGGCCTTAACGCCACTTTCTTCAGGGGGCAGGTCAAGCCGGGAAACCTTGCGCTGGTATCTCAGTCGGGGGCGCTCTGTGCAGCTATTCTTGATTATGCTCCGGCACATGACATCGGGTTTTCCAGCGTTGTATCCATGGGGGCTTCGGCAGATGTGGATTTTGGCGAGGTGCTCGATTACCTGGCGGCTGACCCGAAAACCGAGAACATCCTGATCTATGTCGAAGGCATCCGCAAGGCGCGTAACTTCATGAGCGCCTTACGCGTGGCTGCGCGCAGCAAGCCGGTATTCGTGGTCAAGGTGGGCCGTCATGCCGCCGGTTCCAAGGCAGTGATGTCGCACACTGGCGCCTTGGTCGGTTCGGATGATGTATTCGATGCTGCCTTGCGCCGTGCCGGAGTAGTGCGAGTAATGTCCATAGGCGGGTTGTTCTCCGCAGCCAAATCGCTGGCCGCCAAGCATCATTTCAGCGGCAACCGCCTGGCGATCATCACCAATGGTGGTGGTCCCGGCGTCATGGCAATTGACCGCGCTGTCGACTTGGACGTGGCAGTGGCCGAACTGTCTGAGGATACTGTAGCGAAGCTGAACCAGGTCTTGCCCGTTACTTGGTCGCATAATAATCCGGTGGACATCATCGGCGATGCCAAGGGAGAACGTTACCGCGACGCAGTCAGGATTTGCATGGAAGATGAGGGTGTAGACGGCGTACTGGTAATACTGACACCGCAGGCCATGACGCAGCCGCTGGAAGCGGCGCAATCGCTGATAGAAATCGCGGGTAAATTCAACAAGCCGTTGCTGACATGCTGGATGGGAGATGTGCAGATTGGTTCCGCACGCGCCGCTTTCGTCCATGCCCGGATTCCGACCTTTCGCACGCCAGAAGCGGCGGTCGAAGCCTTTTCTTACATTACCGCCTTTTACCGCAACCAGCGCCTGTTGGCGCAAACCCCCAGCCCGCTGTCGCACCGTGACGAACCAGATATTGAGGGCGCACGCATGCTGATCGAGACCGTGCTGGCCGAGCGGCGCAAATTGCTAACGGAGATGGAGTCGAAGTCGCTGCTGGCCGCGTTCCATATCCCGGTTGCCAGCACTGTGGTCGCCCGCTCGCCCAGTGAAGCGCTGATGCTGGCACAGCAGTTCGGCTTTCCGGTGGCGATGAAAATCAACTCGCTCGACATCACGCACAAGTCTGATGCAGGTGGCGTCAAGCTAAACCTGATGAATGCTGCGGCGATACGCGCCGCTTACAATGAAATCATTACCGAGGTAAAAAAGAACCGCCCCGAGGCGCGGTTGGACGGCATCGCCATCCAGCCCATGGTGGTCAAACCCAATGGTCGCGAGCTGATGCTGGGCGTGACTACCGACCCAGTGTTCGGCCCGGTGATTACCTTCGGTGCGGGTGGCATTGCGGTGGAAGTGATAGGCGACCGTGCCGTCGCGCTGCCGCCGCTGAACAGATTCCTGGTGCATGAGCTGATTAATGGCACGCGCATATCCAAACTGCTAGGCCAATTCCGCAACATGCCGCCGGTGCAGATGGAGGCGCTGGAAAGCCTGCTGCTGCGCGTTTCCGAAATGGTGTGCGAACTGCCCTGGCTTAAGGAAATGGACATCAACCCGCTAATCGTAGACGAACACGGCGCACTGGCGGCAGACGCGCGCGTGGTTGTGGACTTTGCGCCGGTATCCAGCGACCGCTATGCCCATATGGCAATCTATCCCTATCCCACCCACTTGATTGCTGACTGGCAATTGCCGGACGGCACTTCAATCACCATCAGGCCGATCCGTCCTGAAGACGCGAAGATTGAGCAGGATTTTGTGCGCGATCTGTCTGAGGAGGCCAAGTATTTTCGCTTTATGAACGCAATAAGCGAACTATCACAGGCGATGCTGGTACGCTTTACTCAGATCGACTATGACCGCGAAATGGCACTAATCGCCGTGATACAGCAGGACGGCAGGGATGTTGAGATCGGGGTGTGCCGCTACGCGATCAATCCTGATGGTGAGTCATGCGAATTTGCATTGGTAGTCAGCGACAAGTGGCAGCATAAGGCGGTAGGCCATAAATTGATGGCCAGCCTGTTGGATGCGGCGCGTGAAAAGGGCCTGAAAACCATGGAGGGAGAGGTGCTGGCAAGCAATCGCGATATGCTAAAGCTGGTTGCGACTCTTGGTTTCACCGTCGCTCCCAGCGAAGAAGATCCGGCCATCAAAAAGGTGGTGAAGGCGTTGCGTTAAGGTATGTTAAGAGTAGTGCAGAAAAAGCGAAGAAAAATACCAGGTAAATTAACAGGTAAATCCTCTGCAGCGTGATAGTCTTGGCCTTGCACTACCCAGTGCATCGGGATTAACCCCGCTTCAACTTCCGAATACCCTATTTTGATTTCCTGAGATATCCATGATGCAGTTCCAATTTCATGCGCGCGACTTTCATCCCTGCGCACAGAAGGTGATGCCGTGAGCGAGCAGTCAGTTATTAGCTGGACCGAGGCGAGCGAAGCCCGTTCCGCCCGTTGGCGCTCGGAGAGCGGGATGCCGCCGCCCAAGCGTGTAGTCGTTGCCGATGACACTATCACGGCAGACGCCGCATATCGCCTGGCCTGCGAGGGTGCTGCAATATTGTGGCGCGGCGATTTCCAGAACGCGCGTCAATTGCTGCAGGCATTGTCACGGCGCACGGACAAAAAACCGCGCAAGCCCCGTCCTCCGCCAGCGTCGCCAACCGAGGCCTTCCATCTCCACCGGCAGGCACAATCCCAGCGCGGGCGCACGCTGGCGATGCTGCTGCTACCGCTCGATGGCGACTACGGCATACCCCTGCGGCGGGCGCCCGATGTGCGGCAAGCTTGTGTGGAGGCGTACGGTCCGCCGGGCGCGGCTTCTGTAGTCTCGCTGCGGGAGCTGCTGGGCCTGATCGGCGCACACGAGTGGCGCAAGAAAGGTGTTGCCATCCCCGCGCTGGATGACCGCATTCATCCGCATTACGGCGTGTTCTCGCCAGTTCGCGGCGAATATGTGAGCCTGGTGGCCGATGCTCCCTTGCCCGCGCTGGAGCTGGCCTTTGATATCGGCACGGGAACTGGTGTACTGGCTGCGGTGCTGGCCCGCCGAGGCGTCAAGCGCATAGTAGCGACCGACCAGGACCCGCGGGCGCTGGCGTGCGCCCGCGAGAACCTCACGCGGCTCGGATTTACAAAGCAAGTGGACGTTGTGCAAGCCGATTTATTTCCAGAAGGACAGGCTCCGCTCATCGTCTGTAACCCGCCATGGGTACCGGCCCGGCCCAGCTCGCCTATTGAACACGCGGTTTATGACTTCGAGAGCCGCATGCTGCGCGGCTTCCTCAGCGGATTGGCGGCACATCTGGCACCCGGTGGCGAAGGCTGGCTGCTGCTTTCTGATCTGGCCGAGCATCTTGGGCTGCGGCCGCGGGATGAGCTGCTGGCCTTGATCGACGCGGCAGGATTGAAAGTAGTAGGCAAGATGGATATCCGGCCAAACCACCCCAAAGCCTCGGATGACACCGACCCACTGCATGCCGCGCGCGCAGCGGAACTAACCTCGCTGTGGCGCCTGGCGGTTCGCGACCGCACATAAGCAGCAGCGTATGCGCTTAAAATGCACTTACTTGCACTTCATGCTTAGGTGTCTGTCATGACCGACCTCATGCCTGCTGTTTTCTTCGGGCACGGCAATCCGATGAATGCATTGATGCAGAATACCTACACCGATGGCTGGGCCGCCATCGGCAAGGCCATGCCGCGGCCTCAAGCCATTCTTGCCATCTCTGCCCACTGGTATCTACCGGGCACGTGCGTCACGGCGCAACAGGTGCCGCGCACCATCCATGACTTCGGCGGCTTCCCGCCTGAGCTTTACCAGTTTGAATACCCTGCACCCGGCAGCCCGGCGCTGGCAGAGCGCGTCAAGGATCTGCTGGCACCGGCTCGCGTTGGCCTGGACCAAAACTGGGGGCTTGATCACGGCACCTGGTCGGTGCTGTGTCACGTATTCCCCAAGGCGGACATTCCCGTCGTGCAACTCAGCCTGGATAAGACCCTGCCGCCACAATCGCATTACAACTTGGCAAAAAGGCTGGCGCCATTGCGGGAAGAGGGCGTTTTGATCATGGGCAGCGGCAATATTGTGCACAACCTGCGCACCTATGCCTGGGGGAAACAGGACGTTGAGACTTTCGATTGGGCGGTGCGTTTTGAGAAGCTAACGCGGCAGTTCCTGCTCCGAGGCGATGATGCATCGCTTATCAACTATGACCGGTTGGGTCCCGATGCGCTGCTGTCAGTCCCCACTCCCGAGCACTATCTGCCGCTGCTTTATGTGCTGGCTCTGCGCAGGCCGGATGAGCAGCTCAGTGTCCCGGTTGCAGGCAGTGAGGGCGGCTCCATCTCCATGTTGTCAGTCCGGATCGGTTAGCCAGAATAGTTACAGGAATACGGGTGTCTAACTGTCATGCAATCATTGACAATCAATTGCCTAATGCTATTGTGAATAGCGTACCCCTTCACCCAAACACCTGGCAGGCACAATTAGAGGCCGGTGCCATCGCCGGCAGTCGTTCCAGTGGCCTCCACCACCGTGAGGAGAATCATCATGGCGACTTACATTGTCCTAATCAATTACACAGACCAGGGGATTCGTGCGGTCAAGGAAACTACCAAGCGGACAGATGCCGTAAGGGAAATGGCAAAGAAGTTTGGCATTTACGCGAAAGATTTCTTTTGGACGCTGGGGAATTATGATGTGGTTGCGATATTCGAAGCGCCTGATGATGCCTCCATGGCAGCATTTGGATTAAGCATTGGTGCGGCGGGCAACGTGCGGACGCAGACATTGCGCGCTTTTCCCCAGGCCGACATGCAGGCTATCCTCGCCAAGCTGTGATCAGTGGCGTAAAGTTTTCCGCCTGGCCAGGTAGTCAGGCGTGAGGCGCAGAGACCGTACCCGTAGCCGGCTTTTGGCTTCTCCGTGGCATATATGAGCTTAAGCTCAGTATTCACACGCTAAGGGTTTTCGCCGTTGCATAGGCGACCAGGCTACGATTGCCTGCATCAAGATCATGGGCGATAAACCGCCTGATGCTATTCGAAAGCAACGCGCACCTGTGCGAAAAGCGGCGTGCACCTTGCCTTGGACGCTGGACGTCGTGGGAGATTGAGGATGACACAAGCAGATAATCCTGGCGTTATTGTGCTGCCGCCGTTGCTCTACGGCGCTGCATTTACCGTTGTGCTCGGGCTGCGCTGGCTATGGCCCATGCCCATTCTGTTACACCCGGCAACGCTGTGGGTGGGGTTGGTTGTGCTGTGCCTGGGCCTCGGGCTTGGGCTATGGGGTGCGTACGCCATGCATAAGGCTAGCACCAATGTCCTGCCCTCGCTTCCCACAACGGCTATCGTAACATCGGGTCCGTTCCATTTATCCCGCAACCCGCTCTACATAGGGCTGGCGCTGGACTTCATCGGCCTGAGCCTCATCGTAAACAGCCTGTGGGGAATATTAGCGCTTGTGGTTGTGCTCGTCGTGATGCACTTCGGCGTCATCCTGCGTGAGGAGCGTTACCTTGCAGCCAAGTTTGGGGAGCGTTATCGGCAGTATTGCTCGGCGGTCCGTCGGTATTTCTGAGTAAAGTTCTGGCACCCAACTATTGGTTCAGGGCATGGGGTGCCAAGAGAGGCGTAGGCCAATCATGAGTAGTGGGCTGGAGTTATACGGTTCCCGCGTGAGTCGCATAGCGCTGGTGGATGGCGTAGCGATAATTCATTTCTCGCATGCCTATATACACAAATCTAAGGGAAAGCCAGGCAGAGATCCCGCTACGGGCTGGAGTCAGGAGGTGGAGCTGATCCTGTGGCAGGCGACTGCATCAGGGCAGATGCCCATGTTGCCTAACACAATATCCGAAGGTTTTCTGGAGGTAGGCGGCATCAGGCTGGAGGTCATACCTCTCCCATTTAAACGCAAAGTGGGCGCAAGACTGTACCTGCAGTTTGTAGACGGCACCCAGACTGAAATTATCGGCAAAAGGCCGGTAATAGAGTTGCTGGGTATCCCCATTTACCTGGAGGATTTTTCATGACACCTGACACGACGCTCAATTCGCACAAGCTGTCATGCCTCCTGCGCTCCCCAGACCGAAGGCGCATTGCCTGATGGTATTCAAAGTCCTCGCCGACCTGGTTGTTCTGATCCATTTCCTGTTTATCGCGTTTGCGGTCTTGGGAGGTGCGCTCGCGTTGCGCTGGCGTTGGATGCCTTGGGTGCACCTCCCCGTTGCGGCGTGGGGAGCCGCGATCGAGTTCATGGGCTGGTTCTGCCCGCTCACTCCACTTGAAAACTCGCTCCGGCGCGCAAGCGGCGAGTTGGGGTATGCACAGGGCTTTATTGAACGCTACCTGATACCGATCATATATCCGGGCGATCTCACGCGCGAACTGCAGATCGTTCTCGGATGCGTAGTAGTGGGAGTCAACCTGGCGCTCTATTGCTTGGTCTGGCGTCAGGCTCGTCACCCGAAGGCAGGCCTGTAGTGCCATCAGCACCATTCCCGTTTTTTGGCTTCAAGCAGCATGACAAACATGGCGCATTAATGGGGAGTGGAACAGTGTCAGGCGCTGGTAACCAGAAAAAAGACGGGGCGGGGCCTGCGCTATGAGAAACTAACGTGGCAGTTCTTGCTCAAAGGCGATGATGATGCGCCGCTTATCAACGATGACCAGTTGGGTCCCGATGCACTTATTAGTCCAGAATAGTTACAAGCATGCAGGTGTCAAATGATTGCTAATGAATCAGCAAAGAGCCCGGCTTTAATAGAAGAACATGAACGCGACCTGACCATGCATGTTTTTACGATTTCCGCAGGCATGGTTGGGGTCTGCCTCACAGGCATAGGTCTTCTACGTGTTGCCATTGTCCAAGCCAAAATTTCGACATTCGGCGATAACTTGCTGGCTGCCGATGCTGTCATGTTCATGATTTGCTGCTTTCTTTCATTCTGGTCTTTCAAAACCAGGTTTATCTCGCGCAGGCACGTAATACGCTGGATTATCGATGTGTTGTTCATGATGGCACTGGCCCTCATGGTCGTGGTCTGCGGCTTGATAGTGTATGCCTTCGGTTAAGGGCATACGCACGATTGCCTGCCTTGAGGCATTCAAGGGCACGCTTGTCCTGATTGCGGGTTTCGGCCTGCTGGAGCTCGTGCCGCAAAGCATAGAGCCAATAGCAGAGAAACTGCTGCACCATCTGCATTTAAGTCCAACCAGCCATTACCCGCGCATCTTTCTGGATCTTGCACGCCACATCTCCAACGCCCAGCTCTGGCTTCTGGCCGGGCTGGCTTTCGGTTACTCTGCCATTCGCATGGCCGAAGCCTATGGGTTGTGGTATCAGCGGCGCTGGGCGGAATGGTTTGCAGTAGCCAGCGGGAGTATTTATTTGCCCTTTGAGATTTATGAACTGTTTACCGGCATCTCGTGGATCAAGGTCGGCACTTTGGCCCTCAACGCGGGGATCGTGGGTTACATGAGTTATGCGCTGTGGCAGTCGAAAAGAAAGGTATTACCATAAGCTGGAACCATCAGGAAGCAAAAGTTGCTTAGCTAATTGCGTATTACGCTTCAATGCATCTACTCATGATTATCGAAAACGGCCATGCAAAGCTATGGAGGAAAAGCCGCTCGTAATTAACCAATATTTCTTTAACCGATCGTCACTGTTCGACCCATACCCGGCATTTGGCTACCAAAGGCTGGCCTCGTCGGGACGCTGGCGCCAGCACTTCGTGGCGCGATTGACAACCCTGCAGAGGGTGACCATGATGTGTATTTTAAGTACATGTTAAATGAGTGTGCTATGTCTATATATAACGAAATATGGTTGGCCACGCTGGTTGGGATAGGGTTCGTTGCGCTTTCGTTCCTCTACGTGATTGCGAAATCCGGCAAGCCTGCCGATTCCACGCAGATTCAGAAGAAAACCTATGCGATTCGTCGCTGGTGGTTCCTGGCATTGCTGCTGCTCGGTGTTGGCTTCACTTGGGCCACTCTGGAGCCGTTCCCGATACCCGACCAGCATGCGCAATCGCAAGCCGCGCAGACTGTCAACGTCGTCGGGCGTCAGTGGTCATGGGAATTGAGCCAGAGCCAGTTCACTGCTGGGATTCCAGTGGAGTTTCATGTCACTAGTGCTGACGTCAACCATGGCTTTGCGATCTATGGCCCGGATGGCCGCATCGTGACGCAAACCCAGGCTATGCCGGGCTTCACCAACCGGCTGGTCTATACATTCATTCAGCCGGGCAAATACCGCGTGCTATGCCTCGAGTATTGTGGAGTGGCACATTACGGCATGATGACCGAATTCGAAGTTATCACCGCCAAGGGGACCCAGCCATGAACACGTTGCACATCGATAAAGAATCGCTGACGCGCGGCGAGCGCATCGTGCTCGGTCTTTACACCATCTCCGTCCTGGCGGTGCTAGTCCTGATGATGCTGTTCGGACTGTCCATGCGCATGGCGCAGGGTACGTGGATCAACATTGCGCCTGATGTCTTCTACCAGATCATGACCGCGCATGGCGCGGGCATGGCCAGCACGGTAAGCCTTGCGTCAAGTGCAGTGATGTGGTTCTTCCTGCGCAAGTATGTGCCGTTGCGCTTGTCTATGTTCACTGCGAACTATGTGCTGTTCATGCTGGGTGCGGTGGCGATCCTCGCCTCCATCTTCGTCGGCCGCTATGCCGGCGCCTGGACTTTCCTCTATCCGCTGCCCGTGCATTCAATGGGCCTGTGGAGCGTGAATGCGGCGGCGCTGTTCATGCTGGGGAATTTGCTGATCGGCGTCGGCTTTCTGCTGTTTTATCTGGATGCAATGCTTGCCATCATCCGCGTGTACGGCAACCTCGGGCGGGCATTGGGTCTGCAATGGCTGTTCGGCGGCGAGATCGAAAAGTCGCACCCGCTCACTGTGGTCGCGAGCAGCATGGTGATCATCACCAACTCGTTCGGCATTCTTGCCGGTACGGTCGTGCTGGTGATGTGCCTGATCAACGCTTACTTCCCGTCGATCGTGCTGGATGCGCTGCTGGTTAAGAACCTAACGTATTTCTTTGGCCACATGTTCATCAATGCAACTATTTATATGGCGGTGATTGCCGTCTACGAACTGCTGCCGCGGTACAGCGGGCGATCATGGGGTGTGTCGCGACCGTTCCTGTGGGGGTGGACGGCGAGTACCGTCATGGTGTTGATTGTCTACCCGCACCACTTGTACATGGATTACGTCATGCCGCACTGGATGATGGTGACCGCCCAGATCATTTCCTACACCAGTAGCCTGCCGATCTTTGTGGTGACCGTGTACGGCGCATTGGCCAATATCTATTGCTCGGGAATACGCTGGAGCATGCCGGCGAAGCTGCTTGTGCTGTCGATGTTCGGCTGGGCGGCGGGAATTGTGCCGGCTATCATCGATGCCACCATCAGAGCCAATCTGGTGACGCACAACACTCAGTGGGTACCAGGTCACTTCCATTTCTACCTGCTACTTGGTGTACTGCCGATGGTACTCGCATTCATGTATTACCTGGTTGAAGACCGTATGCAAGTAACCGACAGCGTCAGCGGCCGGTTCGGCTTTATGGCTTATGTGATCGGCGGTCTTACCTTTGTTGGCGCATTTCTCGCCGCGGGACACGTTAGTGTGCCGCGGCGCTTCGCGGTGCATATGCCGGAATGGATGCCATACGACCAAGTCGGGTCGATAGGCGCGATACTGCTGATTGCAGCGATGCTGGTGTTCACTGTTCGCATCATTGCCGGACTGTCGAGGCTGCCAGGTGAAGCCTCTGTTACGCACTCTATTCGTTAGCATTACGCTGATCCTGATCGGCGGTGTTGCACTTAGCGCCGTCACCGACCGATTCCATGCTTTTACCAGCGAAGCTGTGCGACGGATCGCGGTGCGGCAGCACCCGGTCGATGTTCCTGTAGTGGCGCTCGATACGCAGTCGGGCGCGCGCATCAACATCTCTGACTTGCGCGGCAAATGGCTATTGGTCGATTTTATCTACACGCGTTGTCAGACGTATTGCGCCGCACTGGGTAACGAGTTTGCGCAGTTGCAGGGCAAACTTGCCGGGCCGCTCGCACAAGGCAAGGTCCAGCTTATCAGCATCAGTTTCGACCCGGCGCACGATGCGCCGCGAGAGCTCACGTCATACCTGCAGCGGTCCCGTAGCCGTGGTGCAGGGTGGCTCGCAGTCCGACCAGTCGACCCCGCTGGACTTGCGCAACTCAAGCGAAGCTTCGGCATCACCGTCATTCCCGATGGGTTGGGAGGCTACACGCACAACGCAGCGATTCACGTGGTTGATCCACAAGGTAAGCTGGTAGAAATAGTCGACTTGGAGCAATCCGACCTCGCCATGCGAACCATACTGGAGGGCATCGAGCGGTGATTACTCGTCTGCGCCACCATGATGCGGCGTACCTCGCGGCAATACTCTTTCTGGTGCTGCTGTCGCCGCCGGTGAAGCGCGCGCTGGAAGAGAGCATGACTATACAGATGCTGGTGCAGATCCCGCTTCTGATCACGGTAGGGCTACTTATGATGCGGGCGCTGCCTGCAAGCGTCGTGGCAGCGACCTCTGATTGGAACTATCGCGGTATCAGCGGACTGGTACTCGCGACAGTCACCAGTACGTTCTGGATGCTGCCGCTCTCGCTTGATGCGGCGGTGACCAGTCCGCTGGCGGCGGTCGCGAAGTATCTATCGGTACCGCTACTGATCGGCCTGCCGCTGGCGCTCTCCTGGCCGCTCATGAGCTTCGTCATCAGAGGCGTATTTCTGACTGAATGTATCGCCACGTTCTTCCGCCTGGGCTGGCTTTATCTGGCTTCGCCCGAGCGGCTGTGCAACCTTTATATGCTCGATGATCAGCAGCGTCTCGGCCATTATATGCTGTGGATTGGCGCGGCGCTCTTCCTTGGGATCGTCTGGAAGCTGATCTGGGGGCGCTTCGATTCCCACGACGGCCGGCCCGACATTGCCTCACAGTAGCAATATGCATCACGCGCATTAACTACATGCATTGTTAATATGCGATAGCGTCAGGCCCTACGCAGCCGCTTGCCGGTCCACTGCATTCGAGCGTGGTGAATACTTCCGCCTGGACTAGCCACTCGCCATTTTCGGCGCGCTGCCACTTTGCAGCGTACACACCCGAGGCGCTCGCTGTCGTCGCCTCTGCGCTGTAGCTGCCCGTCCAATTCCCCAGCTCTTCTGCCAGCCCCCAAAGCTCGTTGACACGAATCTCTCGCGGTATCCGGCGGTAAATCACTGCCTGATCTTTTTCAAATAAACAAGCCCAGCGCCGCCGCTGTTCTGCGACGCCGTGGGATTGTGCACTGCGCCCGGTTACCACGTGATACTCGGGGGCAAGCAATGCCCCTATGGTTTCAACGTCGCGGTTCACTATTGCCTGGTTATAGCGCTCTCGTGCATGGCGAATCGCATTTGAAGCCGGGCTTTCATTCATTTCGGCGCTTATTGACATCCCTGTTCTCGTTTACCTGTAATTTTCATACCGCTCCAAGGTACACCATAACCTACATACAAGTGCTGAACGGCTGGAGCATCAAATGCATGTGTGTGAGTGACGTTATTATGCCGCGCGTATTTATTTCGCGTCATCAACCATCTGCATGGTTTTTTCTTCAACCGCTTTGGCAACTTGAACTAGCGCGGACTCCTGAGATAGCGCCGAAAGCATTTGCATTGGCTTGATAAGTCCGATCTTCGTTTTGCCTTTTTCCGTAAACACCGAGATGCGACACGGCAGCGCCATGTTCAGGCGCATATCGGCGGCCAGGACTTTTGCAGCCTGGCCCGGATTGCAGACTTCAAAAATCCTGCACTCCTCATCAAATGCAATGCCTTTACTGCGAAGTGTGGTTCCCAAGTCATGGACATGCAGCACGCTGAAGCCATGGTGCTTAACCGCTGATTCAAGATCTGTCGATGCCTGGTTGAATGATTTGTTGGTTTCAACTATGTAATACATAAAATCCTTTCGATCCTTGTGGTTGGTACATAACGGCCGATGTCAGCCACAGCCCGCTTGCGGACGTTGGCTGTACGTCGCAGTTAGGTTCTGCGGTAACGTGTGGATTAACCGGCTGGCGCAGTTTTATCGCGCCAGTCCGGGTTGAATGAAAAGTAAGGTCGGAAAACCATGGCCTGGCACTTATTATCCGCTTCCACTAGAAGCCGACCAGATCGTCGACCGGTAGTTCGAGTGCCGCGCCGGTGATCCGCTCCAGCGTGTTACTGATGATTTCGACATTGTTGTCGAAGCCACCATGAGATGCGCTTTCGGTCTTCTCTTGCATATCGGTGCCGTTCCCACGCCGAGTGAGGAATTTCTCCTCTTTGTGGACAGTCAGGCGATCCTTCAGCTTGCTGATTTCCATGGCAGTGCGCCAGTTGATGAGGGTTTCTGCTGAGCTTGACGAGCCATCCCAGCCGGAATACCCAGGATTGTAGACATTCTCCAGGCCGAGGATGGGCATGCGCAAATCGGCCTCCAGTGCATTGGACACGAAGTAGAGCAGGGACTTTTGGTAGACTTGTGCCACGTTGTCATCCTGCTCGCGCTGATCCGCCAGGATGTCTAAGTAGAGCTTGCTCATGATCTCGGTTTGAGGTGCATAGTAACGGTTGGCAAAGGCGACCGTGCAGGCCGGGGCGTACAAATGGACGGACTTGACATTGCCGGTCAGGCCCTTTTGCGCCATATTGCTTAGCAATCTGCCTAAGGCGATGGATCCGGCAGAATGGCCCATGAGGTGCAGTTCAAATTGGTCGCCCCAACTGCTGGCCAGTGAGCGGAGTGCTTCGGTCAGCAGGTCGCCCCCCCGGCCGCTTTCCGCTGCGAGTTCGGCGTTTTCCTTCATTTCGCTCCAGAGTGGGCGGGCAAATGGACGCCCGATGGTTTTTTCGACGACTGGGTCGGATATGTTGTCGGCTACCCAACCGCCGAGACCCCCGGCCATGCCCGCTGCACCAGGGCTGAGCTTATCTGCCAGAATGTCACCAAGCGATTCGAGCAGGCCGCTTTTCCATACCAGAAACAGGGGGTAACAGCCGTTACCCAGGAAATATCGCCCCATAGCCTGAGCGCGCTGAATCGCATCTTCTTCACTGTTGAGGCCGCCGTGCGCATAGATCACCAAGCGTTTTTTCTCATGCGGGTTCTGCCGGAACCAGCTGTCCGGCATCACACACGCTTGATTCTGCAAGGTACGAGTTACCCCATCCAGCTGGTCGAAGCGACGCACACGCCCGTTGTTGCCTAGCACGATACTGTGCTGGTAGGCTGTTGCCTCGTCCCACCAGTTGGTATGGGCGGCAGCGGATACAGCCCCTGCCTTTTCCTTGCTATCTGAGGTGAGGCGACCCGAGATGACCCCCGGCACGCCCATTGCGGCGATCCAGGCATCCATGGCATGTGCCAGCCAATCAGCATAGCTGATCACGGCGAAACCGCCGGCGCCCCATTGGACGCCCCAGGAATTCTGGATCACAAAGCCGACACGGTTGAAACCCACCAGCGCGAAAGCGTGACCACCTGTACGCGACGGTTTGCCGTCGTAATCGATTACCGGGAGGGTGGTATGAGAAGCAGGCGGCTTGGCGCTGGTTTTTACGGTATCCCAACCTTTGTGGGTATAGGACGAAACATATATCGCTCCCACCTCCAGAATCGCTGCCTGCAAGTCGGTGATGTCCTGTGGGCCTATGCGGTAATACACGCCCAGTGTCCGTTCAATGGCGTCGCTATCCCATCCGGCTATGGGCAGTGCATTGTCCCCCGTCGCGTATGGCCAATTGGATTCAACGCAAACACCGTTGTTATACCAACCCTTCAGCGCACCCCGGCAGCTTGAGCCGTCGTAGTTTTCGCCTTCGTATTCATCGAAACGCCGGGCGAATTTGTACAGCATGCGCGGGCTTACCGATTCAAGTTTCTTCGGCATTCCGGCGGATCGCCAGCGCATGTAGTTGATGACACAGGCCAGGCCGAAACCGGTGCATGCACCTTCCTGACCCTGATCCAGAATGAGTCCGGCCTGGGTATAGGGACCCATGAAATGTTTGACGTCGTCATCCGCGGGGAATATTTGCGGCAGCGAGTAGGGCGGCGGCAGATACTGCCGGTCACGCAGATCCACCGCGTCCCGCGTCACATCGAGGCTTGCACGACGCGCAGCAATAGGGGCTGCAGCCTTGGCCTGTGCCCCGACCAGTGGTTTCGCGGCGGCGGCCCACGCCTTCTGCGCCATGCGGAACGTCTCGGTAAACCGCCCTAGGCCGTGACTGCCGCCATTGACAACCTTGCGCGCAGCTTTCAGGTCATCCTTGGCGAGTGCAGAGGACAATTTTTGCCTGTTTACGTTGAGATAGGCCGCCAGCAGGCAGGCCGCAATTTCCGGTGCGCATGCGCTATCCGGGTTATCTACCAGTGAAATGTCGAGCACTTTGCCGAATTTGGCGTAGTTCTCGCGCCCGGTCAATTGCACGTAGCCCCGCCCGCGATAGCGCGCGCCATCGCCCGGATTCTTGTTGCCCAGCTTGTCTTCGTATGCGCTGAAAGCGGCTTGGCCAGGCAAGGTATTGAAATGGGATGGCGATTCGGCAATGGGCACAAAACCTTCGGTCTCGGCGCGTATCGTGCCTAGCGCAACGCAGATCATGTTTGCGTCGGTCAGGTCGAAGGCCGCCAGTGCGGCGGTTACATAAGGCAGATTTTGGGCGATGTTGGAGGTCTTGGTGTAAGGAAACAACTTGCTCACCAAGTCGGTGTCCACGCTGACGGCCAATGTTGCGGGTGGGGAAATACCCAGAGCGGACAAGGTGCGCGGCCCGGCGATGCCGTCTGCCACCAGGCCCACGCTGGACTGCCAGGCACGCAGGGCAGTCTCGGTGTCGTTGTCAAATGCATCGCCGCCGGCCAGCCCTTGATAAGCCGACGCGTCCTTGCCCAAAGCTTTGCGCAAGGCCTTCTTCAGCTCGGTGACTTCCTCACCGACGTTGCCCTGCATCAACAGTAACATTTTAACTTTCGCGTTTTCCATTTTTCATGCCCCCTTCGTGGTGGTTGAACTAATGACGCCTTGGCGAAACCCGGATACAAAAGTACCTGGGAAATGAACCGAGTTTTCAGGTCATGACAGGAGTCAGGTCGCTGTTTTTCAACAATAAGCCGTGGTCTGTCCCCTGTTATTATTTGCTACAGCATCAATGCCAGACCTAACCGGTCCGTGCAAGGGCGCGATGCACCTCTTGCATAGGCCTGAGTTGACGAACAGGTTGGACGTGGCTGCCACAGAATCTCCGTTAATCTCAAGGTAAAGTCCGTGACTGGCTTGGGTCAGAAGGTGTAGTAAACGTAACCGTTCGACCGGCTCCGACAGACGCGCCAGGCGGTAATGTCGGATCGGAAAACGTAAAGTTTACTGATGAGCCGGATTGCGCTTCAACGAACGACGCAACGCCTCCGGATGGGGTGATCGAGGTAAAGGCCGGATTAGGTGTTGCTCCGACAACGCCAATAATCGAACAGTCCGGGCTAAAGCCGACTTGAGGAACATAACCGAAACGATAGGAGAAATCCGAGATTAGGTGCTGGGTATTTTGTTTTGGTGGAGTTAGCACCAGAGTTGTTAACTTTAACTTCGGCACAGGCGCGATGCTGAGCGGGTCGTAGCTGACAACCGCAGCCGTGGTCGTCGGCGACGCATGGCAGAACATTACGCCGCTAACATTTGACGCACCGGCGCCGCCAAGTTGACCGCCTTGTACCTCAAACGGAATCGTCGCAATCGACTGCCCGCCAATGCGCCGGAATTCAGCACTATAGAACCGCGTCGTTCCTTGGCGGGTAATCACCGCCTCAAACACATTGTCTGGGCTTTTAAGTGGAGAAGTCGGTGGAACTATGGGGGCCTGCCTGAAGACAAATGCACCTGCTCGCGGCGCAACCCGCAGCTGCAGGTTGTGGCTTACGGTTGGCGTACCGCTGGGTGCTTTGATCGTTAGCTTGATGTTCGACTGGATTGCTTCTGCTTCATTCTGAACCGATAAGCTGGCGTTAATTTGTGAAGTACTCACGGTGCCGCTGATTGGGCTAACCGACACCCCGGCTGGAATGCTGCCGGGATCAAAATTGAAATCGAGTGCTCCAGTTTGATTGGTCCTGGTTATATTCACGGTTAAGGGTTGCGACTGCCCTCGCTCAACCATCAGCGCAGCGGGATTAAATGTGAAGCTGACCGACGAAGTGGGTGGGGGTGGAGTAGCTATTGTGACGCTGAAGTTATTGGTGAGGTTATAGTCGGAGACACCGCCCTGGCAGTACCAGCATTTCTGGGTTGTCCGTACCCTAATTGCGTGCGGGCCGGGTGGAAGTTGAACCGTAGCGTCCGCTCCATCGGCTCTAACTGTTAGCGGCGGCGTCTGCATCATTAACCCATCAACTTCCACGCTTGGGCCTTGCACCAGATCGCCATTTGGCCAGTTGAGTTGAATAGGCACGGATACGGGGCTTTGAGGACCGCTGAAGGTGTCACCATTGCGTGGCTGGATGTCCAACGAGGTGCAGCCAGCGACCGAGACGGCCGCAACGATAAAAACAATCCAACGCGTTGACATTGCTGATCTCCTCTAAGTTAGTTCGAGTTTCGATCTGGATCATGTCTAATGCCTCAAGCAGATGGACGCGTCCACCTTGAGTGTTGCGCTATGTGCATGATGTAAGGCTAGCATATTTTAACGAGGTGTACTCCTTGTAAATAGCCGGAATCCATGCTGCAGAAACCGATACGATGCATGGATAGATACAAATCAGTGCCAAAGCGATATGAGTTGTTTTCCCTGTATTTAGCCCGGTATTTTCTGGAGCAATAGATACCCATCAAAATCCAGTACCCACGTCGATGATGATGGCGCCGATGCAGTAGGCAAGTAATGAAAATCTTCCACATACGAGGGCATCAAGCCGTTGGTATTTTGATTGCTCTTGGCGCTAACGATTGACATAAGTGGCAAGCCCGCTCGATAACAGGGTCAGGCGTCATGCCCGAGCACCTCGGCCACCCTGCTTCTGAGCACAGGAATGAGGTCTTGCTCGAACCAGGGATTGCGCTTGAGCCACAGATTATTGCGTGGGCTTGGATGAGGCAACACAACAGTGTGGGGCCAATGCTTCTGCCAGGCTTGAATCACTGTGGTGAGTGATGCATCTTCGCTCGGTAGGTGGTACGCCTGCGCATATTGGCCGATGACCAAGGTAAGTTGCAGGTTATTCAAGCGTGACAGCGCCGCCGCGCGCCACGCTGGCGCACACTCTGGCCGCGGCGGCAGGTCGCCAGATTTGCCCGTTCCCGGGTAGCAAAAGCCCATGGGTATGATGGCTACTTGCCTGGCGTCGTAGAATACTTCACGCGAAATACCCAGCCAGGTGCGCAGCCTTTCACCGCTCGCGTCGTTGAAAGGGATACCCGTTTCGTGCACTTTTCTGCCTGGCGCTTGACTTGCGATCAATATGCGTGCCGACGAATGTAGTTGGATAATTGGACGTTGGCCAAGCGGCAGGTGCTCGGCGCAAAGCACGCAAGCGCGGATTTCAGTGAGCAGCGATTTGAGAGAGGTCATGTGGAGCGATTCTGACGGCTAGCGCAAAGTTAAGCGGTCGGTTAAGAAGGAGTGTAGAGAAGCCCTGATAATTGAATACATAATACACTCCCCAAGCCCGCTATTAACGAGTTCCGCATCAACGCGGGTCAGGCGCTGCGGCGTCCTCTCAGCTCCACTTTCCAACCGTGGAGGCCTTGCTTGAGGCGGGCGATACATAGTTGGTGCAGGCAGCCGCAGCCAGGTGTACCCGTTCCTTTGCCTCGATGGCCGGAGGTTGGATCAATGTCCACGATGTCTATGAGAAAGCCCTCTCTGATCCTTGTGAATGTTAGTTCTTCAAATAGGGTGGGCGCCGAGCCAAAAGCGTTTGATATGGGGGAAGTTTCGCTCTCGGTATACTGCAGTACTACGAAGTGCACGTCCAAAGTCTTTGGAATCTTGAATCTCAATTGAGCGCACACGTGTATCTCGTTTCCAGCGCAGTCGATTGCCACGCCGGGATCGACAACAATCTCGGAAGAATTTGCCATTGCTACTTTGAGCCCGCTAACAACTCCCCAACCGTGAAGATAGCGGTTATGGCGCCGAAGTTTTGCCAGGAAATACGCCTGCTCAACTCTCAGGTCAGAAACAGAAAGTAGCTGACCCGGAAAGTAGTTGACGCGTTCGAGTGCGGTGTCTTGCTCCATTGTTCCTCCTTTGCTGCCGACCGTCTGACATTGAAGTAAAGGGCGCGGCAGCACCCATTAAATTGATTATCGTGCCTAGCCCAATGCAGACTAAAACAACCCAAGCCACACACTAAGCCGCGCTACGGCTCACAAACAGCACTGACCTGCAACGTCAAATAAGACTACCAAGCGATGCCCTGCGCGGCAATAAGCACGGAATACGCAGCAGCCACGCTGGTTTTAGCCAGGCATAACCTGCAGCCCAAGGGCGGCGCGCTTTGGAGCCGTCCCGCTTGAGTGTAAGGTTATACCCCTGTAAGCAGGGTAAACCCTGCGCCGATCAACGATTTCAGGGTATCCATGTTCAAATTTTCGGCTCGGAGTTTATCGAGCTTCTGCTTGAGCGTGGGCGCATCAGCCAAGATACGTTCAGATACCGCGTTATCGGTAATATGCGTGCGAACAATTTGATCGAATGCCTCATTCGCCCCTTCCGCATGTTCCATGATGAGTTCGAGCAACCGTCCAGCAGTGATTTTGAGCACCTCGCTATTCAACGTGTATTCCGCGTAATGGCCACGCCGCTTAAGGAAGTTTTCAAGTTCTCTCTTTTCTATCGGGTCCTCCAGGGAAACTTCGATTTTCCCCGCAGATAAGCTCGCATACTGTTCGCTATGGATGAGCCGATCAACGATACGACTCAGGACGGCGCGAGGATTAATCTCTTCATGCCGCAAAACGGAGTTCAGGCGCAAAGCCTTGATTCTTGATTCCGGTACACCAAAGGCATTTGCCAATTCATAATTTGATTTGCCGCGGTAATCAGACGATCTTGTTAGGAAGTGGAAAACGAAAAGATCGATTTCACGCTTCGGCAGGCTTCCGAGCCCCATCGACAGATACAACTGCATGAACCTCTCGGCGAAGTCTTGTTTTTCTAGTGGCGTCACGCGGTTCTCCTTGGTGCCTAACGTTCAAATATAGGGGCGCGCCGCTTTTGGCGCGTCCCGTTCGAATGTAGAGAGTTAGACAGGGTGTGTGCTATCAAGACCTGCCCCCGCGTTTAGCGCACAACCGATGCCCGGGTAATCAATAGCCCTTGTTAAACAGGGTGCCATTGCATTTGGAGCAAGGCGGGACATGCCCCGTTTTCTTGATCTGCATTTTCTGCCCGCACGCCTGGCAGGTCAAAGTGCCGGCCGAGGTCATTTCTCCGGTCTTATAGCTAAGCGTTTCCTTTGTTTTGTCACTTAGGGAACGTAGCGCATTGCCGGTCAATTCCAGTACAGTTAAGAGGGAGGAGAGCGCTCCCGCGCCCAATCGTGCCGGGTGCAATCGCTCTTTGGCTTCTTCGCCCAGTTGCTGGGCATCGACTATGGTCTGGTCCAGGTCGCGGGCAAGGTATTGTTTCAACTCTTCCCCTTGTTCAGCGCTGAACTCCCCGAGTGCGGTCAACTGCTCTTGGGCTTTTTACAGCGCCACTGACATTGATTCGCGCCCGCGTTCCTTTCATGCCAGGTAGAGTTCATTGAATTTACTGGCAAGCATATCGTACTGTCGTGCCAGTTTGTCTTTATCCTGATCGTTGTTTTCCATGATAAATCTCCTGTAAACGCAGCATAGCAGGCACTGCCGCATGCCTAACGGCTGAATTAAAGGGTGCGCTTTCACGACAGTATTAGGTGCTTTAGCGCCAATGTATCGGGGAAGAGTTGCACGGTCTTTGCGCGGTCCCGCTCGAATAAATGGTTAGACACCCTTATTCATGTGCAATTGGCATTTCAGTGAACAAGTAATCTTTGAGCTGTTTGGAAAACTTGGGATCTTTGCGACGTATCCACTCCAACACCATGGATGCGTGTTCTTTCTCTTCGTCGCGATTGTGCTCAAGAATTGCCTTAAGCTCCTGATCCTTGCATGCATCAGCGCGCTGGTTGTACCAATCAACGGCTTCCAGCTCTTCCATCAATGAAACAATTGCCCGATGCATATCGCGCGTTGCATCAGAAAGTTCTTCTACTGGCTCGTGGTAACCGACACTAGACATTTGTTTCTCCTATAGGCTGCAGATTGTTTCGAGGAATAACTGGCATTTGAAGTAAAGAGCGCGCTAGCGCGTCCCGCTTGACGTAGGGGTTCGGCGGAGGGGACAGCAGCCAGCCGTGAGGCTGAATCAATGTGGCCATAACAAATAACCTCAAACCGAGAATTAGCTGAAACTGTAACTTAAAAACCGTCAAAGCTAAAACGCATAGCGTCAGCACCTATGCAATTGGCTATCGTGCCTAGCCCAAGGTCAAGCTAAAACTGACCTGTAGCGTCAAAAAAATCACCAAGCAATGCCCTGCTAGGCAATAACCACGGGCTTGGCAGCCGTGCTGGTTTTAGCTGGACCTAAGATTTGAGGTGAACGGCAGCCAGCGGCGCTATCACCGTGATGGAGCAGGCAAACAAACGTGCCCCAGCGTTGGACGTCGCTCGACTGAAGGCTTAGGCCAGCAGCTGAGGATTGCGTTGCCATATGGCATACGTAAGAGCGGAGGCGAATCCGACCCAGAGCAGATAGGGGAGCAGTAGATAACCGGCAAGTGGACGCACGCGCCAAAAAGCAAATAGCGTACATGCGATCAGTACCCAGAGTACAAGAATCTCAATAAATGCCGCTGCTCCAAGGTGCCAGTAGAAAAATAGCCAAGTCCAAAGAGCGTTGGCGGCGAGTTGAACTAAGAAGAGCAAGAGCGCATTCGATGCGCCGCGGAAGCCGTGCGCTTTCCAGACCAGCCAGGCGGCAATGCCCATGAGCAAATAGAGAAATGTCCACGCTGGAGCAAAGAGCCAAGATGGTGGTGCCCATTCTGGGCGGGAGAGCTCGCGGTAAAAGTCGCCAGCGTTTGCCGATGCGAGAGCGCCAACCGCGGCCGCGGTGAAGCTGACCGCCAGCCAACCCACCAAACCAAGCACATGCTTCAACGTAGCACTTTGGGTCATCGGTTCTTCTTTCTGGGTTTAAGGTTGGAGTTAGGTGCCAGACTATAGCTGATGCGCCGCTCTTGTCTTCCCATCGTTGCCACAACCATCCCGCAATGGTGAGAAGGATGGCGGCCTACAGCCATGGCACTTTATTCCTGTCCCCTTTTGCTAATTATAGAGTCGACACTTTATTGAGAGCCTGACTAACATCAGCGATAATGTCCTCTATAGCTTCGATACCAACTGAAATTCTGATCAAATCTGCGCTTACCCCAGTTGCGGCTAATTCCTTATCATTCAACTGACGGTGTGTTGTCGAGGCTGGATGACAAGCCGATGATTTAGCGTCACCAATATTAACCAGGCGCAGAATCATTTGCAGTGCGTCAATAAATTGCCCCCCAGCTTCAGGCCGACCTTTTATGCCAAAGCTCAGAATCCCGGAGGCCTTGCCATTAGTGATTTTTTGGCAGGTTGCATAGTAAGGGCTGTTTTTCAAAGCCGCATAATTTACCCAAGTTACTTTGTCGTGATTCTCAAGATAATTTGCTAGTTTTTCAGTATTTTCACAATGTTTTTCCATACGCAGTCCCAGTGTTTCCAGGCCTTGTAATATTTGAAAAGAATTCATCGGAGAAATTGCAGCGCCAGTATTCCTAAGGGGTGCTACACGGCAACGCCCTATATAGGCCGCCGCACCCAGCGCTTCGGTGTAAACGACCCCGTGATAAGACGGATCAGGTTCGTTCAAAATTGGGAATCGTGCTTTATTCGCCACCCAATCAAATTTACCTGAATCAATAATCATGCCACCAATTGAGGTACCGTGACCGCCAATATATTTAGTCAGGGAATGGACAACAATGTCCGCGCCAAACTCGAAGGGCTTGCATAAGTAGGGAGTGGCCACAGTATTGTCAACGATTAATGGAATGCCGTGCCTATGTGCGATTTCTGCTAAGCGCTGGATATCAACTACATTTCCAGCAGGATTGCCAATGGACTCACAAAATATTGCTTTGGTCCTATCGTCGATAGCATTTTCAAAGCCGTCATAATCATCGTGAGTGAACATGCGTACTTCAATTCCCTGCCTGAGCAGGGCATGCGCAAAAAGAGTGTAAGTGCCGCCATACAGTTGGCTAGTGCTCAGTATATTGTCGCCGGATTCACAAATGCATTGAAGGGCATAGGTGATTGCCGCCATACCTGAAGCAACCGCTAAGCCTGCAATACCGCCCTCCATTGCAGACAGCCGCTGTTCAAGCACATCCGTTGTTGGGTTCATTATCCGCGTATAAATATTGCCTTTCACTTTCAGGTCAAATAAGTCCGCACCATGCTGGGTATCATCAAAAGTATATGAAGTGGTTTGATAGATAGGCACCGCGGCGGCCTTTGTGGTTGCTTCTGATTTATATCCATGATGTAGAGCTAAGGATTCAAGTTTCATGATTATTTTCCAGTAGTATTAGAAAGTTGAAGTTGAACGTACATGATCATATAACGTTTTACATAAGGGGGCTGCCAGGCATCCCATCTTGATGAGAGGGTTGTAGGGCAGCCCGAATTTGGTGCAAACGACAGGTAATCACTGATGAGGCATTCTGACCTTGGATTGAATGGTAAACCGATACAGTGCAGGTTTCCAATCACGCAGCAGCATCCATTTCTTGCCGGTGTTTATCAGCGCCAAATAGAACAATTGATGAGGGACTCATCATTAGGGAATAAGTCCCCATTTTTAGTGATCTTGCGCAAACTCATATGCATGGCAGTCGCTACCAAATAACCGTTTACATACATGGACGCCCACTTTTGCCAAGCTTTCAATCAATGATTTTGATCAGGTAAAGATTGCAGCCATACATCCGGATTTTAAGTGAAGCGCATTGCTTCTATCCCTGATGGAATACGCTGGCAGAACATCCCAACACAAAAGCGATCTCTATTGGATCGGTGTAAACGCCGGATTTTTCCTGCCACGGTCTGACCAGTCTCGCCATCACTTCATGATTGCCTGTGCAATCGGTGGAACTACTCCTTCAACTCGTTAAAAATGGTTTTTCTCAGCCGACCCGATTATGCTCCGGCAGGTTTCTCTACCGGAGCATAATCGGGTCGAAACATTCTGTCCTTGGCTAACAGAGCCCAAACGATGCGGGCATTCTTGTTTGCCAAGGCCACTGCAGCTACGTTTTTGTTACGCCGTGCCATTAGTTGTCTAATCCAGCTATCCGGTTCAGCCTTGTTCTCAGCAAATCTGATCACCGCTCGAGCTCCATGTATCAGCAAGGTACGCAAATACGTATCGC
>JBDTOX010000094.1:0-8488 GCA_039933015.1 Methylophilaceae bacterium
CCAGCTACTGATCGTCGCCTTGGTGAGCCTTTACCTCACCAACTAGCTAATCAGATATCGGCCACTCCATTAACGCGAGGTCTTACGATCCCCCGCTTTCCCCCTCAGGGCGTATGCGGTATTAGCTATCCTTTCGGATAGTTATCCCCCATTATTGGACATGTTCCGATATATTACTCACCCGTTCGCCACTCGCCACCAGGAGCAAGCTCCCGTGCTGCCGTTCGACTTGCATGTGTAAAGCATTCCGCCAGCGTTCAATCTGAGCCAGGATCAAACTCTTCAGTTTAATTCCCAACTATTACTTGTGACCCCAATAAAGGGGTCGGTATGTCGCTTTGGCTTAATTCTCAAATGAATCTTAGGTTCGTCGTCTCCAGCCATTGCTAGCCAGAGAGATTTACAAAGTTTCATTCAAGGTGTTAAGCACTTGTATCTTGAGTGCCATCTCTCTGCAACCCGTACGACACCTTTAACAGTGCGTCCAGGCCATCAAGTGACTGCCTCATCCACAAGCACTCACACCTATCGATTGTTCAAGTTTTTAAAGAGCAGGTATTTCTTTTACTTCGCCGCGTTAGCAACGAGAGGGGCGCATTATACAGACCGTATTTATTTGGTCAAGAGGAAATCTAAACTTATTTCCCTCTCCCTGCGCACTCCGTTGTTGCAGCGAGGGGCGCATTGTACAGACCGTATTTATTTGGTCAAGAGGAAAAACTAAACTTATTTCTCTCTCCCTGCGCACTCCGTTGTTGCAGCGAGGGGCGCATTCTACAGACCTCAGCGCAGCGGTCAAGAGGGATTCATGGTTATTTTTCATATTTACGCCCCACCCTACGTTTATCACTAGGCTATTGTGATGCGCGCGAATTTTCGCTTGCCCACTTGAGCCACTATAGCAAGTCCGCGAGCAAGCTCCAGCGCCTTGTCAGAAACTTTCGCGCCATCTAGCTTGACCCCGCCCTGCTCGATCATACGCAAGGCTTCGGAAGTACTGGCCACCAATCCGGCCTGTTTTAATAGCTGCGCTATGGTGATCGTGGCTTGCGTTAACTGCACTGTTACTTCAGGCACAACATCCGGAATACCCCCCTTCGAACGCAGCTCAAAATCCACCAGCGCTTGTTCAGCAGCAGCGGCAGAATGGAAGCGCGCCACAATTTCCTGTGCGAAGCGCACTTTTACATCACGCGGGTTTGTGCCGCCATCAACATCTGCTTTCCATTGCCCAATGGTCTGGATAGATTCAAAAGACAGCAATTCAATATAGCGCCACATCAGCGCATCAGATACAGACATAAGCTTGCCGAAGATTTCCGTGGCGGGTTCAGTGATGCCTATATAGTTACCAAGCGACTTGGACATCTTATTGACACCGTCCAGCCCTTCCAACAAAGGCATAGTCAGTACACATTGCTGGCTTTGGCCAAAGTGTTTTTGAAGTTCGCGGCCCATTAATAGGTTGAATTTCTGGTCGGTGCCACCTAGTTCAACGTCAGCTTTAAGCTCCACCGAGTCATAGCCCTGCAATAACGGGTAAAGAAATTCGTGAATCGCAATCGGCTGGTTGGCCTTATAACGCTTACTGAAATCATCGCGCTCCAACATGCGGGCTACAGTGTGTGTAGCAGCCAGTTTCAGCATGCCGGCAGCGCCCAGTTTGTTAAGCCAGCTTGAGTTGAATACCACTTCCGTTTGCTCGGGCTTTAATATCTTAAACACTTGCGCGGTGTAAGACTTAGCGTTTTCCTGCACCTGTTCAGCCGTTAATGGCGGACGCGTTACACTTTTGCCAGTGGGGTCGCCAATCATGCCAGTAAAGTCACCAATCAGGAAAAGCACTTGATGGCCCAACTCCTGGAACTGCCGTAGCTTATTGAGAAGAACCGTATGCCCCAGATGCAAATCCGGTGCAGTTGGATCAAAACCAGCCTTTACTCGTAATGGCTGATTTTTTTTTAGTTTCTCAATCAGCTCTTGCTCGATTAGCAACTCATCGCTACCGCGTTTGATGATGGCTAATGCCTCTTTTAAATGCGTCATCGCTTGTTTTTACCTATCGTTTTTTGCCCATTCGCTTTTACCCTTGGAGGGTTTTCTGTTAGCATTCACCCTCGAATTCAAGTATTTGAGGGACGCCAGTGCAGCAGAGCAAGCCAAGTTATAAACAAAGTATTTTAGCGCAAAACACCATCTCTAAAGAACGAAAGCTCAGTCTGCGCTGGCTACTTGCTATTTCCAGCATTCCGCTATTCGGCATTTATGCCGCTTTTGGTATTGCGCCTCAAACCGTCACCCAAAATATACCTGTATCTACTGTTATCGAAGAAATTGCATTACCCGTGGTTGATACGCGGGCAGTTCAAACCTTATCCGCGAATGAAAATTTTTGGCAGGCTGACCAGGTACGTCGCGACGATACGCTTGCCAGCTTGATAGCACGTTTAAATATCCGTAATACGGATGCGATCGATTTTTTACGCCGCAATCCTGCCGCCAGCGGCTTAGCCTCAGGCCTGCGTCCGAGCAATTCCATTCAGGCGCAAACCAACCAAGATGGCGAGTTGCTTAAACTACAATATCAAATGGGTTCAAATTCCACTTTAAATATCGAGCGCACCGAATCCGGATATCAGGCACAGACCATCGAACCAGTACTCGAGACCCACAGCGTACTTAAATCCGCTGAAATCAGGAGCTCCTTATTTGAAGCAACAGATGATGCCGATATCCCCGACCAGATAGCGCTGCAGCTTGTCGATATTTTCTCCAGCGAGATTGATTTTCATAGTGACCTGCGCCGCGGCGACCACTTAGTAGTAGTTTATGAAGCCAATTACAATAATGGTACACCGGTCAAAACTGGTCAGATACTTGCTGCTGAATTTATAAATAAAGGTATCACCTACCGTGCCGTGCTATACCGCAACCCTGAAGGCCAATCTAGCTATTACACTCCCGAAGGAAAAAGCCTGCATAAATCGTTCCTGCGTTCTCCTCTGGAGTTCTCGCGCATCAGTTCAGGTTTCAGCCTGGGACGCTTCCACCCCATACTGCAAAAAATCCGCGCCCATAAAGGCGTAGATTATGCTGCACCAATTGGTACGCGCATTAAAGCGTCAGCCGATGGCGCAGTAGCTTTTGTTGGCGTCAAAAGTGGCTATGGCAACATTATTGTGTTGCAGCATCAAAACGGCATTAGCACCGTTTACGGACATTTATCCCACTTTGCTGCCGGGCTACGCAAGGGCATGAAAGTAGCCCAAGGTGAAATTATCGGCTTTGTCGGCATGTCAGGCTTGGCTACCGGACCACACCTGCATTATGAGTTCCTGCTTAATGGCCAACAGCGTGACCCGTTAAAGGTTGCCTTGCCCACAACAACGCCTATCTCTGCCCGTTACCAGTCAGCTTTTGCAGCAAATAGCGCAGCAATGACGGCGCAACTCAATTTGCTAAGTGCGAGCAAGCTTGCTTCGCTGGAATAGTGGCTAGCGAGTACTTTATAGGGCTAATGTCCGGGACTAGCCTGGATGGTGTAGATGCTGTACTGACGAAATTTAATGGCCTGCGCTGCCATGTCACCCATAGCCATTTTGTAGCTTATTCCCCTTCCTTGCGTGCAGATTTATTGGCACTGCATGTAAGCGGTGAAAATGAGCTGGAACGCACAGCTATGCTAGGTAATCAGTTAGCGCGGTTATACGCGGCGTCTGTCAATCAACTGCTGGCCATCGCCAATACAGATACAGCAAAAATTGCAGCTATAGGTTGCCATGGGCAAACCATACGGCATCGCCCCGAATTGGGATACACGCTGCAGATTGGCAATCCTGCTTTGCTGGCCGAGCTGACCGGCATTAGTGTCGTTGCTGATTTCCGTAGCCGGGATATTGCAGCGGGCGGCCAGGGCGCACCCTTGGTACCTGCGTTTCATCATGCATTATTCGCCGATAGACAAATTCACCGTATCATTCTCAATATTGGCGGCATTGCCAATCTGACCAACTTGCCTATTGATGACACGGTGAGCGGATTTGATTCCGGGCCGGGCAATATGCTCATGGATGCATGGGCAGAACAGCATTTAGGCAAAGCCTATGATGAATCTGGCAATTGGGCCGCTAGCGGTCGAATAATTGACGGGTTGCTCAATGCATTGTTAGCCCATCCATTCTTTAAGCAAATGCCGCCCAAGAGCACTGGGCGCGATATGTTTAATCTGTCATGGCTTACGCATTATCTTCTTGCCGACTATGCGGCGGCTGACGTGCAACGTACGCTACTAGAGCTGACAGCGCAAACTATCGTTATGTCGGTTATGGAATACTGCGGTGCAGCGGCGGAAATTTATCTTTGCGGTGGCGGCGCCCACAATCAATTGTTGGTACAACGCTTGCAGCAACTGCTTCATCCTGTAAAAATCGGCATGAGCGACACCTTGGGCATAAATGCCGATTGGGTTGAAGCCGCAGCCTTTGCCTGGCTGGCTAGACAGGCCATGCACCACTCGCCTGGTAATTTGCCTGCAGTAACCGGGGCAAAAGGTGAGCGCATATTAGGTGCAATATACGTGAACTAATGACACAAGCTCACGCTAACTAAACCATTGAAATAATTAATATGAAGCCAACCAAAGTTACACTGACTTTTGATAACGGTGCTACGCCGATTGAATTACCTGTGCTCTCCGGCAATTTAGGAGCGGATGTCATTGATATACGCAATTTGGGCAAAAGTGGGTACTTTACCTATGACCCCGGCTTTCTATCGACTGCCTCATGCAGCTCTGGTATTACATACATCGACGGCGACGAGGGCTTGCTGTATTACCGCGGCTATCCGATTGAGCAACTGGCTGAGCATTGCGACTTTATGGAGGTTTCATACCTGCTAATTAATGGAGAGCTGCCCAATAATCAGCAAAAGCAGACATTTACCAACACCATTAGCAGCCACACCATGCTGCACGACCAGCTCGCGCATACATTCCGCGGATTCAGGCGCGACTCCCACCCGATGGCGGTGATGGTCGGCGTACTGGGCTCGATGTCGGCGTTCTATCATGATTCCCTGGATATTCGCGATCTGCAGCATCGTGAAATCTCGGCTTTTCGCTTGCTAGCCAAGGTACCGACGATTGCCGCATTTTGTTACAAATACAATCTTGGCCAGCCATTCATGTACCCGCAAAATCGCTACAATTATGCGCAAAATTTCATGCACATGATGTTTGCTACCCCTTGCGAAGCATATGAACCCAACCCTATACTCGCCAAGGCGTTCGAGCGCATATTGATCTTACATGCCGATCACGAACAAAATGCTTCCACTTCTACGGTAAGACTTGTAGGTTCCAGCGGCGCTAACCCGTTTGCATGTATCTCAGCCGGCATTGCTTCGCTATGGGGTCCTGCACATGGCGGCGCTAATGAGGCCACGCTTAAAATGCTGGAAGAAATCGGTGATGTGAGCAGAATAGGCGAATACATCAAGCGCGCCAAAGATAAAGCTGACTCTTTCCGCTTGATGGGCTTCGGCCATCGTGTTTATAGAAACATGGATCCTCGCGCAGCGATAATGCGTCAGACCTGCCACCAGGTTCTAGACGAGTTGGGCCTGCATGATGACCCTATGTTCAAGCTAGCGCTTAAATTGGAACGGATAGCGCTGGAAGATGAGTATTTCGTTAGCAAACAGCTTTATCCGAATGTAGATTTCTACTCGGGCATCGTCATGCGTGCCATGGGGATTCCAAATTCTATGTTTACCGCCATCTTTGCATTGGCACGCACCGCTGGCTGGATAGCGCAATGGAACGAAATGGTCTCTGACCCGGAAGCCAAAATCGGACGGCCTCGCCAGCTTTATACAGGCACCGTACGCCGTGATTTTGTGCCTATCGAAAAACGATAAACTGCATGCACTCAATAAAAAAGGGGCATTTAGCCCCTTTTTTATTGATATTCATTTACTAAACTTAAATTTAATTAAGCCGAGAAAGAAGATCCGCAGCCGCAAGTGCTAGCTGCGTTAGGATTGCGAATCACGAATTGTGAACCTTGCAGGCTATCCTGATAATCAATTTCAGCGCCCATCAGATATTGCAGGCTCATCGGATCAATCAGCAAGCTGACGCCATCGCGCTCAACTTGAGTATCATCATCATTCACTGTATCTTCAAATGTGAAGCCATACTGAAAACCAGAACAGCCGCCACCGCTAACAAACACGCGCAATTTGAGATCAGACGAACCTTCTTCGTCAATTAGCTCTTTCACTTTTTTTGCCGCATTGTCGGTAAAAACCAATGGGCTAGGCATTTCAGTAACAGCATTCATCATTAACTCCTTAAATTCTCAATTAAAGTTATTATCCTGCGTGCGAGCTGACTGGTCAATCCATATCGATCAGCAAAAAATCAATGGCTTTTTCGATCTGGGTATCACCCAGATAAATCAGCTTGTCCTCAATCACTACACCGGTATGCATTTCCTTATCGTAGACATCACTAGTGACCCTAGATTTTGTCTGGAGTTCACCATATTGATTTGCGTGTACTGGGCAAAGTATCTTACCGTTAAGCACTATGTGAGCAACTGTTACTGATTCTTCTGCAAGCTCGCAAATTCTTTTACCAAGGTGCTTTGCGTGGCGCGCTCCACCTGCAAACTGCCAGTATCCGATTAGATAGCCTGATAAAATCAACTATCCTAAACCAGAAAGCACCAATACCACGGACGTAGAGAGCACACCAAGACATGCTTGGCACTGACACCGAATGACGCTGCAGCCGGCGCGTGACTTGCTTCATCGTCCACGGCTCATGGCATCCAACTCAGGGTGGTGCTCATGGTAAAAGCGGTACAACTTCCAGGCCCGTATTCTCGGCAAATCCGAACATAATGTTCATATTCTGCACGGCTTGACCGGCAGCACCCTTCACCAGGTTGTCAATCACCGACAATACCACTACAGTGTCGCCCCCCTGGGGCCGCTGCACCGCTATCCTGCAGTGGTTGGAGCCACGCACCGAGCGCGTTTCAGGGTATGTACCCTGGGGTAGCACATCAACGAAACGTTCCTGCGCATAACGACTCTCGAACAGCTGCTGTAAATCAACATCTTTAGTCAGTTTAGCGTAAAGCGTGGCATGGATGCCGCGTATTAATGGCACTAGGTGCGGCACAAAAGTCAGTCCAACTTTTTTGTTAGCCATTTCGCTTAACCCCTGGCTGATTTCCGGCAAATGCCGATGTCCGGCTACGCCATAAGCCTTGAAATTATCACCAGCTTCTGCAAACAGAATATGCGTCTCGGCCTTACGTCCTGCACCGCTGACCCCTGACTTGACGTCAGCAATCAAATAGCTTTCATCGACAACCCCAGCTTCAAGCAAGGGCATAAAACCCAGCTGTACTGCTGTCGGATAACAACCAGGATTGGCTACCAGCTGTGCTGTACGGATTTTTTCCCGGTTTAGCTCAGGCAGGCCGTATACCGCTTCTGTCAGCAAGTCTGGGCAAGCATGGGCCATGCCATACCATTTCTCCCAAACGGCAACGTCACGAATACGGAAATCAGCAGCCAGATCAACTATGCGCACACCTTGAGCTAGCAAATCGCGTGTTTGTTGCATGGCTATGCCGTTAGGTGTGGCAAAAAATACCACATCGCAAGCACCCAGATCTGCTTGGGCTGGATCAGTAAAAGCGAGGTCGATATAACCGCGCAGGCTCGGGAACATGTCTGTGACTGGCATGCCCGCTTCACCACGCGAAGTGATTACAGCTAATTCGGCGCCAGGATGCACTGCCAGCAAACGCAGCAGCTCTACACCGGTGTAGCCAGTACCGCCCACTATGCCTATTTTTAGTTTATTCATGTAATTGCCACCCACAAATTAAGGCCAACGATCAACTATTCGCCGCTGGCGAAGCGTTAAATAGTATCAAAAATCCAAGCAGAGATAATATATGCCGCGCCAAATACAAAAAAGCCGCATAAAGCGGCTTTGTTTGCAACACTCTTAGCTTAGCGCTTGGAGAATTGTTTACGGCGACGCGCTTTGCGTAGGCCAACTTTTTTACGTTCAACTTCGCGTGCATCGCGGGTCACAAAGCCTGCTTTGGACAATGCGCTCTTTAGCGCCGCATCATAATCGATTAGCGCACGCGTGATGCCGTGACGCACAGCGCCAGCTTGGCCTGATTCACCACCACCATCAACGTTAACCAGTATATCGAAGCTGGCTTCGTTATTGGTCAAAGCCAGTGGCTGACGCAGAATCATGCGTGAGGTT
The DNA here is from genome assembly GCA_039933015.1 of Methylophilaceae bacterium. Taxonomy (GTDB): domain Bacteria; phylum Pseudomonadota; class Gammaproteobacteria; order Burkholderiales; family Methylophilaceae; genus JBDTOX01. Next base: position 8,306 of record JBDTOX010000094.1, read on the forward strand.
ACACGTGAGAAGTACTCATCCACGGGCTTGTCGTTAACAACAATATTGCCTTTGCCGGATTTCAGAAATACACGAGCCACAGAGCTTTTGCGGCGGCCAGTGCCGTAGTTATATTTACCGATCATAGCTATTTTATCCTTTACCTAGGCTTTAGACTTGACCTTGGATTTTCAGGGGTTGCGG
>JBDTOX010000095.1:0-7388 GCA_039933015.1 Methylophilaceae bacterium
TCAATTCGCTGCTGAATCAAGGGCGAAACGAACTGCGTCACATCCCCTCCCAGCAGGGCGACTTCTCGCACTAGGCTGGCGGAAATAAACATATATTGTTCGGCGGGCGTCAGAAACAGACTTTCCACTTCGGGAAAAAGTTTGCGGTTCATACCTGCCAGCTGGAATTCATATTCAAAATCAGATGCAGCACGCAAGCCGCGCACCACGACCCGGGCATCCTGTTCGCGCACAAACTGCATGAGCAATCCGGAAAAGCCCATGACATGCACATTAGGGCAATCGCTCAACACACTGGCAGCCAGTTCCACTCGCTCATCGAGATCAAAAAAAGGTTTTTTCCCAGGATTCTGCGCCACCGCCACAATGACTTCAGAAAACAGTCCTGCTGCACGGCGCACGATATCTTCGTGTCCACGCGTCATGGGGTCGAAAGTGCCTGGATAAACGACTTTTAGTGGGGTTTGATTAGCCATCAGCCCATTTTAACAGGTGAAAGAAAACATTTCCCGCTTTGCCATGTTTTAGCACATGCCAGCCTGCGCTATCCTGGATCGAAAACTCGGCTTCGACATACAGTACGCCATCAGCGCTTAAGTGTTTGCGCATTTGCGGCAGCAGCTTGGGCAGCCAGCCCTGGTTATAAGGCGGGTCCAGAAAAATGATATCGAAAGTTTGCTGGTTTGCTACCAGAAACTGCAGCGCATCCATATTCAAGATCTTTGCTGCGTCGGCCTGTAACAGGCTTTTATTTTCCAGCAGCGCCCGGTATGCATGGGGGGCTTTTTCTACCATGACCATATCCTCGGCGCCGCGAGATAAAGCCTCGAAGCCCATGACCCCAGTACCGGAGAACAAATCCAGGCACGCCAGGCCATCCAGTTCCTGGCCCAGCCAATTAAACAATGTCTGACGCACACGATCCGGCGTTGGGCGCAATCCTGGCACCTCAGGAAAACGTAACAGGCGGCTGCGCCACACGCCGCCGCCTATGCGCACACGATTACCTTGCTTATTACTTATCTGCACCAACGATCACCGTCACCATCTTGTCTGTTTTGATCCTGCGGTTAAACGCATCCTTAATTTGCGCCGTCGTCACTTTGCTCACCTGTGTATTGAAATCATCCAGGTAAGTCAAAGGCAGCTTGTAGAAACCAATTACCGCCAGATAGTCGAGAATCTTCGCGTTACTATCCAGGCGCAAGGGAAAGCCACCAATAATGTTCTGTTTGGCCGCGTTCAATTCTGCCTGAGTGACACCATCCCGCATAAACTTATCCAGCGTTTCGCGCACCACTTTAAGCGCTTCCTCGGCTTGTTGGCGCTTGGTTTGCAGGCCGATCTGGAATGGCCCAAGCTCTGCCATCGGCATAAAATAACTGTAAACGCTATAAGCCAGACCGCGCTTTTCCCGCACTTCTTCGGTCAGGCGTGAGACAAAGCCACCACCGCCCAGAATGTAGTTGCCGACATAGAGCGGGAAGTAATCCACGTCGCCACGTTTAACCCCGGGATAACCCAGCAGCATATGCGCCTGGGTTGCGGGATGAGCAATGCGCTGCTCATTGGGCCGGTCAGGATAACCCACGGCAGGCAACGGACTTGCGGCAGCAGTCTTGGGCAATCCGGCAGTCACGCGTTCGGCAATTTGCGTCGCCTGCTCCCGGCTCATATCGCCTATCAAGGCAATCACCGCACCCTGGGCACCGTAATAGGTAGTGTAAAATTTTTGCAGATCTTCGCGCTGGATGGCTGCGACAGTTTCCGGCTCACCACTGTCGTCAAGCGCGTAAGGATGCGACCCATACAGCGCCTTCATGAAGGCCTTGCTGGAGATGCTCTCAGGCTGCGTAGCCGCTTCTCTTAAACCAGCAATAATGCGTGCCTTCTCCCGTTCCAGCACTGCCGCGGGGAAATCCGGCTGCTGTAATATTTTGCTATACACCGTCAAAGCCTGATCGCGTTCGCGGGCACTGCTGAGCGTGCGCAACTTCAAGCTCGCACGATCTGCATCCAGCTCGCCCCCCATCACGGCGCCAACATCGGCCATGCTTTTCGAGATGTCCTCATCCGACATGCCCGCTGCACCCAGAGTCATCAGATAGCGCGTTATTCCAGCCAGCCCTGATTTGGCTGCACCATCACGCGCGCTGCCTGCAGCAAAATTGACGCTGAGATCAATAATAGGCAAATCATGATTTTCTACGAAATAGACTTCTGCACCCGTGGTCGTTTGCCAATGCTGGATAGTTAGCCCGGCTTGTGCTTGCATGCTTAAAACCAGGCCTGCTGCGAGAGCGAATAGCCTCTTCATATAAATATTAGTGATCACTTGGCTGCCCCTTCGGCTTATTGTCGTTCGGGTCTATGGGCTGAGGATCCAGCGTGGCGACGGTGAGGTTGTCCTGCACCAGGTACTTCCTCGCCACCGCCTGCACCTGCTCTGGCGTGACGGCTTTCAGCTTTTCCGGATAATCCTTGAGAATTCGCCATGAAAAACCCGACACTTCCAGCTTGCCGATCTGCATGCCCTGATAAAACATGGAGTCGCGTTGATATACGTCGGCTGCAATCACCTGGGCTTTTACCCGTTGCAGTTCTTCATTACTGACACCAGACGCCTTGATTTGCTCAATCTGCTGCAAGAGCGCGGCCTCAAGCTCGGCGGCGGCTTTGCCTTCGCTCGGCGTACCGTCGATTTCAAACAGGCTCAGGCGCCCGCGTTGAATCATGTCATAACCGGCGCTCACATCCACCGCGATCCGTTGCTGGCGCACCAGATTCTGGTTCAGGCGCGCCGAAGCATTGCCATCCAGCACACCGGCCAGTATCTCGAGCGCAAACGGCTCCCAATCATTATCAGGGTCTTGCAATGCGGGGACATGGTAGCCCATCAGCACGTACGGTAATTTGGCCTGGGCTTTGACTATTACACGACGTTCGCCTTTTTGTTCCGGCTCCACTTGCGGTTTGCGTGCGGGCAAGGAATGCGCTTTCAGCGGGCCAAAATATCGGGTAGCCAATGCCAGCACGTCTCGCGCCTTCACATCACCCACCACCACTAAAATCGCATTATTAGGCGCATACCAGGTGTTGTACCATGCGCGCGCGTCTTCCACGGTCATGTTTTCCAGATCATTCATCCAGCCCACCACTGGCCGTGCATAAGGATGCGCATGGTAGGCCGCGGCCTGAAACTGCTCATTGACCAACGATTGCGGCTTATCTTCAGTGCGCCAGCGACGTTCTTCCATGACGACTCTGATCTCTTTTGAGAACTCCTCTTTTGTCAGCTGCAGATTGGCCATGCGATCAGCCTCAAGCTTCAGGGAGAGGGACAGGTGGGATTTTTCCAGTTGCTGGAAATAACAAGTGTAATCGTTACCGGTAAATGCGTTTTCACGGCCGCCTGCTGCTGCGACCAAGCGCGAGAATTGTCCCGCTTTCACTTTTTTCGTGCCCTTGAACATCATGTGCTCCAGCACATGCGCTACGCCCGTTTTGCCGTTTACCTCATCAATACTGCCTGCGCGGTACCAGACCTGAGAAACCACCACGGGAGAACGGTGGTCTTCCTGCACAATAATGCGAAGCCCGTTATCCAGTTTGAACTCCTGTACATTTATGTCGGCGAATGCGACTGCAGGCAGTAAAGCACTTATGACCAACAACCATCGAATGAACACGTTGCGATTCTCCTTTTCCTCACCTTATTATATCCGGGCATCCACTCAAAACCACGCTTGTATAGCATGTGCCATAACCAGGCCGATGGTGTGACATAGTCAATTCATCGATAGTTCATAGCAAGACGGGCGGATTGCGACTAAAATGAGCATTGCATAACGAATAGCGACTATGTTTGATTTTTTCAAAAAAGATAAAGCCCCCCCTTCCACGCCTAAGCCAGATAACGTAGCTGAGCCTACTCAGTCATGGACTGAACGTCTCAAGCAGGGCTTGGCGCGCACCCGCAGTCAACTGGGTAGCCAGCTTGCCAGCCTGTTCAACGGTGGAAAAATCAGTGAGGCGGTCTATGAGGAACTGGAAACCATACTGCTTACTTCTGATGTAGGCGTTGCTGCTACCCAGACTTTGCTGGATCAAATCAGGACCCGCGTTAAGCGCCAGAACCTGAGCGACACCAGCCAGCTGCGCGATGCTTTGAAACAGGCATTGCTGGAGCTATTGGCCCCTTTGGAAAAGCCGCTGGATACCAGCAAGGGCCAGCCTTTCGTCATCATGCTCGCGGGCGTTAACGGTGCCGGCAAAACCACTACCATAGGCAAGCTGGCGAATCTGTTTCAGGCCGAAGGCAAATCTGTGCTGATTGCTGCCGGTGACACTTTCCGTGCTGCGGCACGCGAGCAGCTACAGGCCTGGGGCGAGCGCAACCAGGTGCATGTGATATCCCAGGAAGGCGGCGACCCTGCCGCAGTGATTTTTGATGCCGTCACTTCCGCCAAGGCACGTGGCATCGATATTGTGCTGGCAGACACTGCGGGGCGGCTACCCACGCAACTCAACCTGATGGAAGAAATCCGCAAAGTGCAGCGCGTGATTGCTAAAGCGCTACCCGGCGCGCCCCATGAAGTGCTATTAGTACTGGATGCCAATACCGGGCAGAATGCGGTAACGCAGGTCAAAGCCTTTGATGATGCGTTAAAAGTCACCGGACTGGTCTTGAGCAAACTTGATGGCACAGCCAAAGGCGGCGTGATTGCGGCAATCGCACAATCGCGGCCCATCCCCATACGCTATATCGGCGTAGGCGAAACCATTGGCGACTTGCGTCCATTCGAAGCAAGTGAATTTGTGGAAGCGCTGTTTTCATGAGCCGCACTATGCATGAGGTTTTTCAGACGACTTTATTTTGTGAAAACCCGGCATGATTCGTTTTGATCAGGTCAGTAAACGCTATCCTGGCAGCTATGAAGCGCTGCGAGGCATTTCATTTGACATCGAGCAAGGCGAATTGGTGTTTGTCACCGGGCATTCTGGTGCCGGCAAAAGCACGCTGCTTAAATTAATCGGCGCGATTGAACGCCCTACTGTGGGCACGGTGCTCATAGGCAATCAGAACGTCAGCAAACTGCGTCCCGCTGCGGTACCTTATTTGCGGCGCAAATTCGGCCTGGTATTTCAGGATCACAAACTGCTTTACGACCGTAATTGCTTCGACAATGTCGCACTGCCTCTCTATATCAACGGCATTACGGGCAATGATGCGGGCAAGCGCATACGTGCAGCATTGGATAAAGTCGGCCTGCTAGGCAAAGAAAAAGCCATGCCAATTACCTTGTCTGGCGGCGAGCAGCAGCGCCTGGCAATCGCACGCGCTGTTGTTAACCGGCCGTCCATTCTCATCGCCGATGAACCCACGGGCAATCTGGATGAGAATTACGCCACTGAAATCATGTCGCTGTTTTACGCATTTCAGCAAGTAGGCGTGACCGTTATCGTGGCTACACACGATGCAAATGGAGTCAGCGCGGCGTCAGGCAAAGTACTGCGCTTAAGCCAGGGGGGGCTGCAAGCATGAGTCAATGGCTGAATCAGCATTTTCGGGCTTTTCGAGTCGTACTTGCGCGTATGCGCCGCAATAGCCTGGCAACACTTATGATGAGTTGCGTTTTAGGCGTGACCCTCTGCCTGCCCGGCATTCTTTATGTGGTCGTTGACAATCTGAACAGGTTGGCAGGGAATGTTCAGAGCGAACCGCAAATCAGCCTCTTTCTTAAACTCGACATCAAAGCCGAGGCCATAGCAGCGCTAGACCAGCAGTTACGCAGTCGCCCGACTATCAAAAATTACCGCTTTGTCAGTAAAGAAACTGCCTGGCAACAATTACAACTGGATGCAGGCACAGCGGCTGTTGCAAACAATCTGGAAAAAAACCCGCTACCTGACGCTTATTTTGTGCAGCCCAAGGCATTGGACCCTGCTGCCGTAGAGCATCTGCAAAAGGAATTACAACAGTTGTCCGGAGTAGAGCTTGCACAAGTCGATGCAAACTGGATCAAGCGCCTGTACACCCTGCTTGAGCTTGGCAAAAAAGCCATCCTGGTATTAACCGCCCTGCTAGGTCTCGCCTTGCTGGCCATCATTGGCAATACCATACGCTTGCAAATCCTTACTCAACGAGAAGAAATTGAAGTGAGCAAGCTTATCGGCGCCACGGATGGTTTTATTCGACGGCCTTTCTTATATGCCGGTGCGCTATATGGCTTGGGCGGAGGGCTTGCCGCCTGGCTCTTGCTAGCAGGCGTTATCGGGCTTTTCAACTTTTCCGTCGCTGACATAGCAGACTTGTATGCCAGCAATTTTCGTCTGGCTTTACCAGATTACGCCCTCGTCACGACCATGCTTGCCAGCGCAATCTGCCTGGGCTGGATCGGCTCATATATGGCAGTTGGCCGCTCGCTCGCGCAATTCGATTTCACGTGATTTGAACTGAATAAAAGCTAAGTATCAGAAGATTGCCTTTTGCCTATATAGCATTTTTATAAGAAAAACCAGTTACGCCTTGGAGCCAGGCCAAACAATATAAACACAAGGCTCGCAGGATACATCGCTGCTGATTTTAACGGGGAAATCCACATGACACTTGATAACTTTGGGCAATCCAGACCTGCTCATGCGACTCGCGCTTGCGATTCATCAAGATTACCTGCCCCACGCACAAAGCCCCCTTTGCCATTCCGGATCCACCATTCACATGGCTGATCTCGAAAAACTATACAATTTATTAACATCCAGCACGGAAGATTCATGGTGCACTGATCTTTTCTCAATCGCACGTGAGAATGGATTCGAGCAGACGGTATATGGTGTTGTCCTGAATAAAAACATGCCCCTGGAGAACGCATTCCTGCGCAGCAATTATTCAGCCAGCTGGAGAACTACCTACGATGCAGAAAAACTGCATTACATAGACCCCACTGTAAGTCATTGCCTAAAAAGTACGACACCTCTGATTTGGGAGCCAAAAACCTTTAAATTGCTTGCGCAAAAACAACTATATGAAGAAGCTTGCGCTTATGGCATCCGGTCCGGCATTACCTATCCAATACATGGGCCAAATGGCGAATTCGGTGTCATCAGCTTTGCCTCAGATGTAATTTCCGACAAGAAATTTAAGCATGACTTGAGTCACTCTCTGGCTAATCTGGCGTTAATTCGCGACTACGTTTTTGAATCATCGCTGAAATTTGTCAAAAAACCCGATACCGCAGAAAAAGAAGTCCATTTGACGGTCAGGGAGCACGAATGCCTGAAATGGGCTATGGCTGGCAAATCCTCCTGGGAAATTTCCATGATTTTAGGCTGCTCCGAAGCCACCGTAAATTTTCACATTGCGAACGTCAGGGTCAAATTCCGGGTTA
>JBDTOX010000096.1:0-24001 GCA_039933015.1 Methylophilaceae bacterium
AACCGGTTCATAAAAGGCTTCCGGTATAATTGCGGTTTTAAATGATTGATCGTTAGCCTCATGGAGCAACCAGAAGATAAAGCGCAGCAGCAGGAACAGCTAAGAAACCGCCCCATTCGCAGCTTTGTTCTGCGCCAAGGGCGTTTGACTGGCGCACAGCAACGTGCGATAGATGTGGGTATGCCGGTGTTTGGCGTGGCTTACACGCCGCATCCGATGGATCTGGGAGTATTGTTTGGGCGTGCGGAAAGTCCAAAGATACTGGAAATAGGTTTTGGCATGGGCGAAACTACAGCGCGCATTGCACAAAGTCAGCCAGAGCGCGATTTTCTTGGGATCGAAGTACACACACCGGGCGTTGGCAGTTTGCTCAAGCAAATTGGCGAGTTGAAACTCACTAATCTGCGCATTATTCAGCACGATGCTGTCGAGGTGCTCAATCATATGATCAGGGACGCCAGCCTTGATGGTGTGCACATTTTCTTCCCCGATCCATGGCATAAAAAGCGCCATCACAAACGCCGTTTGATTCAAGCTGGCTTTATTAAGCTGCTTTGCAGCAAGTTAAAAGCAGGCGCTTACATACACGTGGCGACTGACTGGCAGGAGTATGCTGAGTGGGTGATGGAGATTTTGCAAGCGCAGTCGCAGCTCGCCAATACTGTACAGGATTACGCGCCGCGGCCAGATTACCGGCCGCTCACCAAATTTGAGCAGCGCGGCATGCGTCTAGGCCACGGGGTGTGGGATTTGATCTTCAGGCGTAAATAGCCATTTCCCGATAATCGCCTCGGCTTCTTCCACGCCTTGTTTCTTCAGGCTGGAAAAGAGCTGTATGGTGCAGTTGTCCCAGGTTGCGTTCAGCTCTTGGCGCACGGCCAGCAGCGTTTGGTTGGCAGCATTGCGCGATAGCTTGTCGGATTTGGTCAATAGCACATGCACTGGCCTGCCGCTTGGGCAGAACCAGTCCAGCATCTGGCGGTCCAGCGGGGTCAATGGATGGCGGCAGTCCATTACTAGCACCAGCGCATTCAAAGTAGGGCGATGGCTCAGGTAATTGGATAAGGTTAATTGCCAATGCTGGCGCAGGGATTCAGGTACTTTCGCATAGCCATAGCCGGGCAGATCCACCAGGTAACGGTCAGCGCCGAGGCTGAAGAAGTTAATCAGCTGGGTGCGGCCAGGCTGTTTGCTGACATAGGCTAGCCGGTTGTGATTGGCGAGCGTATTGAGCGCGCTGGATTTGCCGGCATTGGAGCGTCCCGCGAATGCCACTTCAATACCGCTCGGCGGTGGCAAATCCCGCAAGTGGTGGGCGGATATGTAAAAAGTGGCGTTCTGAAACAGGGGCATGGTTTTTCGCAATCAAATGATAACTGTAGAGACAACGCAACAAATTGCCATATTGGCAGCTATGCTGCTCGTTGCCATATCTCTTCCGTTTTTGTTCTCACGGGTTTGTGATCGAACCATAATCGGTAAGGCGCGAAAATGCTACCACGATATAGTAATTTTCGATAAAATGGGCGGATTTGCTTTTAGTCAAAATTTGGGTGCAAGCTGTATTGTCTTGAGGAGTGAAAGATGAAATTTCGTAACATCGCAGTGCTCGTAACAGGTGTGTTGACAAGCTTATTAGGGGTCGTTCCGGCAAATGCGGCAGGTGATGTGGCAAAGGCTGCGCCTATTGTTACCCAGCTATGTGCAGCATGTCACGGTGTTGATGGCAATAGCATGGTTCCCATGTATCCAACGCTGGCCGGTCAACATCCAGAATATATTACCAAGCAGCTTACCAACTTTAAGGCAGGCGACCGCAAGAATCCGGTTATGTCGGGCATGGTGGTAACATTAACGCCAGAAGACATGGTCAACCTTGGCGCATATTTTGGTACAAAAACTGCCAAGGCAGGCACTGCCAAGAGTAATGGCGCTGGTTCGGTGGGTGAGAAAATATATCGCGGCGGCATTCCCGGCATTGGGGTCCCTGCTTGCGCTTCCTGTCATGGCCCAACTGGTGCGGGCGTGCCGGTGCAGTTTCCGCGCCTGGCCGGTCAGCACGCTGATTACATTGTTACGCAGCTTAAGGCTTTCCGCTCTGGCGAACGTGTTAATGACGGCGCCAAGATGATGCGTATGGTGGCTGCCAAGTTATCTGATGAGGATGTGGCCGCTGTAGCCGATTACATTCAGGGCTTGCACTAATCAGTGACTACACCAGGCAGACAACCGATCGCCATGATGTAGCGTTAAGGGTGGCATGAGCCGCCCTTAACTTTTTTGGCAACTCCAAGCGGACACATGCTGTCTTAACCTCCAAATTCTTGACTGGCCACTCTTTGACGTCACCTCCATCAACGACCAAACGCATTTATGAGCTTTTAAGCTCCATGCGGTTTGCTGTCGGTTTGCTGACAGTGCTGGGTATAGCTTCCATTATCGGCACAGTGCTCAAGCAAAATGAGCCATATGCAAACTATGTCATAGAATTTGGCCAGTTCTGGTTTGATTTTTTTGAAGGACTGGGGCTTTATGACGTGTATCACAGCGTCTGGTTCCTGGTTATCCTGCTGTTTCTGGTGCTTTCCACCAGCCTCTGTATTTATCGTAATGGGCCATTGATGCTGCGTGAGTTGCGCGCTTTTCGCGAACACGCCACCGAAACCTCGTTACGCAATTTCAGCCATCAAAATGAATATCAGACAGTGCATGGCCTTGAGGAAACAAAGCAGAGTCTGGCCCAGTTCTTGACCGTGCGCGGATTCCGCTTCAAAACGGTGACACATCGCGATGGCAGCCATCTGATTGCCGCCAAATCCGGCAGCTATCAGCGTTTGGGCTATATCTTCACGCATGCGGCCATCGTGATTATCTGTATAGGTGGCCTGCTGGATGGCAACGTGCCGTTCAAGGTACAGGAACTGCTGGGTTATAAAAAAGTAGAAACACTGGATATTCCAGAATCCGAAGTGCCAGCGGTGAGCCGTTTATCAGTGGCCAACCTTTCCTTTCGTGCCAATATGACCTTGCCGGAAGGCACTAATGCCAATGTTGCCTTCATGCGTATGCGCGATGGTTATCTGGTGCAGGAGTTGCCATTTACTGTTGCGCTCAAGAGCTTTCGTATTCAGCATTACGAGACGGGCCAGCCTAAATCGTTTGAAAGCGATGTGCTGATTATTGACCCCGAGCTTAAGCAGCCGCTGGCACATACCATTAGCGTTAACCATCCCTTGATTTACAAGGGTATTGCCATATACCAGTCTGACTTCCAGGATGGCGGCTCTAAGTTAAACTTCAACGTATGGGGCTTGTTCAGCAATAAAACGCAGCCTGTTGCGCTTAACGGCACCATCTTCCAGAAATCTACATTAGGCGAGGGTGCTGATGCCCTTAAAATAGAATTCAATGATTTCCGTCTGTTTAACATCCTTAATCTGTCGCTCGATGGTAAAGGCAAGCCACATAATGTTGGTCCCAGCGTAACCTTCAAGGTGCGCGATACTGAAGGCCAGGCGCGCGAATACATCAGCTACATGCAGCCTTTGCTGTTAAGCGGCAAGCCTTATTTTGTTTCTGGCATGCGCAGTACACAGCAGGAGGATTTTCATTATCTGCGCATCCCTGCCGATGAGGATTTTACGCTGCAAGGGTTTATGAACCTGCGCGCTGTCATGTTTGATAAAGAAGCGTACCCGGAAATTGCACGCCGCCTGTCAACCAGAGCTTTGGCTAACCATTCTTCAGATGCAACCATAAAAACCAAATTTGAGAGCAGTATCGTCCAGTTGCTACAGGCTTTTGGCGCTGGCGGGTATACACGCATGGCAGCGTTGATCGAAAAGTCCGTGCCGCAAGCCGAGCGCGAAAAGGCTGCACAAACTTATATAAAAATCATAAGTGGTGCGGCATTTGAGGCATATAACCTTAGCTTGGAACGCGCTGGCAAGAAGCCAGCGGCGGCAGACGAAGTAACGCAAACTTTCGTGCAGGAGAGCCTGAATGCGATGAGCGACCTGTTCTTTTACGGCACACCTTTTTATTTGCAGATGACGCAATTCGAGCACCGCCAGGCAAGTGGCTTGCAGTTAACGCGTTCGCCAGGTAAAAATCTGGTTTATTCCGGGTCGGTCTTGCTGGTATTGGGGATATTCGCCATGCTTTATATTCGGGAACGCCGGATTTGGTTGTTGGTCAAACCCGATCATGCCGAAGATGGTGCCGGCAATAAGGTATTGTTTGCCATGTCGGCAAACCGTAAAAACCGTGATCTGGATATAGAGTTCAACCGTTATCGTGAGCAGTTACAGCGACTGTTGCAAAGCTAACCGTCAGGACATAACGAGGAATAGACCATGAAAACCGCATTAATGAACGATGCCCCGATTCCTTTCGTGCAACGCCTGAGTTGGCAGGATTGGGTATATGCCGTGGCGCTAGCTGTGGGGGCAATATTTGCCTTCAAACAGTATGGAAGCTACATGGATGTGTACGAGACAGGTTTTCTGTTTGGTGCGGTAGCCCTGTTTAGCGGATTGGGCTGGCAATGGAAACCGGTTCGCTTGCTGGTTTTGGGTGTGGCTGTTATCAGTTTATTTTCCATTAGCCTCTACCATGCGGACTTGGGACGAGCTAATCAGGCATTCCTGCTGAAATTCCTGATCTCTAGCCAATCCGCCATTATGTGGATGAATGTGCTGTTTGTAATAGCCATGCTCACTTATTGGCTGGCTTTCTTCTCACGTTCTGCATTTTCCGGAAAAGTGGCTACCAGCCTCACCTGGAGCGCTATCCTGATGGGTTTTGTCGGCCTTATGGTACGCTGGTATGAGTCCTACCTGATCGCGCCGGATGTTGGCCATATCCCGGTTAGCAATTTATATGAAGTTTTTATTCTTTTCTGCCTCATAACTTCCCTGTTGTATCTCTACTATGAGCAGCGTTACGCCACTCGCCAGCTTGGCGGATTTGTGCTGCTGGTAGTCAATGCAGCTGTAGGTTTTATCCTGTGGTACACGTTTGATCGCCAGGCCAATGGTATTCAGCCATTAGTGCCAGCCTTGCAATCCTACTGGATGAAAATTCACGTGCCGGCCAACTTTGTAGGCTACGGTTCATTTTCCTTGGCGGCCATGGTGGGCAGCGCCTATTTACTGGCTGACCGTGGCATTCTTGCTTCACGCTTGCCAAGCCTGGAGGTGTTGGATGACCTGATGTATAAAGTCATTGCCATAGGCTTTGCATTTTTCACCATTGCGACCATCCTTGGCGCGATGTGGGCGGCAGAAGCCTGGGGCGGCTATTGGTCATGGGATCCGAAAGAGACCTGGGCGCTGATTGTATGGCTGAATTACGCGGCCTGGCTGCATCTGCGCATGGTTAAGGGGCTACGTGGCCCGGTGCTGGCTTGGTGGGCGCTGGTAGGCTTGCTGGTGACCACCTTTGCTTTTCTGGGTGTAAATATGTTTCTGTCAGGTTTGCATTCTTACGGCACGTTATAACAGCACGATATTGCAGTTATTTAATCCCGTGGGGATTTGGTTCCTGACTGAGCCGAAAGCGGACAACGCCATCACGGTTTTCTGCCAGACTTAGCAAGTAGCCGGCTTGACTGGCTTGGCGGCTGGCATGATAGAGACCAATGCCCAGGCCATTTTCAGAGCTGATCTGCTTTTTAAAGAGTTGTTCCGCTATCAGTTGTGATATCGCCTCGCCATTGTCAGTAACTTCAAGACTAAGTTCGTGCGTCATGCCGATCTCGGCTTGTATAGTCAGACCCGGCTGGTTCTTTGATTTTTCGATAGCATTCTGCAATAAATTGTCGACAACACTGTCGAGAACCTCTGCATCAACCTCTATCCCCGGTATTTTTCCTGCGAGAAATTCAATATGGCTTTGACCGTGGCGCTGCTTTAGCGCACTCCACCAGTTTGCCAGCGGCATATGATTACTTGTCTTGTTATTTGGGGCTTGCAGCTTGTCCAGTGTGAGCGCAAGGCGTTGATTTAATAGCGGCAGCTGACGGCGTACCAGCGCCAGCAGTTGTTCGCTATCCGTGTCGCTGGTCAATTCAGCAGCGCTGCAAAGTACGCTCATGGATTGCACAAGGTTTTTAATGTCATGCGTGAGGCGCGAGCCAGTTTCATAAACGGCTTGCATATAAGTGTTCTGGCGCAGCGTTTCTTCACGCCGTTTGGCTTCATGAAATTCACCGAGAATCTGTGTCAGCAGTTTCATATGTATAGTCAAAGCGGGCGTCAAGGGCCAGCGCGTGTACAAGATCAACTTAAAGCCATGAGAGTCTAATGAGGCACGATATTTGGTAGCCACTCCCAGCTCTACGTGACTATCGGAGTTATACCAATTCACACCACTGATCCATGGCAAGGTTGTTACTTCACGCATGGCGGCCAGGGTAAATTCTTTTGGGCTAGATTCGCGCTCGGCCAGTTCTGCGATGTTTTTTACCCATTGTTCGAAAGGCAGTCCCACGCTTAAGAGGTAGCCTGACAGCAATTGGCCAATGCCGGAAAAGCCAGCACGTGGATTCCATAGCCAGCTGATTCCGACCAGAGTGATGGCAAGCCCAAACAATACTATTAGAAGGACTTCAGCATAATCAGCTTTACTGGTCGCCTGAATCGCAAAACTGGCTAGCACCAGAATAATAGCCAGCAGCATCAGAAGCAGGGTGTAAAAGAAATCCAGCACTGGAGCAAGTTCACCTTCTCCGGCTTCAACGCGTGTAAACAGGATGGCCAAAGGTATTAGCGGGATAAAGTACTTAACAATAATTTCAGTAGTAGCGATATCAGCTGAAGAATTTAATAATTTAGGCACTACCCATATTAGCAAAACGGCTAATAGATAGCCGGCAGCGAGCAAATAGCCAAGTCTTGTGCTCTTGGCTTGCGCTGAAAATACGCGCCCGCCCAATAATCCAAAAAGACCTGATATCCAGAATGCGATGAACCACCAATCCACAAGAAATATTATCAAGCCGCCAGCGAGTAGGAAAAGTACCGAGGCCGTGATTGATAGTCTTTCCTGTGCCTGCCAAACCGGTTGCCAGAGAAGGAAAAAACCATAATGGCAAATCAATAAGGCTTTTTGCAGCGGACTGTTAAACCCCCACAGCAATATCGCATGCAAGGTAAGCAGCATGAAACCTAGGGCCCATTGCCGCTGCTTGATGGATAAGAATGTTAGTTTAATTGTGTTGAACATGCAGAATTGCCAAAAAGTTGACTGGGTGGCGTCATATAATTGTCAGCCTGGATGATATTTCGACATCTTGCATGATCGTGTGCAATGAGTTAAAGACTCGGCGGCTAGGGGTAGCAGCTGTTAGTTAGCTTCATTTGCTTCTGGCACGTGGTTTGCTTAGGCTGTATCATCATGGCGTTAATAATTCAGTAATTGCTTCACTAAAGCGGTTTCAAACAAGGATAACATAATGAAAAAGCAATCTGGCTTTACCCTCATCGAACTGGCCATTGTGCTGGTTATTATCGGGTTGCTGCTGGGCGGGGTGTTGAAAGGCCAGGAACTGATTAATAGTGCCAAAGTAAAAAATATGGCGACGGATTTTAAGAACATCCAGGTTTTTATCTACGGATATCAGGATAAATATAAGGCGTTGCCTGGTGATGATACCAATGCGGTGCCGCATGTGGGGACGAGTGGCGTTGCATGTACACCGGCCGCAGCAGGTTTGTGTGCTACGGGGAATGGCGTAATAGATGGTTCATGGAATGCAACTACAATTACAGCGGAGTCTTATGTTTTCTGGAACCATGTGCGCTTGGCTGGCTTAGCGCCAGGGCCGACCGATCCTGCAGTCGCAGACTATGCCCCAAAGAATGCTGATGGTGGTCGTGTTGGCGTGCAGAGCGTTTCTGGATTTACAGCTGTTACCGGCATGACAGGTGCTTACGTGATTTGCTCTGATGCGATTCTTGGGAAATTTGCTAAGCAGCTTGACATTACTTTGGATGATGGCGTGGGCAATACGGGTTCTGTACGTGTGGTAGTTAATGGTACGCCCAGCACTGGTGTTGCTGCCCCAGTCGATTCCACTCCTTATCTGGTTTGTATGTCTTTCTAAATCGTGAAACCAAGTAAAGATAAAGCCCGGTCTTGCCGGGCTTTATCTTTTTCTGCTTATACCTGTGAGCAGATTTGCATTAGAATAAGCCGCTTACAAAATTAGCGTTCATCATGACCGACAACATCGTCGAAATCGATAATCTCTCCTTTGGCTACAAAGACCGGTTGCTGCACAAAGGCATTAATATGTCTTTCCCGCGCGGCAAGGTCGTCGCCATCATGGGCGGCAGCGGTAGCGGCAAGACCACGCTGTTACGCCTGATAGGCGGGCAGCTCAAGCCCACGCATGGTCAAGTGCTTGTTGACGGGCAAGTGGTGCATGAGCAGGATCGTTCTGGTCTTTATCGTTTGCGCCGCAAGATGGGCATGCTGTTTCAGTTGGGCGCCTTGTTTACCGATTTGTCAGTGTATGAGAATGTGGCCTTCCCCATACGGGAACACACGGATTTGCCGGAATCCATGATCCGCGATCTGGTCATGATGAAGTTGAACGCTGTTGGCTTGCGTGGCGCACGGGACTTGAAGCCTACCGAGTTGTCTGGCGGTATGGCGCGGCGTGTTGCTCTGGCGCGTGCAGTTGCTCTGGACCCTGCGATTATCATGTATGACGAGCCATTTGCCGGTCTGGACCCTATTTCCATGGGTGTCATCTGTAACCTGATTCGCACTTTGAATGACGCGCTTGGCGCCACTTCCCTCGTAGTGACGCATGATGTGCATGAATCATTCTCCTTTGTCGATTACGTCTATTTTGTTTCCGAAGGCGTGGTTGTGGCCGAAGGAACGCCGGATGAATTGCGTAAGTCGGCTATGCCTTTTGTACATCAGTTTGTACATGGCGAAGTTGATGGTCCTGTGCCTTTCCACTACCCCGCACCTGACTACAAGCGGGATATGTTGCGAGGCCAGGATGATTAAGCGTTTGGGTGCGGTATTGCGCGGCATTGGGCATCGTTTGATTGATCGCCTGTGGCGTTTAGGCGCTGGCGCGCGCTTTTTCTTTTACATCCTGGTGTATTCCGGGGAAAGCTTTCGCCGCATACATTTGACGATTCGTGAAATTTATTTTACGGGTGTGCTGTCGCTTATCATTATCCTGGTGTCTGCTTTATTTGTGGGCATGGTACTAGGCTTGCAGGGCTATAACACCTTGCAGCGATATGGCTCATCAGAAGCCATCGGCGTGTTGGTGGCACTGTCCTTGGTCCGGGAGCTTGGCCCCGTAGTAACGGCATTGCTGTTTGCAGGGCGTGCCGGTACCGCGATTACCGCGGAAATTGGCTTGATGAAAGCCACTGAGCAGCTATCAGCAATGGAAATGATGGCGGTGAGTCCAATTGCCCGCGTTGTGGCACCGCGATTCTGGGCGGGGGTAGTATCCATGCCTTTCCTGGCAGCCATGTTCTCAATGGTGGGCGTATTGGGCGGCTATCTGGTGGCAGTGCCATTGATTGGCGTGGATAACGGCGCTTTCTGGTCACAAATGCAAGCTACCGTGGATTTTAGAGAAGATATTGTGAACGGTGTCATCAAAAGCCTGGTGTTCGGCGTTGCTTGTACAATGATTGCATTATTTGAAGGTTTCGATGCACCACCTACGGCTGAAGGTGTCAGCCGGGCCACCACGCGTACGGTGGTGAATTCCTCGTTGACAGTATTGGCGCTGGATTTTGTATTAACTTCGTTCATGTTGGGCGCATAAAACAAGATGGCTATTGAAAATACCCGAGCAGAAGCATTGGAGGAAAAATGGAACGGACAACGATAGATTTATGGGTGGGGATATTTGTCGCGGCTGGTGTTGCCGCCTTACTGGGTTTGGCCATGAAAGTGGGAAATCTGACAACCAGCAGTATAGGCGAAACATACACTGTGACAGCGGCCTTTGAAAATATTGGCGGGCTCAAGTCGCGCGCACCAGTCAAGAGCGCAGGCGTCGTGGTCGGTCGTGTGGATGATATACGGTTTGATACCAAGATCTACGAGGCTTTGGTAACTATCAAGATCGATAAGCGTTATGCTTTCCCGAAAGATACCTTTGCCAATATTTACACGGCTGGCTTGCTCGGTGAGCAGTACGTAGGTCTTGAAGCGGGCGGTGATCCGGATGCGTTGCAGAATGGTGATAAAATCACACACACGCAAGATGCTGTCGTTTTGGAAAAGATGATTAGTCAATTCCTGTATAGCAAGGCGTCTGAAACAAACGATAAAAAATAGGTGAATGAATGATGAAAAACTGTATTAAATTATTATTGAGTTTGGCTCTGGTCGCCTTTGCGCATGGTGCGATGGCAGAAGTTGCGCCTGATGTGCTGGTGAAAAGCACGGCTGATGAAGTGCTGGCAATTGTCAAAAAAGATAAAGATATCCAGAACGGCGATCAGAAAAAAATCTACGCATTGGCGGAAGAGAAAATTCTGCCTAACTTCAATTTTGATCGTGTGAGTCGCATGGTATTGGGCAAGTACTGGAATGGCGCCACCAAAGAGCAGCAGGAGGCTTTTCAGCGCGAGTTCCGCAGCCTGATGTTGCGTACCTATTCCACCGCTTTATCCAAATATCGCAACCAGACCATTGAATTTAAGCCTCTGCGCGCGCAACCAAACGATACAGAAGTCACAGTCAGAACGCAGATTTTGCAACCTGGTGGCCAGCCGGTTGGCGTAGATTACAGCTTGGAAAAAAGAGCGGAAGGCTGGAAGGTTTACGATATTGTGATTGAAGGTGTAAGCCTGGTTACCAATTATCGCGGCCAATTTAGCAATGAAATCCGTCAATCCGGTATGGATGGCCTGATTCAAAAGCTGGCTGAGAAAAACAAAAATGCCGGTAGCAGTAAATAAGTTTTCATCAAAAGCAAAGATTCACTCTTAAATAGTAGAAACCCATTGGCACAAATTAGACAAGAAGGTACACGTTGGCTGGTAAGCGGCGCCATGACCATGGCAGAGGTCAGTGCGTTACTTGCGCAGAGCGCTGCCTTGCCCGTCACTAACAAGCTGGAAGTGGATCTTGCTGAAGTGACCGATGTGGATACGGCGACGATCAGTCTGTTGTTTGAGTGGTTGCGACAAGCATGTGCGCGTAAATGCAAGGTCACTTTCGCGCATTTGCCGGAGAACCTGGTCAGCCTGGCTACAGTTTACGGAGTTTTTGAGCTCTTGCCACAAGAACCGCATTGAGCTTCTGGCGCTAGCCTAAGCCCTTTCCTACGATGATTCCCGCGATTAAAATTGAGCAGGTCCACAAATATTTCGGTGCATTGCATGCACTGAAAGGAATAGACCTGACCATAGAACAAGGCGAGTTTTTTGCTTTGCTGGGCCCCAATGGTGCGGGTAAATCAACCCTGATTAATATGCTGGCAGGACTGTTGCGGCCAAGCAGCGGTAAGCTTTCAGTCCTGGGTTTCGATGTTCAGGATCAATATAGACAGGCGCGCCAGGCGCTAGGTGTAGTGCCGCAGGAGCTGGTGTTTGACCCGTTCTTCAATGTGCGCGAAATGCTGCGTTTTCAGGCGGGCTATTTTGGGCGTGGGCGTGAAAATGATGCCTGGATTGATGAAGTCATCGAGGGCCTGGGCCTGACTGACAAAGCCCACACCAACATGCGCCGCTTGTCCGGCGGCATGAAACGCCGCGCATTGATCGCCCAAGCACTGGCGCACAAGCCGCCAGTAGTGGTGCTGGATGAGCCTACCGCAGGCGTGGATGTAGAGTTGCGCCAAATGTTATGGGAGTTCATTAAACGGCTCAATCGCGATGGGCATACGATTATCCTCACCACACATTATCTGGAAGAAGCAGAGATTTTGTGTTCTCGCGTAGCCATGATGAAGCAGGGCGAGATCATCGCGTTGGATAGCACGTCCAATTTGCTCAACCGGTTTCCCGGTAAAAATTTGCGCCTCAAGCTTGGTTCCGGGCCATTGCCTCCGAGCATGCTACCGGTGCTGCGAGCAGAGGGTAACGGCGTCTATACGCTGTCTTTGAACGAGCTGACACAGATTGAATTTGTACTGGCAGAGTTAAGGAATGCCAATATCACTGTCGAGGATTTACAGCTGACCGAAGCTGATCTTGAAGATGTATTTGTTGATTTGGTAGGGCGTTCATGAACTTGATCAATGCTCGTATGCGAGGCCCCTGGACGTTATTCAAAAAAGAGCTGTTACGTTTCTGGCGTGTGAGTTTCCAGACCGTGGCCGCCCCGGTCATGACGGCACTTTTGTATTTGCTGATTTTTTCACATGTACTGGAAGCCCATGTGCAGGTTTATCCTGGTGTGGCCTATACGGCTTTCCTGATTCCTGGCTTGATCATGATGTCCTTATTGCAAAACGCTTTTGCCAATAGCTCTTCCAGCTTGATCCAGTCCAAGGTCATGGGGAATGTAATTTTTGTATTGCTGACTCCAATTTCCTACTTGGAATTTTTCCTGGCTTTCCTCACCGCATCCATCATTCGCGGCTTGGTGGTCGGGCTGTGTATATATTTGGTTGCAATTATTTTTGTGGATCTGCCAATGGTACATCCATGGCTGATCCTGGCATTTGCCGTAATGGGTAGTGCGATGCTCGGTACTTTTGGCATTATTGCCGGTATCTGGGCGGATAAATTTGACCAGATGGCGGCTTTCCAGAATTTTATTATCATGCCTCTGTCCTTTTTATCCGGCGTGTTTTACTCGATTCACTCCTTGCCACCGTTTTGGCAAAAAGTGTCACAGTTGAACCCTTTCTTTTATATGATTGATGGCTTTCGCTATGGTTTTTTTGGGGTGGGTGACGTCTCGCCAGCGATTAGTCTTAGCATTGTCTGCGCCAGCTTTTTTGGCCTATCATGGTTAACTTTAAGTATGCTGAAGTCGGGCTATAAACTACGGGGATAACGATGGATTTGAAATCATGTTGACTGCATTAGAGTTAAAAAATTACATCATGCAAGGCTTGGCTTGTGAGCATGTGGAAGTCTTGGGTGATGATGGCCAGCATTTTGAAGCAGTCATTGTCAGCCCGCTATTTACCGGTAAAAACATGGTACAGCAGCATCAACTGGTCTATCAGGCTTTGGGCGATCGCATGCGTGCGGAAATTCACGCGCTTTCAATGCGCACCTTCACACCTGAAGCCTGGAACACCAGGGGCTTGGGCTGAATTGGCCGTCAGATAAGCCTGGGCACGAATTTAATCGCGCCGGCAAAGAAAATTTAAATGGAGAAATGAAATGGATACTCAAGAAATTATTCGTAATCAAGTGACGACTAACCCCGTTGTGCTTTACATGAAAGGTAACCCGAAATTTCCGCAATGCGGATTTTCCGGCTTAGCTATCCAGATTCTGCAAGCATGCGACGTTACCAATCTGGTCACTGTTGATGTGCTCGCTGACTCTGCCATTCGTGAAGGTATCAAGACTTATTCTAGCTGGCCTACCATACCGCAACTTTATATCAACGGCGAGTTTGTTGGCGGCTCAGATATCATACGTGACCTGTATAGCCAGGGTGAGCTTCAGAAAATGCTGCAAAAAGCAGCGGCTTAATTGGATAAGCTTGTTATAGAAGGTGGAATAGCGCTCAGGGGCGAGGTACGCATTTCTGGCGCCAAGAATGCGGCGCTACCTATCTTATGCGCGGCGTTGCTCGCAGAAACACCTTTGAAGCTCTGCAACGTGCCTGATTTGCGTGATGTCGGTACGACATACACGCTACTTCAGCATATGGGAGTCCAGATTGCACTTGGCGATGATAACTGTGTGACATTGGACGCCAGCAATATCCATACGCAAGAAGCGCCCTACGAAATGGTGAAAACCATGCGTGCTTCGATTCTGGTGCTAGGCCCTTTGCTGGCCCGCTTTGGGCATGCCCGCGTTTCACTGCCGGGCGGCTGTGCCATTGGCTCACGCCCCGTGGATTTGCACATCAAAGGCTTGCAAGCCATGGGTGCCGAGATCCATATCGAGCATGGTTATATCGAAGCGCGGGCAAGCAGGTTAAAAGGTGCGCGCATTTTCATGGATTTGGTCACTGTAACCGGCACCGAAAATCTCATGATGGCTGCCGCGTTGGCGGACGGCACGACAGTGCTGGAAAATGCCGCACGTGAGCCAGAAGTCGTGGACATGGCCGAATGCCTGATCAAAATGGGCGCGCGCATCGAAGGTGCAGGTACTGATGTAATTACAGTACACGGAGTTGAGCGTTTGCAGGGTGCCGAGCACGAGATCGTATGCGACCGCATTGAGGCTGGTACTTATCTGGTCGCCGCGGCAATGACCGGCGGCAGCATTACCTTGCATAATGCGCGTGCGGATTTACTGGACGCCGTGATTGATAAGTTGCGCGAAGCTGGTGCGGCGATTGAGCATGACGCCAATACCATTTCAATCAAAAGCTCCGGCAAGCTGAAGTCAGTGAATCTGCGCACAGCGCCACATCCGGCTTTTCCTACCGATATGCAGGCGCAGTTCATGGCGTTGAACACGGTTGCGGATGGTGTGGCACGCATTACTGAGACCATCTTTGAGAACCGTTTTATGCATGTGCAGGAGATGCAACGTCTGGGCGCAGAGATCGAAGTCGAAGGTAATACCGCTATCGTGCGCGGCGTTGAGTACTTGGATGGTGCTACCGTCATGGCGACAGACTTGCGTGCATCGGCCAGCCTGGTATTGGCGGGTTTGGTGGCGCGTGGTGAAACTACGATAGAACGCATTTATCATATTGATCGTGGTTATGAGCATATTGAAGAGAAGCTGACGCAACTGGGCGCGCGTATACGTCGCGTAAGCTAATAATGACCAAGCTGGCAAAGCAGTACTAACTGGAAAAGCAAAAATAATGATTACGATCGCCCTATCCAAGGGTCGAATTTTTGAAGAAACGACACCTCTGCTGGCGGCGGCTGGCATCACTGCACTTGAAGATCCAGAATCTTCGCGCAAGCTGATTTTGCCGACCAACCGCCCTGATGTACGTTTGATTATCGTGCGCGCTACGGATGTGCCGACCTATGTGCAATACGGTGCCGCTGATCTGGGTATCGCTGGTAAGGATGTGCTCAATGAGCATGGCGGCGAGGGCTTGTACCAGCCGCTAGACCTGAAAATAGCGCGTTGCAAGATGATGGTGGCTGTGCGCGAAGATTTTGATTATTTCGGCTCGCTACGCCAAGGCGCGCGTTTGAAAGTCGTTACAAAATATGTGAAAGCCGCGCGCGAGCACTTTGCTGACAAGGGCATGCATGTCGATTTGATCAAGCTTTATGGCTCGATGGAGCTGGGCCCACTGGTTGGGCTGGCGGATGCAATTGTTGACCTGGTGAGTACCGGTGGTACTTTGCGCGCTAATAATCTGAAGGCAGTAGAAGAGATTGCCGACATCAGTTCGCGTCTTGTGGTTAACCAGGCTTCGCTGAAACTCAAGCGCAACGCCTTGCAGCCGATAATGGATGCGTTTGCCCGAGCCGTAGCCGAAAATGAAAAGAGACAAGGTTAAGCCATGAGGTGTAATAAATGAACATTAGACGTTTTTCTACAGCAGACGCGAATTTCGAAAATGAGCTGAAACAGCTGCTCGCATTTGAAACAGCGCAGGATGACCAAATAGACCAGGTTGTGGCCGACATTTTGCGCGATGTAAAAAAGCGCGGTGATGCAGCAGTACTGGAATATACCCGGCGTTTTGACCGCCTGGATGCAGCCAGCCTGGACGATCTGGAGCTTACCCAGGCCGAGCTTCTCCATGCGCTTGAGGGCTTGCCGGCAGAGCAGCGCACAGCCTTACAGCAAGCTGCAGAACGCGTGCGGACTTATCACGAGAAGCAGTTGATGTCGTCCTGGACTTATACCGAAGACGATGGCACCTTGCTAGGCCAGCAGGTCACGTCATTAGATCGGGTTGGGCTCTATGTGCCGGGTGGTAAAGCGGCTTACCCTTCCTCGGTGTTGATGAACGCGATTCCAGCCAAAGTGGCGGGCGTCAAGGAATTGATCATGGTGGTGCCCACGCCGGGTGGCGAAAAGAACGCGCTGGTACTGGCTGCGGCAGCAGTATGCGGGGTAGACCGCGTGTTTTGTATCGGTGGCGCCCAAGCGGTCGGCGCTTTGGCCTATGGCACACAGACTGTCCCGCAGGTGGATAAAGTTGTCGGCCCCGGCAATGCCTATGTGGCAGCTGCCAAGCGCCGCGTTTTTGGCGTGGTGGGCATTGATATGGTGGCGGGCCCTTCTGAAATTTTGGTCATTTGCGATGGCAAAACCAATCCTGACTGGGTGGCGATGGACTTGTTTTCGCAAGCCGAGCACGATGAACTGGCGCAGGCGATTTTGCTCTCACCCGACGCGACGTTCCTCGATAAGGTGGCTGCAAGCATCGATCGTCTGCTGGAAGAAATGCCGCGCAAGAATATTATCCGCACCTCCCTGCAAGACCGTGGTGCCTTGATTCACGTGCGTGATCTGGAAGAGGCGGCGCGTATCGCCAACTATATCGCACCCGAGCACCTGGAGTTATCGCTGGATGAGCCATTGGACTTCAGCAAAAAGATCAAGCATGCCGGCGCCATCTTCATGGGGCGCGATACCTGCGAGGCCATCGGCGATTACTGTGCTGGCCCTAACCATGTATTGCCGACTTCACGTACCGCGCGTTTCTCCTCGCCACTGGGTGTGTATGACTTTCAAAAGCGTTCCAGCCTGATTATGGTGTCGCCACAAGGCGCGCAGACTTTAGGTCGAATTGCTTCTACGCTGGCGCATGGTGAAGGCTTGCAGGCCCACGCGCGTAGTGCCGAGTATCGGTTGAAAGATTGAGTGTGAGTCAGTTTTGGAGCAAGGTCGTCCATGAATTGACGCCCTACATTCCCGGCGAGCAGCCCAAGCTGGATAATCTGATCAAGCTTAATACCAACGAGAATCCTTATGGCCCTAGCCCTAAGGTGCTGGAAGCGTTGCAGGCGGAGGTGGCTGATAGCTTGCGTCTGTATCCTGACCCCAATTCCGACAAACTCAAAGCGGCGATTGCCGAGTTTCATGGCTTGACGCCCGCTCAGGTGTTTGTAGGTAATGGTTCGGACGAGGTGCTGGCACATACTTTTCAGGCGCTATTGAAACATGATGCTCCGTTACTGTTTCCGGATATCACTTACAGCTTCTATCCCGTCTATTGCGGCTTGTATGGCATCAAGTACCAGACCATCCCGCTGACGGAGGCTTTCGAAATTAAGGTTGATGATTATCGCCAACCTAATGGCGGCATTATTTTCCCTAATCCGAATGCGCCAACCGGGCGCTTGCTGGGATTATCTGAAATTGAGCGATTGCTGCAGGCAAACAGCAACTCGGTAGTGGTGATAGACGAAGCCTATATAGATTTCGGCGGTGAGTCTGCAGTTAGGTTGGTCAATCACTATCCACAGCTATTGGTGACGCATACTTTGTCCAAAGCGCGCTCTTTGGCTGGTTTGCGTGTGGGTTATGCGGTTGGTCAGCCTGATTTGATTGAGGCGCTACATCGCGTTAAAGACAGCTTCAATTCTTACCCGCTGGATCGGTTTGCAATTGCCGGAGCAACTGCTGCCATGCAGGATCGCGCTTATTTTGATGATACCTGCGGTAAAGTGATTGCGACGCGTGAGCGCTTGGTAGAACAGTTGGAGAAATTGGACTTTGAAGTCCTGCCATCCAGTGCAAACTTTATTTTTGCCAGGCATACTCAGCGAGACGGTGCCGAATTGACGGCCCAATTGCGCAAACGCAGCATTATTGTGCGCCATTTCAAGAATCCCCAGCGTATTGTGCCGTTTTTGCGCATTACCATCGGCACGGAAGACCAATGCAGGGTGCTGGTGGCTGCATTGAAGGATATTCTCGAGAATCCTGCCCAATAAAGCGATTTGGCCAGTCAGATAACCGCCTGGGAGAATGTTCAAGCGCTGGAAGTAAACGGTTGAATGCTAAAAGTAACTTCCATTAAAATGTAGAACAAATGTATCATGCTTGGTCTTGGCCAAAGGGTGAATCATCCAGTGATGGCGGTGTATCTGGCTGGATGAAAAGCTTTTTAGCTAAGCAATAAAATTAAAACCGCTGCCAAACATTTAATTTGGTGTATACAGCGGTTTTAATTTGTTAAATTTAAGAAAGCAGTAAAATATCACCTATGCGCATTGCTGAAATTAGCCGTAATACCCTCGAAACCCAGATTTCTGCATCTATCAATCTGGATGGCACGGGCGTGTCGAAATTCGCTACGGGCCTGCCTTTTCTCGACCACATGCTGGATCAGATCGCGCGGCACGGTATGATGGATATTAGTGTTGAAGCCAAAGGTGATTTGCACATTGATGCGCACCACACGGTTGAGGATATCGGCATCACGCTGGGCCAGGCTTTTGCTAAAGCGATGGGCGATAAGAAAGGTATACGCCGCTACGGCCATGCCTATGTGCCGCTGGACGAAGCCTTGTCACGCGTAGTGCTGGATATTTCCGGCCGTCCGGGGCTAGAGTTTGGCGTTGAGTTCACGCGTGCACGCATCGGTGAATTTGATGTGGACTTGATACACGAATTTTTCCAGGGCTTTGCTAATCACGCCTTGGTCACATTGCATATTGATAATCTGCATGGCAACAACGCTCATCATCAGGCAGAGACCATTTTTAAGGCCTTTGGCCGTGCTCTGCGCGTAGCAGTAGAACTTGATCCGCGCATGGCGGGGATTATGCCGTCGACCAAAGGTTCGCTATAGTTTCTTAATGCAGCCTATTTTGTAGTTTTCTCAAAAAATATCATGATTGATATCGCAGTAGTCGATTATGGCATGGGCAATTTACGCTCAGTGTCCAAAGCTTTGGAGCATGTTGCCCCTGATAAAAGCGTGCTCGTCACTAGTGATCCCGATAAAATCGCCGCTGCCGGACGCATTGTATTTCCGGGGCAAGGGGCGATGCCTGATTGCATGCGCGAGCTGGATGCGCGCGGTTTGCGTGACGCCGTGATGGCCGCTGCCGCCAGCAAGCCTTTTCTCGGTATCTGCATAGGTCTGCAATTGTTGTTTGAGCATAGCGAAGAGGGCAATGCCGCAGGTTTGGGCATTTTCCACGGCAACGTTAAACGGTTTATCCAGCAAGACATGCACGATGCAGCAGGCAATAAGCTCAAGGTGCCGCATATGGGTTGGAATCAGGTCTATCAATGCCATTCCCAAGCCAAGGCACACCCTTTATGGGCGGCCATAGAAGACGGCTCACGCTTTTATTATGTGCATAGCTACTATGTGGATCCGGTAGATACCACCTTAGTGGCTGGGTATAGCGAATACCCGTCACGCTTTACCAGTTGTGTCGCACGCGATAATATTTTTGCTGTGCAATTTCACCCTGAAAAAAGCCAGCATGCGGGGCTGCAACTTTTATCCAATTTCGTCCTCTGGGACGGGCTTCCTTAATTTATTTTCAATGACAATATGCTGATTATTCCTGCGATAGATCTCAAGGACGGACACTGTGTTCGTCTCAAACAAGGCCTCATGGAGGATGCTACGGTGTTTTCCGAAGATCCCGGTGCCATGGCGCGCCATTGGGTGGATCAGGGCGCCAAGCGCTTGCATCTGGTCGACCTCAACGGTGCGTTTGCCGGTAAACCAGTCAACGAAGGCGCGATCAAAGCCATAGTGAAAGCTGTTGGGGGTGCCATCCCCATTCAACTTGGCGGCGGTATTCGTGACCTGGAAACGATAGAGCGTTATCTGGACGACGGTATCAGCTATGTCATCATTGGCACCGCAGCGGTGAAGAATCCGGGGTTTTTGCACGAGGCCTGCTACGCATTTCCCGGCCAGATCATGGTTGGCCTGGATGCCAAAGACGGTAAAGTTGCAGTGGATGGCTGGTCCAAGCTGACGGGGCATGATGTGGTGGATTTGGCCAAGAAATTTGAGGATTATGGTGTCTCAGCTGTGGTTTATACCGATATCGGCCGCGATGGCATGTTAAGCGGCGTGAATATAGAATCGACGGTTAAGCTTGCGCAAGCGTTAAAAATTCCAGTGATTGCCAGCGGCGGCATTACCAATCTGGAGGATGTACATCGCCTGTGTGCAGTGGAAGAAGAGGGCATCATGGGTGCGATTACCGGACGTGCAATTTACGAAGGCACGCTGGATTTCTCGGCAGCACAAGCATTGGCTGAAGAGTTGAATGGTTAATGGGGCTGGCTAAACGCATTATCCCTTGTCTGGACGTAACTGATGGCCGTGTGGTCAAGGGCGTCAATTTTGTTGGATTGCGAGACGCGGGTGATCCCGTGGAAATCGCCCGCCGTTATGATGAGCAAGGTGCAGACGAGCTGACTTTTCTCGACATTACCGCCAGCTCCGATAATCGCGGTCTGATTTTGCATATCATCGAACAAGTCGCCTCGCAGGTATTTATACCGCTGACGGTCGGTGGCGGTGTGCGCGAAGTAGACGATGTGCGGCGTTTGCTCAATGCGGGTGCCGACAAGGTCAGCATTAATACTTCCGCCATCATGAATCCGCAATTGGTGGCTGATGCATCTGGCCGTTTCGGTTCACAATGTATCGTCGTGGCCATAGACGCCAAGCAGGTGGGCGAAACCAGTTCCCAAGCCCCCCGTTGGGAAGTATTCACCCACGGCGGCCGCAAGCCTACCGGCCTTGATGCGGTTGAATGGGCAAGGCGCATGGTGGCGCTGGGTGCTGGTGAGTTATTGCTTACCAGCATGGATAGGGACGGCACCAAAATAGGTTTTAATCTGGAGCTTACGCGCGCCATCACCGATGCGGTGGATGTGCCGGTAATTGCCTCCGGCGGCGTCGGCAATCTCCAGCATCTGGTTGATGGCGTAAAGTTTGGCGGCGCGGATGCGGTACTGGCCGCGAGTATTTTTCACTATGGGGAATATACTGTACGTGAAGCGAAGGAATATATGAACGCGCATGGCATAGAGGTAAGGCTTTGAGCAATTGGCTGGAAAAAGTTAATTGGACGGCCGATGGACTGGTGCCGGTGATTGCGCAGCAATTTGGAAGCGGCACGGTGCTGATGTTTGCCTGGATGAATCGCGAGGCGTTGCAATTAACGGTCGAAACCGGTCATGCAGTTTACTGGTCGCGTTCGCGCAACAAGCTTTGGCATAAGGGTGAAGAATCGGGCCATATGCAAAAAGTGCATGAAATCCGCCTCGACTGTGATGAGGATGTGGTGTTGTTGGCCGTGGAACAGATCGGCGGCATGGCTTGTCATACTGGCCGTCACAGTTGCTTTTTCCAGAAACTGGAAAACGGTGCATGGGTAATTGATCAGCCTGTGCTTAAAAACCCGCAGGAGATTTACCGTAATGAGTGACGTGCTCGATCGCCTGGCTGAACTGTTGGAGCAGCGTAAAAGCGCGGATCCGCGGTCTTCCTATGTGGCGAAGCTCTATAGCAAGGGTATGGATGGCATCCTGAAAAAAATTGGCGAGGAAGCTGCCGAGACTATCATCGCCGCCAAGGATGGCGATCCGCAGAAAATCGTATATGAAACCGCTGACCTGTGGTTCCATTGTCTAGTCATGCTTGCGCAAGCCGGCTTGAAGCCGCAGGATGTGCTCGATGAGTTGGCACGGCGCGAGGGTTTGTCGGGCCTGACTGAAAAAGCAGCGAGAGCGCAAGATTGATATTGCTTTTCAGTGTAGGCTAACCTTTAGCCTATACCAGAGCTAAAAGGCTCAGTGCAAGGAGTAGTATGATGAGTAGCGATTGTATTTTTTGTAAAATTGTCCAAGGTGATATTCCGTCCAAGAAGATTTACGAGGATGAGGAGGTGATTGCCTTTAATGACATTCGCCCCATTGCGCCCGTGCATTTTATGATTGTGCCAAAGTTGCATGTGGAAAGCCTGGCAAGTTGCGATACTCAGCATCAGGCATTGCTGGGCAAAATGTTATTGCTTGCGCCGCAGCTGGCGCAAGCGCAAGGTTTAAAAGGCTTTCGCACCATGATCAATACGGGACGCGACGGTGGCCAGGAAGTGTTTCATATCCACGTCCACGTGTTTGGTGGTGGCGAGACACTACCCAAAACTTAAAGGGTATAAATTCAGGAGAACCGATATGGGCTCATTTAGTATTTGGCATTGGCTGATAGTGCTGGTGATTGTGGTGCTGATATTCGGCACCAAAAAGCTGCGTAATATGGGTGGAGATGTTGGTGGCGCCGTAAAGAGCTTCAAAGATGCCATGAAGGAGGAGAAAGCTGCGCCTAAGCTGGACGACACTTCTACGGGCAATACGGTTGAAGGCGAAGTTACGCAAAAGACTAAGCAGTAATTCATCTTGTTTGATATCGCATTTTCCGAGCTGATTGTTATCGCTGTTATAGCGCTGATTGTTATCGGCCCGGAAAAGCTGCCTAAGGTGGCGCGTACGCTGGGTGTGCTGGCTGGACGCATGCAGCGTTATGTGGCGACGGTTAAGGCTGATATAAACCGCGAATTGCAGTTTGAAGACTTGCAGAAGTTGCAGCAGGAAATCAAGCAAGGCGTTAACCAGGTTCAGTCTGAAATCAGTCAGACACAAGCTGCGATTAATAGTGAAGCCGAACAGATTGAGCACAGTATTAGCGGTGCGCTAGCACAACCACAAAAGCCCGATACTACTACCGATAAGCTGCAGTGAATCCTTCTGAAACTTTCATCTCTCACCTGATTGAGCTACGTGGTCGTCTGTTACGTATCGTTGTTGGTTTTTTGCTGGTGTTTATTGGTCTGTTTCCCTTTGCCAATAAAATTTATACCTTGCTGGCGCATCCGCTGCTGGCCAAATTACCTGCTGGCGGCCAGATGATAGCTACTGCCGTGACCACGCCATTTTTCGTACCGATGAAAGTCGCCATGCTCACGGCTTTCATTATTTCATTACCACACACGCTATATCAAATATGGGCTTTTGTTGCGCCAGGCCTGTATGCAAGTGAGCGTCGTTTTATGGCACCGTTAGTGGTGGCAAGTACGCTGTTATTTCTTACCGGCATGGCGTTTGCCTATTTTTTGGTGTTCCCGGTGGTGTTTGGATTTATTGCCGGCGTAGCGCCCAAAGGTGTTGCCGTGATGACGGATATTGGTAATTACCTGGATTTTGTTATTACCTTGTTCATAGCCTTTGGTACGGCATTTGAGGTGCCGGTGGCGGTAGTTTTGCTGGTGCGCTTTGGTATGGTGGATATCAAAACATTGAAAGAAATTCGCTCCTACGTGATTGTGGGAGCGTTCGTGCTGGGCGCGATCTTTACGCCACCAGATGTTATTTCCCAAGTAATGCTGGCCGTACCTTTATGGCTGCTATATGAAGTGGGAATTTTAGTAGCGGGACTTATCCAGGTAAAACCGCAAGATATTTCAGAATAGCATTAGGTGATTTTGCCTATGATATTGATGAGGCCAATTACTGGCTCACCGCATCCGAAACTGAACGTAAATCTATTCCTGGGCCGGGTCTTGGACTAATTGGGGCTTTGGCCGCTTTCCAATCGTAACAACTACATTGAGTTCTTTTTGATTGCGCGCGATTTTCAGCGTAGCTTTCTTTTCTGGTCTAAGGCCGGAAATCAGGTTCAACATGGTGGAGCTATCCAGCACTTCGCGGCCATCGATTGCCAGCAGGATATCGCCAGGCTTGAGGCCGGCGCGTTCTGCAGGACTGCCGTGCAGTACGCCAGCGATGAGTGAGCCATGTGCTTGTTTGAGTTTAAATGAATCCGCCAGCTCCGGTGTGACGTCTTGCGCTTCAATACCAATCCAGCCGCGCGTTACGCTGCCTTGACGAATAATTTGTTCCATCACTTGCTTGGCAAGGCTGACGGGGATGGCAAACCCGATGCCCAT
>JBDTOX010000097.1:0-2758 GCA_039933015.1 Methylophilaceae bacterium
GACATGCCATCCATACGCCTTTTGCCAGACCAGTTAATCAGCCAGATAGCCGCAGGCGAGGTAGTTGAGCGGCCTGCCTCCGCGCTCAAAGAGCTGCTGGAAAACAGCCTGGATGCTGGCAGTACCGAAATTTCCATTACCCTGCTCAACGGCGGCATCAAACAATTGCGTGTGGCGGATAACGGTAGCGGAGTGGCACAGGATGATTTGGCACTGGCCCTCACACGCCATGCCACCAGCAAAATTGCTACGCTGGATGATCTGGAAAGTGTCGCCAGCCTGGGCTTCCGCGGCGAAGCGCTAGCCAGCATCGCTTCCATCTCGCGCACGCAGCTCACCAGCCGCTTTCACACGAACCGCCACGCCTGGCGCATAGCCTCTGAAGGCAGCACAATATCGCCGCTGGAGCCTGCTGCGCTGGATGCAGGCACTATCGTTGACGTGCAGGATTTATATTTCAACACGCCGGCCAGGCGCAAGTTTCTCAAAAAAGAAGGCACCGAGTTCGGCCATTGTGAAGAAGCCTTCCGCCGCATTGCCTTATCTCGCCCGGATGTCGCTTTCATGTTGCAGCACAATGGGCGTGCGCTGACGCGCCTGGCCGTGAGTGAGCCGACCAGAAGATTCAGTGAGGTGTTGGGGGAGGACTTCGCGGCCGAAGCATTCAGTGTGGACGAATCCGCGGCTGGCCTACGGTTGTGGGGCATGGCAGCCAAACCTACTTTTTCACGCAATGCACGCGATACGCAATATGTATACGTCAACGGCCGCTTTGTGCGCGACAAGCTCATCGCCCACGCTATTCGCCAGGCCTATCAGGATGTGCTGCACCATGACCGCCATCCGGCTTTTGTGCTGTTCCTGGAGCTTGATCCCGCTTTGGTCGATGTCAACGTGCATCCGAGCAAGACTGAAGTGCGCTTTAGAGATGGCCAGGCCGTGCATCGCTTCATCTTCCACGCCCTGCATAAAGCCTTGGCCACGCCGACAGGCACTTCCAATCTGGTCACAGCCAGCCAGGCGGCGAGCAACCCGTTTAGCCCTGATTCCGGCCTTGCCGAGGTAGCGTCATACGCTACAACGCCTTATCCCACATTCCAATCGCGCATGGATTTACGTGCTAATGAAGCGCCTAGCTTCTACCAGACACTGTTCGGCGGCATTTCACCTCAACATAACGATGCCCTGCGAGCCAATATCCATGCGTCTCCTGGCGGTGCTGCCAATACTGAGAATGTTGCTGCGCAAGACTATCCGCTAGGGTTTGCTGTGGCGCAAATCCATGGAGTTTATGTGCTCGCGCAAAACCATCTGGGCCTGGTGGTGGTCGATATGCATGCCGCGCACGAGCGCATCATGTACGAAAAACTGAAAGTGGCATTGGATGCCAAAGAAGTACCCATGCAGCCCTTGCTGCTGCCAGTCAGCTTCCAGGCAGACAGGTTGGAAGTGGCGACAGTTGAAGAGCAATTAGCCACAGGACGGGGTAGCTTGCGGCAGCTGGGGTTCGACCTGGCCGTACTTTCACCCACCACACTTGCAGTACGCGCCATCCCCGTCATGCTGCAAGACGCCGACGCAGTAGCCCTGGCGCGCGATGTGCTGCGCGATCTGCGCGAATATGGCGCAAGTCGTGCCCTGACCGAGCGCCGCAATGAAATGCTGGGTACTATGGCCTGCCACGCCGCCGTTCGCGCTAACCGCGCACTTACCATCCCCGAAATGAACGCGCTGCTACGTGATATGGAGGCCACCGAACGCTCAGGCCAGTGCAACCATGGCCGGCCGACCTGGTTCC
This sequence comes from Methylophilaceae bacterium, assembly GCA_039933015.1. Taxonomy (GTDB): domain Bacteria; phylum Pseudomonadota; class Gammaproteobacteria; order Burkholderiales; family Methylophilaceae; genus JBDTOX01. The sequence continues at coordinate 1,799 of JBDTOX010000097.1, forward strand.
AAGTGACGATGGGGGAGCTGGATAAGATGTTTATGCGAGGCAAGTAAATGAACAATCAATGGCTTCCAAAAAATTAAATGTCTATAGAAGTTCAGAGTCTCCCTCCTGCAATTTTCCTCATGGGCCCCACCGCCAGCGGTAAGACCGGACTTGCGGTCGAGCTATTGCAGCGACTACCCGTTGAACTGATCAGCGTAGACTCTGCGCTGGTCTACAAGGGCATGGATATCGGCACAGCCAAGCCGGATGCTGCAACCCTGGAGCGTGCGCCACATCATCTGATCGACATTCTCGATCCTACGCAAGCCTACTCAGCCGCACACTTCCGCAGCGATGCATTACGCCTGATGACAGATATCACGGCCAGAGGCAAAACGCCGCTGCTGGTAGGCGGCACCATGCTGTATTTCAATGCGCTGCAAGGTGGCTTGAGCAATTTGCCGCAGGCAAATCCGGATATCCGCACCAGGCTGGATGTGGAAGCCCGGGAGCAGGGCTGGCCCGCGCTACATGCAAGGCTGGCTAAAGTAGACGCGGAAACTGCTGCCAGGCTGGAGCCCGGCGATGCGCAGCGCATACAGCGCGCACTGGAGGTATGGGAAATCAGCGGCCAACCCATCTCAGCCTTGCACAAGCAGAGTGTCAGCGAACAGCTGCCTTACAACTTGCTAAAGATCGCCCTGATTCCGTCTGATCGTGCTGTATTACATCAGCGTATCGCGGCACGCTTTGACGCCATGCTAGAGCAGGGGTTGCTGCGGGAGGTGGTCAGGCTGCAACAAGAATATCCAGCACTTACACCGGATACGCCTTCCATGCGTTGCGTAGGGTACCGGCAGGCTTTGCAGCATCTGGCTGGCGAATTTGGTCTGACAGAGTTACGCGAGAAGGGCATTGCCGCAACGAGACAACTGGCAAAACGCCAACTGACCTGGTTGCGTGGCATGGACGACATCATGG
>JBDTOX010000098.1:0-56397 GCA_039933015.1 Methylophilaceae bacterium
TATTGATTGATCTGATACCAATCGCGCACGATAAGCGGCGCATGGCAATGCGGACAGAAGGTAGTGTCGCCATCCAGGTTATGCACGTTGCCGGTGTAAACATATTGCAGACCTTCCCTCATGGCGATTTCTCGCGCGTGTACCAGTGTGGCAGCTGGTGTTGCAGGAATATCCGGCATTTTATAATCGGGGTGAAATGCTGAAAAATGCAGTGGGATATCGGTGCCCAACTCCGTCCTGATCCACTGGCACATGGCAGTGATCTCCTCATCTGAATCGTTCTTGCCGGGAATCAGCAAGGTGGTGATCTCAAACCAAACGTCAGTTGCATGTTTAAGGTAGCGCAAGGTATCCAGCACTGGCTGCAGATGTGAGCCAGTCAGCTTGTAGTAGAAGTCCTCCGTGTATGCTTTCAAGTCAACGTTGGCGGCATCCATTTTGGCGTAGAAATCACGTCTGGCCTGATCATGCATATAGCCGGCCGTCACCGCCACCGTTTTGATACCGCGTGCATGGCAGGCGTCGGCCACGTCCATTGCATATTCGGCGAAAATGACAGGATCATTGTAGGTAAAAGCCACGCTCTTGCAGCCATGCCGTTCAGCGGCGGCGGCAATGGCCTCGGGTGAAGCCTGATCCATCAGCTGATCCATGTCCCTGGATTTGCTGATATCCCAGTTCTGGCAGAATTTGCACGCCAGATTGCAGCCTGCGGTGCCGAAAGACAGCACACTGCTGCCAGGCAGGAAATGGTTCAGCGGTTTCTTTTCAATAGGGTCAATACAGAAGCCGGAAGAGCGCCCGTAGGTAGTGAGGATCATCTGATTGCCCTCGCGCATACGGACGAAACAGGCGCCGCGTTGCCCTGCATGCAGTTTGCAATCGCGCGGGCAGAGGTCGCATTGCATGCGGCCATCATCCATCATGTGCCAGTAACGGCCTATGTAACCAGAATTTTCAATCATGTCTTAGTCCTCTCAACAGCAACTTCAGCTTACTGCCCAATATCCCTTTCTTTCCATTTGCTCGCGGTATAACGATAGAGCCTGACACCGTTATCCCAGAAATCAGGATGCAGGCCGGTCTTGTGCTTCAGGTGTGCCATGAATTCGACAGTGTCAGGCAATTGTTCCCACACCCACGGTAAAAAAGTGCTGCGGTGACGGCCAAACTCGAATACCACCCCATCAATTCCAGGCCGAAGCTGTGCCAGGGCTTCACGCTCATCCGCGAATTGCAATGCTTGCATGGCCGACAGCAGGGAGACCTCGATTTCCGTATAGCCCAGCTCCTTTTCAGTCAGTGGTGAGAAGCGTGGATCCTCAAACGCGGCAGCCTGGGCGTTAGCCTTGATATCTAGCAGCAATGGGCGGTGCGCTTCCAGCGTGCCTATGCAACCCCGCAGTTGATGCTGCTGGGTCAGTGTGACAAAAGATGCCCCGGGCTGATTTAACCAGTCCGCATCTTCAGATGCATCATGCGCCACTCCCAGCACTCTGGAAATGCTGGAACGCGCAATCGGCAGCAATACATGGCCGGCATCAGATGGCAGCGTGCACATTGCCAGCCTCCTCCATGAAAGCGAACGCGGCATAGCCAACCACCCGGTCCTTATCTCCTGCGGTATCGCCGGAGTTGCATAAATCGAGCAGCTGCGGTCGCAGGTGATGACGGGTTGCCGCCAGCATCAAGCCGTTGATGGGTGTGCCACCGCAGGCCTGTGCGTGTGTCAGTGGAGCGTCCATGTCCAGGATGCTTTGTACGGTCTCCGCATCGACCATCTGCGCCGTATGGTAGGGTAAGAAATGTGACAGATCGGAACTGATCACTATGAGTGTTTCCGGACCACCCCAAAGGGCATCCAGCACCTCGGCGACTTCAGGCGGAGTGGCGTCTCCCACCGCCAGCGGAACCAGTTTGAAATCATCCAGAACAGTTTGCAGGAATGGCAATTGCACTTCCAGTGCATGTTCCAACGCATGGGCAGCGGGATCCACCAGCACTTGGCGCATATCCGTAAGAGTAGCGGTCGCAGCATAATCGAGCTCAATCTCGCCTAATGGTGTAGCAAAGGCGTCGACACCGGGGAGGGCTAACCCGCGCACAGGCACCCGGTGTACTGGACCAAGCAATATCACGCGTTTAATGGTGTCGTGAGCAGGGGACAGGCGTGCGTAGGCCGCCGCCGCGGTCTGACCGGAATAAATATATCCCGCATGCGGAACGATAATGGCCTTGGGGCATGCGCTACCATGCTCTGGTTTTGCTGCTGCCAGCAGCGTATCGACATCGCTAGCCAGAACTTGTTTATTGCCGGGATAAAAGGCACCAGCGACAGCGGGTTGACGAATAGTGTGCACATTTACCTCCGTAAGGTAAGCACTTTGTTTCTAAATGGAAAATGGGGGTTGTTTATTGATTTTCAAGCCTCATTTATAAATGAGACGCTGAACCGAAAAAATAATTCTCGGCAAAAATATGTGAATTATAATTTTTTACATTAACCCAATGAGGGACCGCATATGCGCTTCGATAAACTTACCACCAAATTCCAGCAAGCTTTGTCTGATGCCCAAAGCATGGCCGTGGGTAACGATAATCCCGGCATAGAGCCGCAACATCTGCTTGCGGCTTTGCTCAATCAGGAAGATGGCAGCACCGCGTCGCTATTGGCGCACGCTGGCGCCAACCTTGCCCCGCTTAAATCCTCTCTGCAACAGGCAATAGCCAATCTGCCCAAGGTCGAAGGCAATGCGGGCGAGGTGGCGATTTCGCGTGATCTGAATAACCTGCTCAATGTCACGGACAAGAATGCGCAAAAGCGCAATGACACTTATATCGCCAGCGAAATGTTTTTACTGGCCCTAGCTGACGATAAGGGCGAAACCGGTCGTCTGCTCAAGCAGGCCGGGCTGACTAAGGTCGCTCTGGAACAAGCCGTACAAGCAGTGCGCGGTGGGGAACATGTGCATGATCAGGAAGCTGAAGGCAGCCGCGAGGCATTGAAGAAATACACGCTGGACCTGACCGAGCGTGCGCGCATGGGCAAGCTGGATCCGGTTATTGGCCGCGACGATGAAATCCGTCGCGCGATACAGGTTTTACAGCGTCGCACCAAGAACAACCCGGTGTTGATAGGCGAACCCGGCGTAGGCAAGACCGCAATCGTGGAAGGCTTGGCGCAGCGCATTATCAATGGCGAAGTCCCCGAATCGTTGAAGAACAAGCGCGTGCTGGTGCTGGATATGGCGAGCTTGCTCGCTGGTGCCAAGTACCGTGGCGAATTCGAAGAGCGGCTCAAAGCCGTGCTCAAGGAACTGGCCATGGACGAGGGTCAGACCATCGTCTTTATTGATGAGATGCATACCATGGTCGGCGCGGGCAAGGCCGAAGGCGCGATCGATGCCGGCAATATGCTGAAACCCGCGCTGGCGCGTGGCGAGCTGCATTGCGTTGGCGCTACTACGCTGGATGAATACCGCAAATACATCGAGAAGGATGCGGCGCTGGAACGCCGTTTTCAGAAAGTGCTGGTGGATGAACCGACCGTGGAGGCGACCATTGCCATTCTACGTGGCTTGCAGGAGAAGTACGAACTGCACCATGGCGTCGAGATTACCGATCCGGCCATTGTTGCCGCTGCCGAATTAAGCCATCGCTATATCACCGACCGTTTTCTGCCGGACAAGGCGATCGATCTGATAGACGAAGCCGCTGCACGCATCAAGATGGAAATCGATTCCAAGCCTGAAGAGCTGGATAAGCTGGAACGCCGTTTGATCCAGCTCAAGATTGAGCGCGAAGCCGTAAAGAAAGAGAAAGACGAAGCCTCGCAGAAGCGTTTTGCGCTGATCGAGGAAGAAATCGCGCGTCTGGAAAAAGAATACAACGACCTTGAGGAAATCTGGAAGGCGGAGAAGGCGCAGGTACAAGGCAGCCAGCATATCAAGGAGGAAATCGAACAGCTCAAGCTGCAGATGGAAGATGCCACGCGCAAGGGCGAGTGGCAAAAGGTCTCCGAGCTGCAATACGGCAAGTTGCCCAAGCTGGAAGAACAGCTCAAACAGGCAACCAGTGAGGCCGAGAGCAAGCAGAAAAAACACAGGCTGTTACGTACACAAGTCGGCGCCGAGGAGATCGCCGAAGTAGTGTCGCGCGCCACCGGCATCCCTGTATCCAAGATGATGCAGGGCGAACGTGAAAAACTATTGCACATGGAAGACAAGCTGCATGAGCGTGTAGTCGGCCAGGATGAAGCCGTGCGGCTGGTAAGCGATGCAATCCGGCGTTCCCGCTCAGGCTTGTCTGACCCTAACCGACCCTATGGTTCTTTCCTGTTTTTAGGGCCTACCGGCGTAGGTAAAACCGAACTATGCAAAGCGCTGGCGAATTTCCTGTTTGATTCCGAGGACCATTTGATTCGTATCGACATGAGCGAATACATGGAAAAACACTCGGTCTCACGCATGATAGGCGCGCCTCCCGGCTATGTTGGCTATGAAGAAGGCGGCGCGCTGACCGAGGCTGTCCGGCGCAAACCTTACTCAGTCATCCTGCTGGATGAAGTGGAGAAAGCGCATCCTGATGTATTCAACGTGCTGTTGCAAGTGCTGGACGATGGCCGCCTGACGGATGGGCAGGGCCGCACTGTGGATTTCAAGAATACCGTCATCATCATGACCTCCAACCTGGGTTCGCACATGATCCAAACCATGGCTGGGGACGATTACCAGGTGATCAAACTGGCGGTGATGGCTGAAGTCAAAGCCAATTTCCGTCCCGAGTTTATTAACCGCATAGATGAAGTCGTGGTGTTCCATGCCTTGGGCGAGGCGCAAGTGAAGTCGATCGCCGCCATCCAGTTGCAATACCTGGCCAAGCGTTTGAGCGCCATGGAAATGCAGCTGGAAGTAAGTGATGCTGCACTTGCAGAAATAGCCAACGCCGGCTTTGATCCGGTCTATGGCGCACGGCCTTTGAAGCGCGCGATTCAGTCGGAAATTGAAAATCCGCTGGCACGTGAGATTCTGGCTGGGAATTTTGCACCCAAGGATGTGATCAGGGTAGCTTACAAAGCTGGCAAAATGACTTTTACCAAGGCCTGAAGTATACCAATACAGGCGTCGGCCATAACGTGCGCTCGCAGCCTGCTGCGGGACTTCTATTAAAAAGGCTGGTTAGTATAAAAAACCGCTACTTACTGCTGCTGTTGCTCGGGGCCACTCTTGGAACTGGTGGTGCCTGGGCCGCACCGGCATCTCGATCTGCAGGGTTTTCTCCGGATGAGCTCGCGACATTTGCTAATGAGCCTCCTGTTGTGCGTGCTTTGCTTGAACGCGCGGTAAGCTCCGAGCGCAGCATGCAGGAATGGGAAGGCGAGTGGCAGGCGGCGGGCCTTTATTGCGAAGCCTCGCGTTTGGGCAGTGCAGAAGGGCAGTATCGTTTGGGGATGATGTATGCCTTTGGCAAGGGCGTGCCCAAAGATCGCGCACTGGCGGCCTCGCTGTTTTCACTGGCGGCTGCGCAAGGGCATTTCGAAGCACAGAAGATGCTGGAAACAATCGCTTTTACCACTACGCAGCTGCCCCAGTGCGTGATGGCAGCTGTGCTGCCGGAAAAAGGCGCTCGTTTTTCTGTAGTGGAGGGGGCTGGACTAAATAGTATCGAGCATCATATTGATAGCCTTCCCCCTGGCAAGCGCTGGATAGTCGACCTGGTAGGCACTTTATCCGATTGGTACATGGTGGATGCCAGGCTCATCCTTTCCATTATTACCGTCGAATCCAACTTTAAGGTTCAGGCAAAATCTCCCCAAGCGGCGATGGGGTTGATGCAACTGATACCTGCAACTGCTGATCGATTTAATGTGCGTAATGCTTACGATGTCAGTCAAAACCTCAAGGGAGGTATTTCCTACATGCGCTGGCTGCTTGCCTATTTTCGCGGTGACGTGACGCTGGCAGTGGCCGCCTATAATGCAGGAGAACATGCGGTCAACCGCTACAAAGGCGTGCCGCCATATCCGGAAACACGCCAGTATGTGCGCAGAGTGCTCAAGCTTTATCAGCGTACCAGGCACCCGTTTGATGAGAATGTTACTGATCCTTCACCCTTGCTCATGAAAAAGAGCTGAAACATCGCTAGCTGCCAAAGCGGGGAAGTGGTGTTTTCAAAAGGCTGCAGAACTGGTGGGAATTATGCCGTCAAGGGTGTGGTCAGAGTGAATGGAAGGATTACTCTATGACGCATCAACCTGGAGAAATGAATTGCATGGAATGATAAGGATAGTGCCTGTGCTGCTGCTGGTCCTGTTGGCTGGTTGCGCAAACACGCCCAGGCAGGAACCGCAGATCCAGCGTATTTCGCCCGAGGAGCTGGCGCGTATTATGCCCAAGCCGGTGCCTAACCTGACGCTGGAGCAAATCGTCCACCTATCGAAAAACACGCCGCCTGAACTGTTGATTGAAAAGATCAAGGCCAGTAATTCTCGATACGATCTAATACCCTCGCAAGTGGTCGATCTGAGCAAAAAGGGCGTAGATGCCAAGGTGCTTGATTACATGCATGCCAGCCGCGAACAAGCGCTACGCGATAGCTTTGCCGATGAGATCAACAAGCGTGAAAAAGCCAGGCTGGAGGAGCAGGAGCAGCTGAAGCGCGAGTATCAATTGCGCTATCAGCAATACTACGATCCTTTCTGGGGCTATGGGTATTCGCCTTATTGGGGCTATGGGCCATATTATGGCCCCGGCTTCCGCCACCGGCGCTGGTAGTCTGGCTAGATTAAATGCAGCGGCAGAAATCTGGCGCTTTGCCGCTGTACTTTAACCAGGGCGTCATGGAAAATCCTGTTATTCCCTAACGGGTATAACCTTATGCGCCAGCTCACCCATCTAATCACCGTCAGAACCAATGGCCGTCGTCTTTACGACATTACCCCCGAGGTAATCAGCTGGGCCGCTAACAGCGGCCTCACCACCGGTATGTTGACGCTCTATATACAACACACCTCAGCGAGCCTGCTCATCAACGAGAATTACGATACAGACGTGCTGGCCGATATGGAGCGTTTTTTCGCGCGTCTGGTACCCGATGGTGATCCGCTATTTGTGCATACGGTGGAAGGGCCGGACGACATGCCCGCCCATGTGCGTAGCGCCCTCACGCAAACGCATCTAGCCATCCCGCTGCTTAACGGCAAAGCTGCCCTTGGGCAATGGCAGGGTATTTTTTTGTATGAGCACCGGTTGATGGCGAGCACGCGCAAGGTGCTGTTGCATTTGATCGGCGAGTGACGGAGCAACTAATGAACATTTCGGCTTTTTCCATATCCGGCCTGCCCAGGATTGTTTTTGGTGATGGCGCCATCAAACAAGTGCCCAAGCTCGCGGCCGAATTAGGTGATCGCGTTTTGCTTGTTACAGGAGCGCAATCTTTCATGCAGTCACCGCAGTCGGCGGCACTAATCAATAGTTTGAAGGCTGAGGGGCTCACCATCGAGCACGCCATAGTGGCCGGGGAGCCATCGCCAGTCTTGGCGGACGCGCTGGCGGTGCAGTGGCGCGGCGCGCATATTGAGGTCGTGATTGGCATAGGCGGCGGCAGCGTGCTTGATGCCGCCAAAGCTGTCGCAGGTTTGCTGCGCGTTGAAAACAGCGTGATGGATTTTCTCGAAGGTGTCGGTCCGGAGCTGCCGTATCACGGGCCGGCAGTACCTTTTATTGCTGTGCCGACCACGGCGGGTACGGGCTCCGAGGCGACTAAAAACGCTGTGTTATCCCAACCGGGTGCGGATGGCTTCAAGAAATCCTTTCGCCATGAAAAGCTGGTGCCACAATATGCCGTAGTGGACCCGGAGCTGCTCGCCGGTTGCCCCTTGGAGCTCATCGCCGCCAACGGCATGGATGCCTTCACACAACTGCTGGAATCCTACGTTTCTTCCAGAGCTAACCCGATTACCGATGCCTTGGCCATGTCCGGCATGCGTGCCGTGCGTGATAGCCTGGCGCCATGGTTCAGGAATGAGGGCGATATTGCAGCACATCGTACCAATATGGCCTACGGCGCACTGGTTTCAGGCATCACGCTCGCTCAAGTCGGCTTGGGTTGCGTGCATGGGCTGGCGGCACCTTTGGGTGCATTTTTCCCCATCCCGCATGGTGTGGTGTGCGGCACGCTGGTTGCCGAATGCACACGTACCAACATCCGCGCACTGCAGGCCCGCGCACCGGGTAGCGATGCCTTATGGCGCTACGCGCATGCCGGCAAAGTGCTCGATAACAACATGAGCCAAAGTGAGCACAGCGGCCTTGACGCTCTGCTTGACGTGCTGGAAGACTGGACGCAAAGCCTCAAATTGCCGCTGCTCTCCCACTACGGCATGACGCCAGCGGATATCCCGCGAGTGGTCGAAAATTGCCGCGGCAGCAGTATGAAAACCAACCCGGTGGTATTAACGGATGCGGAAGTGGTGGCTATTCTGCAAGCGAGACTATAGTGCCACGCGCCAGCACTCGCGTTTTTTTTCTGTGTTGCTAGGGCTGACTGCGCTGGTTTTTATCTGGTCGGTCATCGGCGCGCGTGATCTTTTTACCTGGCTGCTGGAAGTGTTTCCGATACTGATCGTAGTGCCATTGCTGGTCGCCACCTATGCCCGATTTCCCCTGTCGCGGCTGGTTTATGTGCTGATTGCGGTGCATGCCGTCATTCTGATGATAGGCGCGCATTACACCTACGCCGAGATGCCCTTCTTCAACTGGTTGCGCGATGAATTCCACCTTGCGCGCAACTATTATGACCGGCTCGGGCACGTGGCACAGGGTTTTATTCCGGCCATCGCTGTGCGTGAAATTTTGCTCAGGGCGTCTCCGCTCAGGCCGGGGAAATGGCTATTCTTTCTGGTGACATGCGTGGCTCTAGCCGGCAGTGCCTGCTATGAACTCCTCGAGTGGTGGGTAGCAGCAGCAAGCGGTAGCGATGCCGTGGCTTTTCTCGCTACGCAGGGCGATGTGTGGGACACACAGTGTGACATGTTCCTGGCGCTGGTTGGTGCTATCGTTGCGCAGTTGCTATTGTGGCGCGTTCATGACCGCTCAATGGCGCTAGTGCAGGGATAAATGTCGCTGGGAAAATAGGGCGGCATTGATTTTGTATACGGTCGCTTAGTACGCTTTGTTTGGGCGCTTTTTTAGAAAAATATACCAGAAAAAGCAATGGACATCATCCAGATCATGCTGCATCTGAATCAGCATTTAGACACTATCCTCGCGCAGCACGGCACGTTGGCTTATGCGGTGCTGTTTGCGATTGTTTTTTGCGAGATGGGGCTGCTTCCGCTGTTTTTTCTGCCAGGGGGGGGACCCGTTGCTTTTTATCAGTGGAGCATTTTGCGCAACAGGCGCACTGAATATCTGGATATTGCTGCCCTTGCTGTTCGTGGCGACGGTGCTCGGCAGTAGCCTGAATTATTGGATGGGTTGCCAGATTGGCCGCAAATTTGGCCGGGCAGTGTTTTCACAAAAGCATAAATGGCTGGATCAGGATGCGCTGGCAAAGACGCATGCGTTTTATGAAAAGTACGGCCGCATCACTTTTATTCTGTCCCCGTTTATTGCCGTGGTGCGTACTTTTGCGCCATTTATTGGCGGTGTGTCAGGCATGGCGCCGCACAAATTCCTGGTTTCCATGGTTACTGGCGCTGCGGTATGGGTCGTTTCACTCGTAGTGAGCGGTTATTTTTTTGGCAACATTCCGCTGGTGCGTGATCACATCGGCGCCATAGTGCTAGGTGGGCTTACCTTGGGGCTTGGGTCTTTGGCGATTAGCAGATTAGTGAAGGCGCGCAAGGCCAGGTCTGGCGACCGAGCTTAACGGTGCGCAGGTATTATTTTCTGAGGCCAAGCAGAATAACGCCGCTACCCACCAGAATAATCCCTATCCAGTCTTTCACGCTGGGCCGTTCGTTAAGAAATATCACAGCAAATACCACAACCAGCAGCAGGCTGAGCTTATCAATTGGCGCAACTTTCGAGGCATCCCCTAGTTGTAACGCACGGAAATAGCATACCCATGAGACGCCAGTGGCCAGGCCGGACAGCCCGAGAAAAAGCAGCGACTTTGGGTTTAAGGCAAGCAGGTTGGTCCACTTCCCTGTAAACCATACAAACGCTGAAAGCACTGCAACAATGACAAAGGTTCGAATCAGGGTTGCAAAGTCAGAATCGATGCCTTCCAGGCCGATCTTGGCAAAGATTGCAGTAAGCGCCGCAAACACGGCCGAAAGCACTGCGTAATAAAACCAATCAGGTATGGCGTTCATATCTGGCACCTAATGTGGATGAGCCGGTGTTATTTGATCACGCTCCAGCTTAGCGGATCAAAAGGCTTGCTCTGATAGCGTAGCTCAAAATATAGGCCGGAGGCTTCATTCCCGCCGCTATTGCCGACCGAGGCGATAGTGTCGCCGCCTTTAACCGTTTCGCCAACTGTCCTCAGCAGCGCCTGATTGTTGCCGTATAAGCTCATATAGCCATCGCCATGATCTACAATCAACAGGTTGCCAAAGCCGCGCAGCCAATCGGCAAACACCACGCGGCCACTGGCCACGGATTTAACTTCGCTGCCCTCGGCGGACTTGATGAACAAGCCTTTCCAGGAAATACCGCTATCCTCGCGTATTGCACCAAAGCGGTTGGTAACGTCGCCGCGTACGGGTAGATGGAGCTTGCCTCTGAGTGCGGCGAAGCTACCGCCATCGAAATCATTACGTGGCAGGGTTTCATTTCTGCCGACGGATTTCTGGTCAGGTGCGGGTTTTTCAGTTGCGCGTTTTTTCGGCACGGGCTTGGGAATAATCCGCGACAATCGTTCTACCAGGCGCGACAAGTTTTTTTCGTCGCGCTTAAGCTTGCTGATTTCGCCGCGCTGCGCGCTGATCTGGGTTGAAAGTTTTTTCAGCACTTTGCCGCGCTCGTTTTTTTGCGCTTGCAACTCGCTGCGTTCCTGCTCCTGTTGGGTCTTCAGCGCGGTGATTTCTTCCAGGGTATTGGCTGTCTCATCATTGAGCTTGGCCACTTTGCCCAGATTGGCCTGCATGGACTCGATCAGGTTGGCGCGCGCGCGCGCGACATAAGAGAAATAGTGCAACTCGCGCGTGATGGCATTTGGGTCTTGCTGCTGCAATACCACCTGCACGTAGCTTTGCTGACCATGCAGATACTGCTGATAGAGTTGTGCGCTCAGCAGTTGCTGCTGTTGTTGCAGTGTAGATTCCAGCGCTGATTTTTGCTGCAGCAAGGTTTGCAGGCTATCGCTATTTTGCTGGTGCTGCTGATTCAGCTCAAACAGCTTGCGATTGGTTACGCTGATGGCCGATTCACTTTTTTTAAGTGCATCGGCCGCTTCTGCGTGCGCTTCCTGTGCGCTATCCAGCTCTTTGGTCAGCGACTCAATGCGTTCATGCAGTTGGCTCAGGGCCTCTTTGGATTTCTCGGCTTTGGCCCCGGCCCATGCGGTTGAGCAGGTTAGGGAGCAAGCCAGAAGGGCGGTGAGCGCGTGCGTAACCCGCATCTTGCCTGGCGTCAGCCTCAATTTTTGTCGCAAGTGAACTCAACAAGCGCGTGGCCTGTCATTTCTGCAGGCTGGGGGATGCTCATCATTTTTAGCAAGGTAGGCGCCAGGTCGGACAAGGCTCCCGTTGCTGCCAGCTGTGCCGGGCGCCCTATATACAGCAAGGGCACCAGGTTGGTGGTGTGCTGCGTGTGCGGCTGATGGTTAAGGTTGTCCTGCATCATCTCGGCATTGCCGTGATCCGCGGTGATAATCACTTCGCCGCCTATGGATTGCATGGCACGCACTACGCGGCCTACGCAAATATCAATGGTCTCGATCGCCTTGATTGCCGCTGGCAGATTGCCAGTATGGCCGACCATGTCGGCATTGGCATAGTTGCAGATGATGGCGCTGTATTTATTGCTTAGTATGGCTGTGACCAGTTCGTCTGTGACTTCAACGGCACTCATTTCCGGCTGCAAATCATAGGTGGCAACTTGTGGCGAAGGCACAAGAATCCGGTCTTCACCCGGAAATACCTTTTCTTCGCCACCATTGAAAAAGAAGGTGACATGCGGGTACTTTTCCGTCTCGGCAATGCGCAGTTGGGTTAAGCCCAGATCGGACAAATATTCACCCAAACAGTTTTTGATATGCACAGGCGCGAACACTGCGCGCGCTTTCAACTCTTTCTTGTCGTACATGGTGAGTGTGTAAAAGCCGCCGAGCTTGGGCATGTGCCGGCGGTGAAACCCTTCAAACTCAGGCTCCAGGAAGGCATGCGTCAATTGACGCGCGCGGTCTGAGCGAAAATTCATGTATACGATGACATCACCATCGTGGACACCTGCCGGCGTTTCGCCAGGTTTATGGATGGCGGTCGCTTTAACGAACTCATCGTTTTCGCCGCGGGCATAGGCGGCTTCGAGTGCTTCATGAGCGCTGGCAGCGGTGAATTCGCCCACACCTTCTGCAATCAGGTGGTAAGCCGTTTCCACGCGCGGCCAGCGTTTGTCTCTATCCATGGCGTAGTAACGACCTACAATGGAGGCTATTTGACCCGTGCCCAGCTCGGCACATTTGGCTTCCAGCGCATGGATAAAAGGCTTGGCACTCACCGGCGGCGTATCGCGGCCATCGAGAAAGGCGTGAATGTAGACTTTATGCAGCCCGGCACGCCTGGCCATTTCAATCATGGCGTAAATGTGATCCTGGTGGCTGTGGACGCCACCATCTGAAAGCAGGCCGAATATGTGCAGCGCTTTATCGGTATTTTTGGCGGTTTGTACAGCTTCGAGCAATGTCGGATTGTTGAAAAACGAGCCGTCGGCAATTGCACAATTGATGCGCTCAAACTCCTGGAATATGACGCGACCGGCGCCTATATTGAGGTGCCCAACTTCGGAGTTGCCCATCTGGCCGTTAGGCAAGCCGACAAAACTCTCCGAAGCATTAATCAGGATGTGCGGATAATCACGCCAGAGGACATCCCAGTTTGGCTTGTTTGCTTGAGCGATGGCATTATCGGCATATTCTTCAGTGTAGCCGAATCCATCGAGTATCAATAATAAGACTGGAGTTGTTTTCATTGAGCTTAGTATCTCTCTCGGGGACGGTTATCAGAATCTTCAATATTCTATATCTTTTGAAGATTATTGCATTACAGACTTGGCCAGCCCTTACTTCCGAATCGTCGACCTTTTTACGTTAATGGGTGCATGAAGTCTTCCCCCAATGTCCGTGCCGGGCTTTTTTTAACGGGGCTGATGTATTTGCTGCTGGGATTGGCAGGACGTGCTACCTAGTTGTTGAAATATTGCGGGGCGAGCATCGCACATGGCCTTATTTTCTGCTGTTTGCCCTGCTTGGGATATTAGGCATACATGCCATGCCTGAATATCCATTGTGGTATGCCTATTTTCTAGGGATAGCCGCATTGCTGCTGGGGTTGGCTGATCCATTGGAATTTCCCGCAGGGCCTACTCTACGGCGGGCCATGGCTTTGCTTGCAGGAGCCGGATTGTTATTGGCGAGCTCTTTGGTGTGGGATTACAGTAAAATAGAGCGCTGGCTGGTTTCTGCCAGAAGTTTTCAGGTCGTCGACGCAGATTTGCCGCACTTCAGGGCAGATATGCTGTCTGTGAGGCACAACCCCCTGTTGACGTCATATGTGGATGTTACGCTGGCCTTGTCGGCGCCACCCTCGCGCGATCATTTGCAGGATAAATTGACGATTTGCAGCAGCGCCATGCATTTTGAGCCAGTAGATGGGCTGGTTTTTGCCCAGGCTATATTGCTGAGCCTGGCCGGGCGGCAGGACGAAGCCTATCGGCAGCTCGACCGAGGCTGGCTGCTTATCCCGCTTCTGCGGATGGCCTGATTAAAGAGTTAAGTACGCTGTCGGTGCGTGATACGGGCACTTACCGGCCATTGCTGGAGTATGTTCAATCCCGATTAAAGAGGAAGCAACAAAGTGCTGCAGTTTCTGACTGAAAATGTTTTACTGGTGGGTTTGGCTTTAGGCTCAGCCGCCATGCTGCTATGGCCTATGCTCAAACGCGGTGGCGTTGCCAATCTGACGCCGAATGAAGCGGTGCTGTTGATTAACCGGGCCAATGCCGTAATGCTGGACGTGCGCGACGATGCGGAATTCGCTACTGGACATATTCCGGAAGCCAGGCATATTCCACTGGCCCAGCTCGATGCGCGACTTGGTGAAATTCGCCGGTTCAAGGATAACCCGGTGCTCGTGCATTGCCAGAGCGGTGCGCACTCCGGCAAGGCATGCGATATTTTGCGCAAGCAGGAGTTTTCCAAGGTACATAGCCTGCAGGGCGGTCTTGCTGCCTGGATACAGGCCAAACTGCCGGTGGTGAAGGATTAGGCATGGCGCAAATTTTGATGTACACCACGGCAACTTGCCCCTACTGCCTGAATGCAGAAAGGCTTTTATTGAGCAAGGGTGTGAAGCAGATTGACAAAGTACGTGTTGATCTGGAGCCGGAGCTGCGTGTGGAAATGATGGAAAAAACTGGTCGCCGTACCGTGCCGCAGATTTACATCGATGAGCGCCATATCGGTGGCTTCGAGGAGTTGCGCGCACTGGACTTGGCGGGAAAGCTGGAGCCATTATTAGTCGAGTAATTTGGCATGGCCCCTGCTTATTGTTCAAAAACAGGGCGTAAGCAGATAGAATGCTGCTTTTATTAAAATCCCGTCAGTCTCAGTAACTAGGGGCGGATATCCAATAATTACAACCAGGCTCGGCATCTAGGTGCGGGCCCATTTTAGGAATTGTCATGGCAGAAGATAACGTAGCGCAAGCAAATCAGGAACAGGAGCAACAACCCGGATTTGGCATTGAGAAAATTTATATCAAGGATTTGTCGCTGGAAATCCCCCATGCACCGCAAATCTTTATTCAGCGCGAAGCGCCGCAGGTAGGCGTTGAGCTCAGCAATGCTGCTACCAAGCTGGACGAGGGCGTATATGAAGTGGTCATCACGGTCACTGTAACTTCCAAAGTCGAAGACAAAACCGTGTTTCTGGTCGAAGTCGCCCAGGCAGGTATATTCCGGGTGAGTAACGTACCAGCAGAAAATCTTGAGCTTGTTCTCGGCATCGGTTGCCCTAACATCCTGTTCCCCTACGCGCGCGAAGCAGTATCGGATATCGTGACACGCGGCGGTTTTCCGCCGGTATTGCTTAATCCCATTAATTTTGAGGCGCTTTATGCTCAGCAGAAGCAACAGCCAGTTGACGAGGCTGCTGCAGGGGTTACTACCCATTAAGTCCATTGCCTGCATCGGCATGTTGCTGGCGCTGTTGCCTGGTGTGGCTTCAGCGCTGGAGTACCGTTCTATTGCGGTTCCCAAGGCCATACTGTACGACGCGCCATCAGCACAAGGCAAAAAGCTGTTTGTCATCAGCCAGGGCTATCCGGTGGAAATCATCGTCGACCTGGGTGACTGGATAAAGGTGCGTGACAACCGTGGCGGCTTAAGCTGGATAGCGGCCAAGCAGCTTGCTACCAGGCGCACTGTGCTGGTAACGCTTAACCAGGCGGAAGTCCGGCAGTCGCCGGATGCCGCCTCAGCACTGGTTTGTCGAGTAGAGGAAAATGTGGTGCTGGATTTGCTTGAGCTTCCCAGCAATGGCTGGGTCAAGGTAAAGCACCGCGATGGCCTGTCTGGATACATGCTCTCAACGTCGGTTTGGGGCTTTTGAGAATAAGGCGATGAAAGCGGCAGTATGAAAATAGCTGTTTTAGGCGCTGGTGCCTGGGCTACCGCACTGGCACTGCAAATCAGCCATCAGCACAAGGTGGTCTTATGGACGCGCAATCAGGCCCACCTTGCCGATATGCGTGACACACGCGCCAACCGCCAATATCTTGGTGATTTTGTATTTGGTGAAAATTTATCACTCGAAGGCAACCTGGCTGCCGCGCTTAAAGATGCCGACCTGATCCTGTCTGCTGTACCGACTGCCGGTTTTCGCTCCACCCTTAAGGCTATCAAAAACGCAGGCTGTAAAGCCCCTGTGATCTGGGCTAGTAAAGGCCTGGAAGGCGGCACAGCCAAATTGCCGCACGAGGTTGCTCTGGAAGAGCTCGGTGCCGCACAGTCTTGGGGAGTGCTCTCCGGCCCCAGTTTTGCCACTGAACTTGCACGCGACTTGCCTACGGCGGTGACGCTGGCTGCCAATGATGAGACTTTTGCATGTGAGGCAGGAGCCATGCTGCATGGTGGCAATTTCAGGGTCTATACCAGTACTGATGTGGTCGGCGTTTCGGTGTGCGGCGCACTGAAGAATGTGATGGCGATTGCTGCCGGGATCTGTGATGGCATGCAGTTTGGTAATAATGCGCGCGCAGCCTTGATTACGCGTGGGATGGCCGAAATCACACGTTTTGGCTTGAGCCTGGGGGGTAAAAAAGAGACGTTCATGGGCCTGGCTGGCGCTGGCGATCTTATATTGACCTGTACAGGCCAATACTCACGTAATCGTGAAGTAGGGCTGCGTTTGGCCAGCGGGCAGGCCCTGGAGCAGATTCTGCAGAGCCTGGGGCACGTGGCTGAAGGCGTATACACGACACGAGAGGTAGTCAGGCGTGCGGCGCAGATGGGCATAGAAATGCCGATTACCTGCGAGGTTGACCAGGTACTTTCATATGGCCGTTCACCCAGGGTTGCCCTTGAGAACCTGCTAAGCCGCGAGCAGAAACCTGAATCACTATAACCCAGATAGTCTTTAGCATTTTAAGCTCCATCCCCAATAGCATTTTGCCGCCAGGCCTCACCAATTATCACAGCACCGGAATCGGACGAATTAAAACTGCGGCATTTCCACCATTTAGAATTCTCAGCCAAAAATGTTAAACATTGCCCTCTATGAGCCCAAGATTCCGCAAAATACAGGGAATATTATTAGGCTTATCGCTAATAACGGTTTTACTCTTCACTTGATAGAACCACTGGGTTTTGATCTTGAAGATAAGAATTTACGTCGGTCTGGCCTTGATTATTTTGATCTCGCAAACGTCGTTCGCCACCCAAACTTCGAGGCGTTTTCAAAAGCCATGCAGGGACATAGAGTATTCATAATAACGACTAAAGGAACGCATCTGTACAATCAAATCGAGTACAGAGCTGGCGATATTTTATTATTTGGATCCGAAACTAATGGGCTGCCTGATAACATTCACCAAAACCCCGAAGTTGAGTGCCATCTTAGAATACCCATGAAACCAAACAATCGTAGTATGAATTTATCAAACACGGTGGCCATAGTCAGTTACGAGGCATGGGGACAGCTAGGGTTTCCAGGTGGGCGCTAAATCTAGCCATTGCGCTCATTTTTCATAAAAGCGTGTGCTTTGCAGAATGCCTAATTGATGCTTGCTGTTACCGTATTCATCTATCCGCTATTTTTTGATCCTCAAATTTGAGTTATTGAGCAAGCACGGTTTCATCGTTCTTGGGCTTCGTTCCCACCCTGCCTGTGTTTGGCTAAATTCCCTGCCATTGTTTAACACATAAAATGGCAACGCCTAATTGCCAGTCCCCTCATCGAATACCAGGCCATCCTTGAAAGCTGCATAGACAGGCTCGCCTTGGTTTATGTAATTTCCATACATTCGTTATGTAGTTAAAAGTAATAACGATATGCTATGCTATTTCAGAGCTAATGATATTGGCTTGTGTAACTGGAGAATTCAATTAGCAAATCTATTGAGCGCCTGAAATCAGTGAAGCCGCCAACCATGCGCAGCAAGCGCTGGGATCACTTGGAGTTGTTGGAACGTATCGACACCTTAGGTTCTATTGCTGCTGCTGCCAGTGAAATGGGGATGAGCTACAAGGCTGCATGGCAGGCGGTAGAAACCATTAACAATTTATCTGGGGAACCATTGGTTGCGCGCCAGACGGGTGGCAGCCATGGTGGTGGCACCAGCCTTACCAAATATGGTCGGCGTGTCGTGACCGCTTATCGCCATCTTGAAAAAGAATGGAGAGAATTGCCTGTCACCATAGGTAAAAACATAGAAGATTTCGACGAGTACTATCGTACGATCAGAAGGTTTGATATGCGAACCAGTGCACGCAACCAGTTTTTAGGCATTGTTAAAACCGTGAAAAAAGGTGCCGTGAATGCCGAGGTGGCTCTTGATATCGGAGGTGGTATAGAACTGACCGCCACTATTACAAACGACAGTGTTGATCATTTGACTCTGGCGCCTGGTTTAGAGACTTATGCCTTGGTAAAAGCCTCCTGGGTCATTCTGGCAGCAGACGATAATCTCAAAACCAGCGCCCGTAATCAATTACGTGGCACTGTTGCACGCTGCCAGGAGGGGGCCGTCAACAGCGAAGTCATTATCGAGTTGGCCGGAGGCAAGACTTTAACAGCCATTGTTACCAACGAGAGCATCCGATCGCTGGGCCTCAAGGATGGGGAGCATGTCTTGGCTTTAATTAATGCTGCTCACATTATCCTGGCAGTGCCTGCTTGAAATTTTTCTATCCTTGTAGAAGCCCATAGCATGAAAAAATCTCTTTTTACTTTGTTTGCAGGCATGGTTTTCTTTGCTCTATCCGCACCTGTTTTTGCAGGAGAAGTTCAAGTAGCTGTTGCTGCCAACTTCACTGCCCCGATGAAAGCGATCGCCGTTGATTTCGAGAAAGCTACTGGTCACAAAGCGATATTGTCATTCGGCGCTAGCGGAAAGTTCTACGCCCAGATCAAGAACGGTGCGCCATTCGAGGTCCTGCTGTCCGCTGATGCCGAAATCCCTGCTAGGCTTGAGAAAGAGGGTGCCGCTCTGCCTGACAGTGGTTTCACTTACGCCATCGGCAAACTTGTACTCTGGTCGGCCCAATCGGATTTGGTGGACGAAAAAGGTGAAGTGCTGAAGAAAGGTGGCTTTAAGCATATCGCGATAGCCAACCCTAAGCTGGCACCTTACGGTGAGGCTGCTGTGGAGACGTTAGTCAAGTTGGGCTTGCTTGAGAGCCTTCAACCCAAATTCGTGCAGGGAGAGAATATTGCCCAGACTTACCAGTTTGTCGCCACGGGCAATGCGGAACTGGGGTTCGTTGCCTTGTCCCAGGTTTATGAAGCAGGCAAAGTAAAAAGCGGATCCGCCTGGATCGTACCTGCAAATTTGCATGCTCCCATTCGTCAGGATGCAGTGATTTTGACACTAGGCAAGGACAACCCGGCTGCTCGCGCTTTGATGGCATTCCTCAAAACTGACAAGGCGCGCATGGTGATCAAGTCCTATGGTTATGACCTGTAAGGGAATGTGTTGTGCTGGGAGATTCTAGCGTTGCGGCAATTACGCTGACCCTGAAACTGGCAACCGTGACCACTGCAATCTTGCTCGTGATTGGTACGCCAGTTGCATGGTGGTTGGCGCGCACCAAATCTTGGTGGAAAGGTGCTGTGAGCGCAGTGGTGGCGTTGCCCATTGTGTTACCCCCGACGGTGATTGGATTTTATCTGTTGGTGATCCTGGGGCCCAATGGGCCAATTGGACAATTTACCCAATCCATGGGATTAGGCGTATTGCCCTTTACCTTCGCTGGCCTGGTGGTGGCCTCGGTATTTTATTCCTTGCCTTTTGTTGTCCAGCCTATTCAGAACGCCTTCGAGGCCATGGGTGAGCGGCCTTTGGAAACGGCGGCTACCCTGCGCGCCTCGCCGCTAGATACCTTCTTCAGTGTAGTGCTGCCCATGGCAAAGCCAGGCTATCTCACCGCTATCGTGTTGGGCTTCGCCCATACCGTGGGCGAGTTCGGAGTGGTGCTGATGATCGGCGGTAATATTCCAGACAGGACACGCGTAGTCTCTGTTCAAGTTTACGACCATGTAGAAGCGATGGAATACACACAGGCTCACTGGCTTTCGGCGGGTATGCTGGCGTTCTCCTTTGTGATACTGCTAATGCTTTACGTGCTTAATCCAACAGGGCGGAAGAAATGAATGCTCCAGCCGGATTTGCCATCCGTGCGAGGTTTAAGCTCGACTATCCTGAATTTTTGCTGGATGTTGATCTGAATCTGCCTGGTCGTGGCGTGACTGCCCTGTTCGGGGCTTCAGGCTCTGGCAAAACCACTTGCCTGCGTGCCATTGCTGGACTGGAGCATGCACCAGGTGGTTATTTGGAAGTCAATGGCGAGGTTTGGCAGGATGACTCACGCAATCTATTCATCCCCACCTACAGGCGACCGTTGGGCTATGTAATCCAGGAGGCAGGGCTGTTCTCGCATCTCACAGTCCGGCGCAACTTGGAATACGGCATGAAACGCGTACCCGAACCGGAACGACGGGTGTCTCTGGCGCAGTCCATCAAGCTGCTGGGCATAGATCATCTGCTGGAGCGCATGCCACAAACGCTTTCCACCGGCGAAAGCCAGCGTGTTGGCATCGCACGTGCGCTGGCTACCAGCCCACGCATTTTGCTCATGGACGAGCCATTGGCAGCCTTGGATGTTAAGCGCAAAAGCGAAATTTTGCCTTATCTGGAAAGGCTGCATGATGAGCTGGATATACCGCTAATTTACGTTAGCCATGCGCCGGACGAAGTTGCGCGGCTGGCTGACAATATGGTGCTGCTCGAACATGGCCGTGTCTTGGCGAGTGGCTCTCCCATTGATTTGATGACGCGCTTGGATATGCCGCTGGCCCACGGTGACGCAGCGGAAGCGTTGATTCTTGGCACTGTGAGTGCCCAGGATATCGAAAACCACCTTACCTGGGTTTTATTCGCTGGTGGCTTGCTTGCTTTGCCGTACCAGGAGGTGGAGATCAATCAGCAGGTGCGTGTTCGTATTCAGGCGCGTGACGTGAGCCTGACTTTGGCACAACAGCAGGACACCAGTATTCTTAATATTTTACCCGCTGCGGTAACGGGCTTGTCCGACGACAGCCCTGGTCAAATCATGGTAGGGCTGGATGTCGGCGGCACAAGGATACTGGCCCGCATCACGCGGAAATCTTCTGTGAATCTGGGGTTGGCATTGGGTAAAGCCGTATATGCCCAAATCAAGGGCGTAGCAATTCTAAAGTAACCGAACATAGAATCGATTTGCTTAACGATTGTTTTTCGTATTAGGTAGCACTTGCAAGCGCACAGCTCCGCGCGGGCAGCGTGGCTCGCCCTTGAAGTTAATCGCTGTTTTGCTGCTTGGCTTACTTGCTGGAGCTATCTATATGTTGCAGCAGCATATGTCGACCGCGATGCCCGTGGCTGCGGAAAAGCTGGACATGGCAGCTTCAAAGCCGGCGGACGTGGCACCGCCGCCAGCTGCCTTTGCGCCAACCGAAACGGTGCAGCAGGATATTGCTCAGCCGCAAGCCAGCCCTGCTCTCGACACAATGTCAATGCCCCTGCTGGAGAGAGAGCTTCGAATTGAAGCGCCAGAACAGATGGCGCAACAGGCCAAATCTCCGCAGCATCAGCTACCGGTCAAGCCGAAGGCGGAGTTATTGGCTAAAGACGAACCGGACAGCAAGGCAGTTGCTGATGGCGCCAAAGCAAAACCGTCTGCAAAAATATCTCCGGATAGCAGCCCTATAGTCAAGCAGATACGGCCTGAACAGATTTCCGGGAATTATTACCGGCAGGCATTGCTCTATTTGCAGCAAGGACGAGTCGCTGAGTCTCAGGCGGCGCTGGTGCAGGCTTTGGATGCCAACCCGGCGAATCATGACGCGCGCCTAACGCTGGCGGGGCTGCTGGTGGATAACAAGCGTAAAAGTGAAGCCATATCCTTGTTAGCTAAAGGCGTGGAACTGGCGCCGGACCAGAGTGCATTTAGTTTGGCGCTAGCCCGCTTGCGGCTGGATGCAGGGGATAAATCATGCGCGCTGGCCACTCTGGAGCAAGGCTTGCCGTACGCCAAGAACGATGCCGATTATCATGGCTTTCTGGCGACACTGTTGCAGCGGGACGATAGGCACGATGAGGCCATTAATCACTATATGATCGCGCTAATCAGCGATTCTGCGATGTCTGGCTGGCTGATAGGCCTGGGTATCTCCTTGCAAGCGACAAATCGCCTGACAGAAGCTCAGGAGGCATTTCAACGCGCGCAGCACAATGCCAATCTGAGTGTGGATCTGGCGCAGTTTGTCGATCAGCGGCTGAAGCAGATTCGTCAGCGTTTACGCTAGTCGGCAACGGGCTCATTGCGGCAGGGTGCGGGCTATTGTCCAGCACTCCACATGAGCGGCTCCCGCGCTTTTGACCGTGCTGGCCAGCGCATTGAGGCTGGCGCCGGTGGTCATTACATCGTCGAGCAGGGCAACTCTGAGGCCATCCAGTTTTTTATTGCAGGCGAAAGCATTGCGCATATTTTTCACACGTTCTTTTAGTGGCAGGCTGACCTGGGGCGGGGCCGGTTTTATTCTGCTGCAAGATTGAATATCTAAAGGCAGTTGTAGCCTTTTTGCCACCATACGACCAATTTCGACTGCCTGGTTAAAGCCCCTTTCCTGCAGGCGCTGAGGATGCAAGGGCATGGGAATGATGACATCTGGGCGTGCGGATGCGGGAAGGCGCTGAATCATCAATTCACCAAAAATATCAGCCATGGTTAACTGACGGCCATATTTATAGCATTGCAGCATGGCGTCCAATGGATATTCATAACGAAACAAGGCTTGAGTGGCATCAAATGCCGGGGACGAAGTTAAGCAATGACCGCATACCTGGTTGCCGGTTGAGAGTAGCCCGCATTGAGGGCAATGCTCCTGCGTATGCCAGGGCAAATCATGCAGGCAGTCTGTGCAAATTGCCAGCGCGCTATTTTTCATTGAAGAACAAAGCATGCAACATTGCGGAAATAATAAATGATTAAATTTTGACCAGTTGTTAATCAATTGTTGGATTTTCATTTGACAGGGTATAATCCACTTTTAGCATACTTAACAACTAATTAATGATGAAAAATATCATTACAGCCAAACAGCAGCGGCGGGCAGCACAGAGTTTCAGTTTCTTTTCCTGTATCGCCATCTTGGTGCCGGTGCTGGTTCCAATTTGGATAGCGGCTTCCATTTTTGTCTATGCCGCTGTGGCGCATCATCCTAATCCCAAAGTCCGCAGTTATCTGGTGCCCGCCGGGTATCGCTTTTATGGCTTGGTGGGCGGGCTGGTGGCGACACTCAACTTTAGCTCACTCATGATTAAATGGGTAGGCAGCGGAATGCACCTGATGATTATCATATGGATAATCGCCATATTGATAGTAATCCCCTTGGGTGTACGTGATATTGCGCGCGCCAACAGAGAGCCGTGGCAGGACATGCAGGTAGAAGCTAAATAAGAGGAATGGAAAATGCTTGAAACCGTAATAAATACTAATGTAACCGAGTCTCATGCAAGCACACAGTGCAAGTGTGCACAGAACGCATCTGTACGCTGGAGTGTGGCTGAAATTGCCGAATTGTTTGAATTGCCCTTCAGTGATCTGATTCATCGCGCACAGACTGTGCATAGGCAGCACTTCGATCCCAACGCGGTTCAGGTCAGTACCTTGCTCTCGATCAAAACCGGGGGATGTTCAGAAGATTGCGGTTATTGCCCGCAGGCCGCGCGCTATCACACCGACGTCGAAAATCAGGATTTGATGCGGTTGGAGGAAGTGCTGACAGCTGCGCGCGCGGCGAAAGACAGCGGCGCCACACGTTTTTGCATGGGTGCGGCATGGCGCAGCCCCAAGCAGAGAGACCTGGAGCCTGTACTTAAGATGGTTGCAGAAGTGAAGGCGCTGGGGTTGGAGACCTGTGCCACGCTGGGCATGCTGAAAGAAGGTCAGGCCGAGCAGTTGAAAGAAGCCGGGCTCGATTACTACAATCACAACCTGGATACCGCGCCGGAGTTTTATGGCGATGTAATTACGACCCGTACTTACCAGGACCGTCTGGATACGCTGGAGCGCGTGCGCGAAGCGGATATCAACGTGTGTTGCGGCGGCATTATCGGTATGGGCGAATCGCGTAATCAACGTGCCGGCTTGCTGGCGCAGTTGGCAAATATGGAGCGGCCGCCCGAGAGTGTGCCTATCAACCTGCTCACACAAGTTGAAGGCACGCCGCTACACGGCACTGAAGCGCTCGATCCGATCGAGTTTGTAAGAACCATCGCTGCCGCGCGCATCACCATGCCGCAGAGCTATGTGCGACTGTCTGCCGGGCGTGAGAGCATGCCAGAAGGCATACAGGCACTGTGTTTTATTGCTGGCGCCAACTCGATCTTCTACGGTGAAAAGCTGTTGACCACGGGCAACCCCGAGGTCGAGGCTGATCAGGCCATGTTCGCAAAACTGGGCATACACCCGGCTTAATAGCTGCCTCCAGGTGTCAGAAAATTTGTTCGCAAGTTTGCAGGCTGAGCTCGACCAGCGGACAGCAGATGGCTTAAGCCGCCAGCGGCGCTTGCTGGATAGCGCTCAAGGCGCGCATGTCAAAGTGGATGGGCGCGAGGTCCTATCCTTTTGCAGCAACGATTATCTTGGTCTCGCCAATCATCCAGAGCTCATCGCTGCATTGCAAGAAGCCGCCACCAGGTCTGGCGTGGGCAGCGGGGCTTCGCACCTGATCACCGGACACCATCGCTATCATCATGAGCTGGAGCAGGCCTTGGCAGCGTTCGTTGGCCTGCCTGCGGCGTTGTCGTTTTCTACTGGCTATATGGCCAATCTGGCTGTCATCACCGCTTTGATGGGGCGCAAACATGCCATTTTTGCCGACAAGCTGAATCATGCTTCACTCAATGACGCGGCAGTTCTTTCCCGTGCGGAATTGAATCGCTACCCGCACAATGACCTGCCAGCGCTGGAGAACATGCTGCGCACAAGCCAGGCAACCCGTAAGCTGGTGGTTGCTGATGCAGTGTTCAGCATGGATGGCGATCTCGCTCCGGTGTCAGAGTTGCTGGCGTTATGCGAGCGCCATGACGCCTGGCTGATGCTGGATGATGCGCATGGTTTCGGCGTGATGGGCGAAAAAGGCCGTGGTGTCTTAAGCCACTTTCAAGTGGCATCAAAGCGTATTATTTACATGGCGACACTGGGCAAGGCGGCTGGTGTATCCGGCGCGTTTGTCGCGGGCGAGCCTGTGCTGATCGACTACTTGATGCAGAATGCACGCACTTATATCTATACAACGGCGACACCACCAGCACTGTCGGCAACCTTACTCGCGGCATTGAAAATTATCGAGCAGGAAGATAGCCGCCGCGTGCATTTGAAGCAGTTGATCAACTTGCTCAAATCCAATTTGCGTTTGCAGCGTTGGCAGCTCATGGATTCATCCACAGCCATACAGCCTGTACTAGTTGGCAGTAATGAAGAGGTGTTGCGGCTCAGTGAGTATTTGCTCACGCAAGGTATTCTGGTGCCTGCCATCCGTCCCCCTACTGTGCCCAGGGGCAGCGCGCGGTTGCGCATATCCTTGTCTGCCGCGCACAGCGTTGACGATGTGCAGCGCCTGATTGCAACAGTGCAGTCTGCCGAGAAAGTAATGGCAATATGAGTTTGTATATAGAAGCGCATGGCGCCGGCAAGCACATTGCCGTTTCGCCAGACCTGGCCCTGATTCACGGATGGGGGATGCACGGTGGGGTATGGCAGCCGCTGGTCAAAAAACTCTCAGAGCATTTTAATCTGCATGTAGTAGATTTGCCGGGTATGGGATTTAGTGCGCCAATTGAACCTGGCCACCTGCATGCCGTTGCAGCAAGCGTGGCAGAGGCATTGCCGGACAATGTTGATATTTGCGGCTGGTCGCTGGGCGGTCAGGTTGCCATGCGCATCGCGCTTTTGCAGCCGGACCGTGTGCGCCGTCTGGTGCTGGTGGGCGCTACGCCGCGGTTTGTGAATGGTCCTCCAGACCTGGTTGATGCAGAGCCCTGGCAAGACGGCATTGATGCCGCTGTATTCCAGCAGTTTGCTGATCAAGTCAGCCACGATTATCAGAATACCCTGATCAGGTTTTTTACTTTGCAGTGCATGGGGGCTGCTGATGCGCGCAGCACCATCAAGAAGTTGCGTGCCAGCTTTGCCGAGCGTCCGGTACCCGCCTTGGATTCCCTGCAAAAGACGTTACGCATATTGCTCGACAGTGATTTGCGGCCAGAAATTAAAAACATCAGAAAACCGGTGTTATTGGTGCACGGGGATCATGACACGCTGGCGCCGGTACAAGCAGCGCATTGGCTGGCGCGGCACCTGCCGTTCGGGCGTCTAAGCTTGATCGCAGGGGCTTCACACGCGCCGTTTCTCTCACACCCAGAACAATTTGTTAAGGCGCTCGTGCAGTTTCTCGAGCCGGTTGTATGAACGACATTTACCGTATTGATAAGGCTCGCGTGCGCGCATCTTTCGGCCGTGCAGCAGAGGCCTATGACGATGCCGCCATCCTGCAAAAAGAGGTGCGCGAACGCATGTTGAGCCGCCTGGATCTTGTTAACATCGCGCCGAAAGCCATACTGGACGCGGGCAGTGGCACTGGCCATGCGAGTATTGCCTTGGCCAGGAGATTCGCCGCAAGCCGGGTTATCTCATTGGATATTGCCTTGGGTATGTTGCAAAAATCGCAAGCCAGCCAAGGCGGGCTTACCTCCCGCATTAGCCGCATGCTGGGCTTATCCGCTCAAAACATGGTCTGTGCTGACATCGAAAATTTGCCACTGGCCGCCAGTAGCGTGGGGCTGGTCTGGTCCAACCTCGCGCTGCAATGGTGTAATGATCTCGACCTGGCTTTCACGGAAACACATCGCGTTCTGCAACCTGGCGGCTTGCTGATGTTCAGCAGTTTCGGGCCCGATACCTTGAAAGAGCTACGCCAAGCCGCTACGGCCGACCCGGATCATGTGCACGTGAGCCGGTTTATCGATATGCACGACATTGGGGATGCCCTGATTCGGGCGGGCTTCACCGCTCCCGTACTGGATGTGGAACATTTCGTACTGACTTATGATGATGTGATCAGCGTGATGCGTGACCTCAAGGCCATCGGTGCGCACAATGCTGCAGAAGGCCGTCGACGTGGCTTAGAGGGCAAAGGTTTTCTGCGCAAATTGACAGAAGGCTATGAACGCTTCAGGCGGGATGGCAAGCTGCCAGCTACCTTTGAGGTGGTCTACGGTCACGCCTGGAAGCCCGAGCCAAAAGCCCAGACAGCAGA
Source organism: Methylophilaceae bacterium (assembly GCA_039933015.1). Taxonomy (GTDB): domain Bacteria; phylum Pseudomonadota; class Gammaproteobacteria; order Burkholderiales; family Methylophilaceae; genus JBDTOX01. The sequence goes on from JBDTOX010000098.1 coordinate 27,247, forward strand.
TGGCAGTGTTCCCATTACGTTGCACCGTAAAAAATGAGTAGGGCTTATTTTATTACCGGGACAGATACTGACGTAGGTAAAACGCTGGTGTCCGCGGCACTGATACATGGCTTGGTAACGCGGGGTTTAAACGTCATAGGGATGAAGCCCGTCGCTGCTGGTTGCCGCAGAATAGGCGATCAACTGATTGCGGATGATGTCGAGCAATTGGTTGCCGCCGGTAATTTAAATGCCCCCTCCCATCAGATTAATCCATATGCTTTCGAGCCTGCTATTGCGCCGCATATTGCCGCCCAGCAGGCAGGAGTGGATATCAAGCTAGACGTGATAGCGCAGGCCTGTCAGCAACTCAGAGCCAGGGCGGATGTGGTCATCGTTGAAGGTGTGGGCGGTTTTCGTGTGCCATTGGGTAATGGCGTGGATACGGCCGACCTGGCCAAAATGCTAGGCATGCCAGTCATACTGGTGGTTGGCATGCGCCTTGGATGCATGAATCATGCGCTGCTCACGGCGGAAGCCATTCAGGCGCGCGGTTTGAAGCTGGCCGGATGGGTGGCTAATCAGCTTGATCCGGAAATGACAGCGTTTAATGCAAACCTGCACAGCTTGCAACAGCGCCTAGCTGCGCCTTGCCTGGGCACATTGCCGTGGTTAATGGCCGCAGATTATACAACGGCGGCAAAGCACCTGCGCCTGGATATGTTAGCTATATAGCTGCTGCGCGTGGATATAGTCGATGACGGCGTCCGGCATTAAATAGCGTGGGCTGGTGTTTTGCTTCAGGGCTTCACGAATTCTGGTCGCGGAAATGTCGAGTGGCGTTATGTCTTGCATCAAAATATGCCCGGCATTTTTTTCTGCCAAATCTTTGATACGGGTTGTTGCGCATTTCTCCCACAAAGCGGTCAATGGCGCAGGCATATTTCCGGGGTGGGGTGCGGTGTTTGGCCGTTGCACTACCACGATATGACACAGCGCCAGCAGCTCATGCCAGCGATGCCAGCCCGGTAGCCCAAGAAAAGCATCGCAGCCCATCAGTAGGCATAATGGTGCGGTCTGGCCCATATCCTCTCGCAGCGAAAGCAGCGTATCTATGGTGTAAGAAGCGCCTGTGCGTTGCAGCTCACGCTCATCAAGGCTAAATTTCGGATTGCCTGCAATCGCCAGACGCACCATCGCTGCACGATGACTGGCAGGCGATTGGGGCTGCATGCGATGTGGCGGCAATGCAGCGGGGATAAAGCGTACTTCGCTCAAATTCAGCACTGTAGCCAGTTCCTGCGCCATGCGCAGATGGCCGAAATGGATAGGGTCGAATGTGCCACCCAAGATGCCAATCAATGGTTTATCCGTGAGTGGCAACTAGGTGCGGATCTCACCATTGCCGAGCACAATATATTTCATGCTGGTCAAACCTTCCAGGCCCACCGGTCCGCGCGCATGCAGTTTGTCAGTAGAAATGCCGATTTCGGCACCCAGGCCATACTCGAAGCCATCGGCAAAACGGGTGGAGGCGTTGACGATAACTGAACTGGAGTCCACTTCGCGCAAGAACTGGCGTGCTTTGGTGTAATTCTCGGTGACTATGGCCTCCGTGTGCTGCGAGGAATACTGATTGATGTGGTCAATGGCCTCATCTATCCCGGCGACTACCTTGACTGAAATAATCTCGGCCAGATACTCAGTATAGTAATCTTCTTCTGTCGCCGGTTTGGCTGTAGTCACAATGGCGCACGTTTCTGCGCAGCCGCGAATTTCAATGCCTTTGGCAGTCAGCATTTTTGCCAAAGTCGGTAGAGCTGTAGCGGCTACCGAACGGGCTACCAGTAATGACTCTGCGGTATTGCAGGTGCCGAGGCGCTGGGTTTTGGAGTTTTCGACAATACGCAATGCCTTGCCAAAATCGGCGTCGTCATCTACATAGACATGACAGTTGCCATCCAGATGTTTGATCACGGGGATAAGCGCTTCATTGGAGATGCGCTCGATCAGCCCTTTACCGCCGCGTGGCACGATGACGTCCACATATTCTTTCATGGTAATCAGCGCACCGACGGCAGCGCGGTCGGTAGTCTCAACCACTTGCACCGCAGCTTTAGGTAGCCCGGCTGCGGTCAACCCTTCATGCACCAGCGCCGCCAGCGCGTGATTGCATCGGATAGCCTCGGAGCCGCCGCGCAGAATTGCGGCATTGCCGGATTTGATGCAGAGTCCGGCCGCATCAACCGTGACGTTAGGCCGTGCCTCGTAAATTATGCCGATAACGCCGAGCGGCACGCGCATTTTGCCGACCTGAATGCCGGAAGGGCGATATTTCAGATCAGTGATTTCGCCAATAGGGTCAGCGAGCGCGACAATCTGTTCAAGTCCTTCGGCCATGAGTGCAATGGCCTTTTCCGAAAGTATGAGCCTGTCCAGCAGCGCCTCATCCATGCCTGCGGCGCGCGCGGCTGCTACATCCGCCTGGTTTGCCGTCAGCAGAGCAGATTTTTCTCGACGGATGGCCTGCGCAATCGTGGTCAGCGCCAAGTTTTTGGTGTTGCCGTTCGCTTTGGCCATCAGGCGTGAAGCAGCGCGCGCTTCGACACCCAGTTGCTGCATGTAAGACTTGATTTCCATGATTGCCCTTAACGTGTACCGGTCCGCCTGCCAGCCTTGGCCAAGCCAAAACATAGCCGAGAAATTTCCAGCCAGGCATCGCCGCGTAACAGGCCTTTAACCGTTTTATCAATTTCCGCGAGTTTCAGCAGGGCTGCCTGCAATTGGCGCAAACTCAGGCGGGAAAGCGCACGCTTAACCAGCGCCTGCCTGTCGCCATAAACTCTCGCCTGTTGCATGGCATTTGCCACATTTTCTCCACGTGCCTCAGCCTGCTTGATTCTGACTAATGGCCGTAACACCCATAACAGCGGATTCATCACAGCCACGGGCTGGGCGCCTTCATCCTGCAAGCCCTGTAAAATTCTGACAGTACGTTCGCTGTCGCCCGCCAATACTGCTTCACCGAGTTGGAATGCATCATAGCGCGATACATTGAGTACGGCATCGCGTACTGAGTTAGCCGCCAATGTGCCTGCCGGGTAAAGCAGTCCAAGTTTCTGGATTTCCTGATGGGCGGCCAGTAGGTTACCCTCTACCTGGTGGGCGATAAACGCCAAGGTCTCGGCATCGGTTTGTTGATCTTGCAGCGCGAGTCTTTTGGCAATCCACTGCGGTAAAAGTTGCGCATCGACCTCTTGCAATGCCAGCGAGACGCCCGCTTGTTCCAGCGCGCTAAACCATGCGCTGTTTTTCCCGTCCCTATCCAGCTTGGGCAGGATGACGATAATTACAGTGTCTATCATGGGTTTTGCAGCGAGAGCCTGCAGGGCTTTGCTGCCTTCTGCTCCCGGCTTGCCGGATGGAATGTTGAGTTCCAATATGCGCAGGCTGGCGAATAGCGAAATAGACTGGCCAAAAGCAGCAAGCTGCTGCCAATTGAAATTACGTTCTACTGTGAGGCTGGTGCGTTCATCGTAACCTTGACGACGTGCAACAGATCGTATGGCATCCAGCGATTCACGCTGGGCCAGCGGCTCATCACCCATTAGCACATAGAGCGGGCGCAAGCCCTGTTCCAGGTGTTGACTAAGTTGCTGCGGTTGCAGACGCATTTATGTGACTGATGGCTTTTTGACTTTATAGGTGACCAGGCTGCGCAGCAACTGTTGAGTTGCTTCCTGGCGCATCTCTGCATTGAGCCTGACCTCTTCGTATCCCGTAGCCAGCACATCTCTATCGCTGTAGGAGTAATCTCTGCGCAACTCGATCATTTTGGGCTCGCCCCAAAGCTCTATACCTTGTTCTTTCAGGCGGTAGGTAACGCGGTAGATCAAATCATATTCCCGGACCACACCGGCACCGCTCAGGGAAAGAATGCGTTTTTCACTGGATTCACTCATGAGATCCAGCATGAGTTCAGCTTGTTCCGGATCCTTGACTATTTTGACGCCATTGACTGCCAATGACTTATTCAAGGCTTTAGAGATGGACAGGCTACCCTGTATGTACAGATTCTCAAAAGTCATGTTTTGCACGCCGCGCATTTCAAAGCCGCACGCGGTAAGGGTCATGGCGCAAATCAGGCCGCACAATACCCAATGCAGACGAGTGAAGCTGAACATTTGCATAATTGTTATCCCACTACGACATTGATAAGTTTGTTCGGTACGACGATGATTTTACGCACGCTGACGCCATCTTCCAGATATTTCTGTACACAAGGCTGCTCTACAGCTAATTTCTCCAATAGCGGTTTTTCCAGCGTGCGAGCGACCGTCATGCTTCCACGCAATTTACCATTGACCTGTAACACGAGTTCAATTTCATCCTGTACCAGCGCCGCGGTATCCGTCACTGGCCAGTTGGCCTCCAGTATGGAGGTTGCCGCTTGCAGTTCAGACCAGAGAGCCTGACAGATATGCGGCACAATAGGGGAGAGCAGTAGTACGGCAGACTCTAGCACCTCTTGTTTAACCGCACGTGAAAGCGCATCGTTAGCCTCGGTTTTGGCCAAGGCGTTCATGAGCTCCATGACCGAAGCAATTGCCGTATTGAAAGTATGGCGCCGACCATAATCATCCGTCACTTTTTCTATGGTCTGATGCAATTGGCGGCGCAGGTTTTTCAGCTCTGCAGATAGTTCGGCTGACGATTCTTCAGCGCTGTAAGCGATTGCCGTACCGTGTTCGACATGGTCAAAAACTGCTTTCCATAAGCGCCGCAGGAAGCGATGCGCGCCTTCCACGCCAGTATCGGACCATTCCAGGCTCTGCTCCGGAGGGGCCGCAAACATCATGAACAGGCGTGCGGTATCGGCACCATAGTTATCAATAAGTTCTTGTGGGTCTACCGTATTGCCCTTGGATTTAGACATTTTGGCGCCGTCTTTTAGCACCATGCCTTGCGTCAGTAGATTGGCAAAAGGCTCGCCTGATTTCACGAGACCTATATCCCGCATCAGCTTGTTAAAAAAGCGTGCGTACAAAAGGTGCAAGATTGCATGTTCGATACCGCCGATATATTGATCTACTGGCAGCCAGTAATTAGCGCGGTCATCCAGCATGGCGCTATTGCTGTCAAAGCTCGCATAACGCGCAAAATACCAGGACGACTCGACAAAGGTATCCATGGTGTCGGTTTCACGCGTGGCCTTGCCGCCACAGGTGGGGCACGTGGTCTCGTAAAACGCGGGGTCCTTTTTGATCGGTGAGCCTATGCCATCAAATTTCACATGCTCCGGCAGCACGACTGGCAACTGCTCTTCAGGCACAGGCACTTCGCCACAGCTTGGGCAATGCACAATCGGAATGGGGCAACCCCAGTAGCGCTGGCGCGAGATGCCCCAGTCGCGCAGACGATACTGCGTGCGCTTGGCGCCTAATTTTTTGGCATTTAAGCTGTTTGCAATGGCGTCGAAAGCGGCATCAAAATCCAGGTCGTTAAATTCGCCAGAATCAAACAATACGCCATGCTCGGTGTAAGCCGCGGTCATCGGCTGGCTTAGATCCGCATCCAGTGGTTTGATGACCGCCTTGATAGGCAATTGATAGTGCGTGGCAAACTCGAAATCACGTTCGTCATGCGCAGGCACCGCCATTACTGCACCTTCACCATAGCCCATGAGCACATAATTTGCCACCCACACCGGCAGCGGTTCGCCCGTTATTGGATGCGTGACAAGCAAGCCTGTGGCCATGCCTTTTTTCTCGGCAGTGGCGACGTCGGCCTCGGCGACGCTGCCGCGTTTGCATTCTTCTATGAAAGCTTGCAAAGCCGGGTTGTGCTGTGCGGCCAGGGTGGCCAAGGGGTGCTCGGCGGCAACTGCGACGTAAGTCGCGCCCATTAAGGTATCAGGACGCGTTGTATATACCTTGAGGTTACCCGTGCCTTGTGCCAGCGGGAACTCGACTTCACAGCCATAGCTCTTGCCTATCCAGTTGCGCTGCATGGTTTTGACCTGCTCAGGCCAGCCTGGCAAGTTGTCAAGTTCTTGCAGTAGCTCATCGGCATATGCCGTGATTTTCATGAAATATTGCGGGATGTCGCGCTTTTCTACCAGCGCACCTGAACGCCAGCCGCGCCCGTCTATGACTTGTTCGTTGGCTAACACAGTCTGATCGACCGGGTCCCAATTGACTGTTGCCGTTTTTTTATAAATCAGGCCCTTTTTGAAGAGTTCGGTGAATAACCACTGTTCCCAACGATAATATTCGGGCTTACAGGTGGCGAGTTCACGTTGCCAATCGACAGCCAGGCCCAGGCTTTTGAGCTGGGTTTTCATGTGTTCGATATTGCTGTAGGTCCAGTCAGCCGGAGCGACATTATTCTTGATCGCCGCATTTTCCGCAGGCAGGCCAAATGCATCCCAGCCCATAGGCTGCATCACATTGTAGCCGCGCATGCGATGGAAACGGCTTAGAACATCGCCTATCGTATAGTTGCGCACATGCCCCATATGCAGTTTGCCGGATGGGTATGGAAACATGGACAAGCAATAATATTTTGGCTTGTCGGAATCCTCGCTGGCGGCGAAGGTTTGATTAGTTTCCCACTGTTGCTGGGCTTGTTGTTCAATATCGCGGAAAGGGTACTGCTGCTGCATGGCGGGCGGGTAATCTTCAAATTTTCAGATGCGAAATTATACCTTGAAGCTAGCCCTGATATTTCACAAATTGCTTTGGTTAGTTGATTGACTGGACTAACATATACTTAAATTAAGTAACTAAAACATGGCGCTTGGTAGTGTTTCGCATGAGCGTTGCCATTCTGAGGAGAGTTCCATGTCGAAAAAGCATCCCGTGATCGCTGTAACGGGTTCTTCCGGTGCCGGAACAACTACCGTCAAAGGCTCTTTTGAAGCCATTTTTCGGCGTGAACACATCAACGCGGCGGTGGTTGAAGGGGATAGCTTTCATGCCCTGAACCGTGCCGCATTCCGCGAAGCAGTGAAGATCGCTGAAGCTGCAGGCAATCCACATTTTAGTCATTTTGGTCCGGAGGCTAACCATTTCGATAAGATCGAAGATCTTTTCAGGACTTACGGAGAAACCGGAACTGGTAAAAAACGTTATTACACACATAACGCAGCCGAGGCCGCAGCACATAATGCGCGGCTAGATACCAAACTTGGCGCAGGCGAATTTACCCCATGGGAAGATGTAGAGCCGGGCTCTGATTTGCTGTTTTACGAAGGCCTGCATGGGCTGGTAAAAACAGATAAGGTTGATCTTCCCCGCTATGTTGATTTGGGCATAGGCGTAGTGCCGGTAGTCAATCTGGAATGGATACAGAAAATCCATCGTGACGCCGCTGAGCGAGGTTATACGGCTGATTACACGGTAGATACAATATTGCGCCGCATGCCGTCTTATGTAAATTACATAGCGCCGCAATTCTCCAGTACGCACATTAATTTTCAGCGTGTGGCAACGGTAGATACTTCCAACCCGTTCATTTCACGTGATATTCCTACGGCGGATGAAAGTTTCGTGATTATCCGTTTCCGTGATACTGGCATGGCTAATTATCCTTATTTGCTTTCGATGATTAAAGATTCATTTATGTCGCGGCGCAATACTATTGTGGTGCCCGGCGGGAAAATGGGCTTGGCTATGGAAATTATCCTGGGGCCGCTCATCCATGAGCTAATACAAAAAAGTAAAACTTGATTAAGTGTAGCGTTAGTAAAAAAGCCTGCAACTCTTAGAGTTGCAGGCTTTTTTACTAACGCCAAATAACGTTACACGCTATTCGATGCATGCCTTATTTCAGGGCATTGAAGATCTCATCACGTATATTCTCAACTCCGCCCAGACCGTTGACGCGTACATACTTAGGGGCATTCTGCGCCGTGCCTTGCATTGCCCAGTCCGAATAATAGCCGACGAGTTGTTTGGTCTGGTTATGGTAGACCTCCAGACGCTTCATTACAGTTTCTTCGCGATCATCTTCACGCTGTACCAAATCCTCACCTGTCGCATCATCCTTGCCTGCTACTTTAGGTGGATTGAAAATGACATGATAAGTACGGCCAGAAGCCGGGTGCATGCGGCGACCACTCATGCGCTGGATGATTTCTGCATCTGGCACATCGATTTCTACTACGTAATCAATATCCACACCGGCTTGTTTCATTGCTTCAGCTTGTGGAATGGTGCGTGGAAAGCCATCAAACAGAAAACCAGCCTGGCAATCAGCGTCTTTGATACGCTCTTTCACCAGGCCAATAATCACTTCATCTGGTACAAGACCGCCAGCATCCATGAATTTCTTGGCTTCCAGCCCGAGTTGCGTGCCGGCTTTGACCGCCACACGTAACATGTCGCCCGTGGAAATCTGCGGAATATTGAATTTTTCTTTAATGTAAGTGGCTTGTGTGCCTTTGCCAGCGCCGGGAGCGCCTAACAAAATTATTCTCATTTTATTTTCTCCCTCTGAAGTCTTAATTATATCAGGCGAGATGGTTGGCTATGGCGACGAATTCCGCTACCGAAAGATTTTCTGCGCGCAGTATCGGATCAATACCCAGCGTCGTGAAACCTTCGTCATCCAATAAGCCCTTAAGTGTGTTGCGCAAAGTTTTACGCCGCTGGCCAAATGCGCTGGAGACCACCTTGGCGAATAGTTGTTCGTCTGTAGCCGGATGGGGCAGGATGGCATGAGGCACAGCCCGCACGAAGGCAGACTCTACTTTGGGCGCTGGTTCAAAGGCTTCTGGCGGTACGGTAAAAAGATATTCCATCTGCAAACGATACTGCAGCATGACCGAAAGCCGTCCATAAGCTGCGCTGGATGGCGTGGCCACCATGCGTTCTACTACTTCTTTTTGCAGCATGAAGTGCATATCGATGATATGTGCCACGTTGTCCAGCAGATGAAACAGAATGGGGGTGGAAATGTTATAGGGTAAATTTCCGACTACCCTGAGCTGCGGAGCTGAAGTCTTCTGAACTAGTGATGAAAAGTCAAATTTCAGCGCGTCTGTGTTGTGGATGGTAATGCTATCTGTTGCGTAATGGCCTTGCATCCAGCTTACAATATCGCGATCCAGCTCAACAACTTGCAAGTGCTTAAGTCTTTGCAGCAAGGGCTGGGTAAGCGCTCCCAGGCCCGGCCCGATTTCTACCATAAGGTCGTCTGGCTGAGGGCGGATGGCTTCTACACAACTGCGAATAATATCGGCATCAGATAAAAAGTTTTGTCCAAAACGTTTGCGCGGGATATGTTTCATTAAGGTTTTTTGCAGTTGGATACAAGCTCGATAGCTAATTGAATGGCGGCTAACAGGCTGCCAATCTCGATATTGCCTTTGCCGGCCAGATCAAGTGCCGTGCCATGATCTACGGAGGTGCGGATAATCGGCAAACCTAGTGTGACATTCACGCCCCCGCCGAAGCTGGCATGTTTGAGTACGGGCAGTCCCTGGTCATGATACATGGCGAGCACGCAATCTGCCTGTGCCAGGTGATGCGGTGTGAATAGGGTGTCTGCTGGCAATGGGCCGGTGAGATGCATGCCCTCTGACCGCAATTTCTTTAATACGGGTGTGATGACATGGATTTCTTCGGTACCTAAATAGCCGCCTTCACCTGCGTGCGGATTGAGTCCAGCTACCAATATGCGTGGGTTGGCGATACCAAAGCGCTGTGTCAAATCCTGATGCAGGATGCGTAGCGTAGTTTCCAGGCTGGTTTGCGTGATAGCCCCGCTCACCGCGTTAAGCGGCAGATGCGTAGTGGCCAGGGCAACACGCATGCCGCCACCGACTAACATCATCACGACTTGATTGGCACCTGTATATTCAGCGAGAAATTCAGTATGGCCAGTAAAAGCTATGCCTGCGTCATTGATGACGCCTTTATGTACGGGCCCGGTGACCATCGCGTCAAAGGCGTTGTTCATACAGCCGCTAGCCGCGCTAATTAAGGCCTGTAAGACATAAGCGCTATTGTTGGGATTAAGCGTGCCAGTAATGACGGTTTCAGCCGCAGGTTGGTGCATGACATTCAGCTTGCCGTTGCCAGGGTGCAGTTGCGGCGTGCTGTTTGGGCGATATGTTTGTATATCAAGCTGCAAGCCCAGTTGTGCGGCACGTGCAGATAAAGCTTTTTGGTCAGCAATAACGACAACATTCGCCGCTATGGGATGGCTTGCCAGCATGACGCATAAATCCAGGCCTATGCCTGCTGGTTCACCGGCGGTAACTGCAATGCGAGGTAAAAAGTTGCTCACGGTATGGTTGCGTGCAACGGCTTCTAATATTTATCTTCCAGGCGCAGTTCAACATAGGCGCGGTCGCGTAATTCGCGTGCCCAATCCTGATAGGCCTCATCGGATTTGCGCGAGCGGATTTCTTGACGTGCTTTAAGCCGGGCCGCTTCTCGCGTCATGTCTTGCTTGCGACGTTCTATTACTTGAATAATGTGCCAGCCAAAAGGGGTGCGAATAGGCGCGCTAATTTCACCGGGCTTAAGGGTATTCATGGTTTTCTCGAATTCTGGCACGGTGTCTCCTGGATTCACCCAGCCCAGGTCGCCGCCATTGGCGGCTGAGCCATCCTCAGAGGATTGGCGTGCTATTTCAGCAAAGTCGGCGCCATTGTCCAGCCGTTCTTTAATTCTATCCATGCGTTGTTTACCCTCACTCTCTGACACCACTTCGCTGAGTTTGATGAGAATGTGGCGCGCATGTGTTTGCTCAATGACTAGCGGTGAAGAGCCACCACGGCGGTTGGTTTGCTTCAGAATATGAAATCCGTTGGGGCTGCGCAGTATGGGCGAGAGCTGGCCTGGCTGCATGCTTTTGAGTGCATCGGCAAATAGTGCGGGGAGCTGGGTTGAAGTTTTCCAGCCTAAACTACCGCCTTCCAGTGCGTTGGGAGTATCAGAAAAACTAGCAGAGACTTGAGAGAAATCGGTTCCGCTTTGCAATTGCTTGAGTGCCTGTTCGGCTTTGTGACGAAGTTTTTGCAGTTCTTCAGGAGAGCCTTCCTCTGGCGCACGAATCAGAATGTGAGAAATCTCGTATTCGTCCTGTACATCATGACGTGACGATTGCGTGGTGAGGAAGTTGTCAATCTCGGCTTCCGATACATTGATTCTGTTTTCTACTTCACGCTCGCGCAAACGGGCCAGAATGATTTCGTTGCGGATATCCTCGCGAAATTTACGAAAAGTGATGCCTTCTGCTTCAAGTGCCTTGCGGAACTCTGGCATGCCCAGTTTGTTTTGTTCAGCTATGCGCTCAATAGTTTTATCAAGCTGATTGTCATCTACTCGCAGACCTGTCTGGGCCGCAAGCTGCAACTGCAAACTATCATTGATGAGTCGTTCCAGTACCTGCTTTTCCAACACGTTTTGCGGGGGTAGTTGTGTGCCTTGTTTTTTCAGTTGGCTGCTGATGACACGGATGCGATCTGCAAGCTCTTTTTCGGTAATGACAGCCTGGTCAACTACAGCGACAATGCGATCCATTTTCGTAACTTCAGCCACTGGTTGCGGCTCAGCCTGTGCGGGGCAAGCGAAAAGGGATAGGAGAGCACCTATAGTTAGAATCTGTTTTGCTAGAGACATATTAAGATTTATTACTCATAAGATGGCTGCTGATAAGTCTCTGGGATTGCTCCAGACGGGCTATATCCGGGGATGCCGCGTTGTAAAAGTTTTAACGGGTTTTGGCCGATAGAGGCTAACCCACCAAGTTCGAGCTGAAAGAATAAAGCATAGTTTGCCTCGGCCGTTGCCGTTGCGATACGTTGCAGGACGCCGCGGGCTTGCCAGCAACCTGCATCGTATTCCAAGCCGGCCAGCCCTTCAATCGGTCTGGATTCACGCAAGGAGTAATTCCAGCGGCCCAAGCCATACCAGCCTACGCCAAGCGGCCATTGCGCGGATATATTGAATTGATCAAGTTTATCCTGAGTATAGCGATAGCCAAGATTTAAGGTTTTGCCTGATTCTGGATTGTACCTTGCAGCTATATTGGAGCGTACCAGTTTCGTGCTGTCGGTGTTGTATTGTCCTGCCAAATCGACATTCCACTTACTCTTCAGCCTTGTAGTAAGCGCCACGAATACATCTGAGGTGTTATTGGATCGTGGAGTTGTTGTAGGCAGGGTAACTCGCTGGTCGGTGAAATAGAAGCGCTGACCTACGGAAGCTGCCAGACGTTGCTCGCCTGTCGAGTTGTCTATCATGCGGGTGGTTAACGCCAGGGTTGCCTGGTTCGCATTGTTCACGCGATCATAGCCTGTGAACTGATTTTCCAGGAACAGTGTGCCTAGAGATAACGTTGCTTCGCCTGTATCAAATACCGGTAACTGATTTTGATTTTGATATGGGATGTAGACATAGAAAAGTCTGGGTTCAAGCGTTTGAGTGTATTTTGTATTCACGACACGGGTGGATCTGTCGAAAAATAAGCCGCTATCAAGGCTGAAGATGGGTAATGTACGGCTTTTTGCTTGGTAATCAGCCACACCGTTAGCAGCAAAGCTGGCATTGTCGAGGCTGTAGTCTGTGTAATGCAGGCCAATTTTAGGCGTGATATATCCGTAAGGTTTGGCGAAAGTAGAGCTGATGCTCGGGTTTGCTACAAAACGGCTGCCGGTGACCGCAATCGGCGCATTCGAGTCACGGTCAAATTTCACCCACTGGCTGACCATGTCGAGATTGTTTGAACCGTAATCCTTATTGCCAGTCAATGTTAGCTGCGGCAGGCGCTCATAAGGAAAAGAAACGTCATCCAGAGTTTGATACTTGCTCACCAAGGCATTGAGGTTCCAGCTGCCAAAGCCGTAATTTACATAGGCGTTCTGCGGCAGGATCACGCGACTGGTGCTTGTGATACCTGTGGATAGCCTGGCGAAATTCAGGTTCTCCGAGAAATATTTATCATCCGAAACTTTTTCAATGTTGTAGCCTCCGGAAAGACCGCCGCCAAAGTTTTGCTGGTGTTTCAGGTTGGCGTAATAACGGGTTTGCCTGGTAGTGCTGTCACTGGGAAGATATTCCAGGTTGTTGAGGCCAGAGTAGGTTTCGCCCAAGTACCTGAATTCGCCGACTACCTGCGTGCCGCGTTTACTCATGTAGCGGGGCGCTATCGTGGCATCCATGTCGGGCGCAATGTTCCAGTAATATGGGGTTACGAGTTGGAAGCCGCTCTGCGTTGTAGTACCCCATGTGGGTGTCAAAAATCCTGATTTTCTCTGATTCGCGAACGAAAAGTCCATCCAGGGAGTGTAAAGGATAGGCACGCCCTTGAATTGAATCCATGCGTTTCTTGCGGTACCTGTTTTCGTGTAATCGTCCAGCTGTAAATTGCCGGCCCTGATATACCAGTCATCCGAATCTGCCGAGCAAGTCGTGTAGCGGGCATCTTTCAGCCGCTTTTTGCCCTCGCCTTCAAATAGAATGGTTTTCGCATCTCCGCGTGAAATACTTGATCGTGTGTTTAAAGTATATGAGTCGTATACGGTGTCTTCAATATTCTGGGTAATTAGACGGCCAGTTGTTCCGACTTCGGCCGGTGCGGCTGCTGCATAACCAATGTTCCTTACACCTTCAGCATCTCCGGGTTTTGGTACACGGGCGAATTGGGTATTAATCTGAAAACTCGCATCTTGCATTTCCCCCGTGCTATCACTCAGCCTCATGCGCAGTTCTGGCCCCCACACTTTGCCTCCACTAGACTCAATGCGGGCATTGCCAACAACATGCAGTTCTTCATTCTGCACATCATATTCAATCGAGTCGCCGTAGATATCCTGTTTGTCTCGATGTAATTCTGCATTGCCAATAGACTTGAAAGTCCGGTCTAGATAGATCTGCATGCGGTCACCTTCGATGATGACTACGCCAGGAGCTATATTGGAATCGGCTGTTTCTGCAGGTTCATCCTCAGCGCGTGCAGATCCGTAACTTAGATAAACTAGCGCAAGGGATAGAGCTATCGGGCGAATTTTCACCATGTATTTTTGATGGGTGGGAAGTGGGGGCGCGTGTTTCTTTTATGGGTGATAAAATCGCATAAATTTGCCCATTAAGCAATCCATAAATTAGGTCAGGTTGGTGCTTGAGCCTTAAGTATTAAGCGCATTCCCTTTCCTGCCAATGGCTTGCTGCCGGGTTTTTATTTTGGGTTTCCTAATTAAAGGTGATTACTTCCAGTGTCAAGACAACAACAATTACATGACTGGCTTAACAAGGTATTGGCGGGAGCGCCTTTTTCTTTGACGCCAGCTTCGGCAGATGCCAGTTTTCGTCGCTATTTCCGCGTGGCATTGAATGATCACACCCTGATTGCCATGGATGCGCCGCCTCCCCAGGAAAATTGCGTGCCATTTGTTCATGTGTCGGAAGTCTTTGCCAAGGCGGGCCTGAACGTGCCGCATGTGCTAGAGCAGGATATGGCACAAGGTTTTCTGCTATTGAGCGACTTGGGTGATACCACGTTTTTGATGGCGTTGAATCAAGCCGATATGAAAGACAAAGCGGGTGATTTATATCGCGATGCCTATATGGCTTTGATCAAGATGCAACTGGCTAGTCGGCAGGGGGTGTTTCCTGATTATGACGAAGCCTTGCTCATGCGCGAGATGCAACTATTTCCAGAATGGTATGTGGCAAAGCATTTGCAATTGGAGCTGAACGAGGCGCAAAAAGCAGTTCTGCAGAAAACTTTCGCACTCTTGAACAGTAATATTCTGAAACAGGCGCAGGTCTATGTGCATCGTGACTATCATTCGCGCAATCTCATGGTGTGCGATGTCAATCCGGGCATACTGGATTTTCAGGATGCCGTGTATGGTGCGATTACCTATGATCTGGTGTCACTGCTCAAGGATGCTTACATTTATTGGGAAGAAGACCAGGTGCTGGATTGGGCAGTGCGCTATTGGCAAGCTGCCAGGAAGGCTCATTTGCCAGTACCACAAGACTTTGCGGTGTTCTATCGCGATTTTGAATGGATGGGCGCGCAGCGTCATCTCAAGGTGCTCGGTATTTTCGCAAGGCTCTATTATCGCGATGGCAAGGAGGGCTATCTGAAAGATATGCCACTGGTTATGGATTACTTGCGCCGCACTTGTGCACGTTATATCGAGCTCAAGCCTTTGTTGCGCTTGCTGGATGAGCTGCAAGACTTCAAACCTGCCGTGGGTTACACGTTTTAATGAAAGCCATGATTTTGGCCGCTGGTCGCGGCGAACGCATGCGCCCGCTGACAGATCACACGCCCAAGCCACTATTGCAGGTTGGCGGTAAAGCATTAATAGTTTGGCATCTGGAGCGTTTATTCGATGCGGGTTTTCGTGAAATCATCATTAACCATGCCCATCTTGGTTCGCAGATTGAAGCCGCGCTGGGGAACGGCCAGCGCTGGGGTCTGTCTATCCGATATTCTGCCGAAATAAGCGCACTGGAGACCGCCGGCGGCATTGCCAATGCGCTGTCTTTACTCGGAGATCAGCCGTTTCTGGTGGTGAATGGGGATGTATTTAGTGATATGGATTTCAGTAAATTAAAAAGTTCTTTGCATAAAGATAAACTGGCGCATTTGATCTTAGTAGATAATCCACTGCAACACCCGCATGGGGATTTTTCGCTGGATGACACTCAATTAGCCTTGCACGGTGCGCGCAGGCTTACTTTTTCAGGCATTGCCGTCTATCATCCCGCCTTGTTTGCTGATGTGAAACAAGGCCAGGCAGCCAAGCTGGCGCCGCTGTTGCAGCTGGCGATTGCGCGAGGCCTGGCTAGTGCCGAGCATTATCAAGGCAAATGGTATGACATCGGAACACCCGAACGTTTGCACGATTTGAATCAAGAATTGGAAGCTAGTCAGTGAAAGAACAGTATGTTTGAAGTCGAACAGTTTCGCGCGCGACGCTTAAGACTTATGCAGAGTATGGGCAGTGGCGCGGCTTTGATCCCCACGGCGCCGGAAGCCATGCGCAATCGGGACAGTCATTACCCGTATCGTTTTGATAGCTATTTCTACTATCTGACAGGCTTCCAGGAGCCGGAATCAATGCTGCTGCTGATCGCTGGCGACCAGCCTAAAAGCATATTGTTCTGCCGCGATAAAGATATGGAGCGCGAGATTTGGGATGGGTTTCGCCATGGCCCGGCAGGCGCGCTCAACGCATTTGGCTTTGATGAAGCCTATTCGATATCACAGTTAGACGAGATGGTGCCCAAGTTCTTGGCTAACCAGACACCCCTGTATTACAGCCTGGGCGCTGATGCAGCCTGGGATGCACGTGTGACGCGTTGGTTGAATCAGCTACGTGCCCAAGGCCGTAGCGGTGTCAGGGCCCCAAGCGAAATCGTGGATATACGTGTGCTGGTCGATGAAATGCGGCTGTTTAAATCCGACTACGAGCTGGACACCATGCGCCGCGCTGCAGAGATTTCAACAGCTGCACATAAACGCGCCATGCAGATAACGCGACCTCATATGCGGGAGTATGAGGTGGAGGCGGAGTTGTTGCATGAGTTTTACCGCAAAGGTTCCCAGGCGCCCGCCTATACCTCGATTGTGGCAGGCGGCGCTAATGCATGTGTACTGCACTATATTGCCAATAACGCGCAGCTGAACAGTGGGGATTTGTTGCTGATAGATGCCGGCTGTGAACTCGATGGCTACGCTTCGGACATAACCCGTACTTTTCCGGTTAATGGCAAATTCAGCGCAGCACAAAAGGATTTATACGAACTGGTGCTGGCATCGCAAGCTGCGGCGATTGAGAAAGTTCGCCCGGGCAGCCATTGGAATGAGCCGCATGAAGCCGCCCTGGATGTTTTGATTCGCGGATTTATTGATCTTGGCTTATGCATAGGTAGCCCGGAGTCGGTATTGGAGTCTGGCGATTATCGTCGCTTCTACATGCATCGCACCGGTCACTGGTTGGGGTTGGATGTGCATGACGCGGGAGAGTATAAGCGCGATGGTGAGTGGCGCATGCTGGAGCCCGGCATGACTTTAACAGTGGAACCAGGATGTTATGTACGGCCAGCGGATAATGTGCCTGAGCATTTCTGGAATATCGGTATTCGGATCGAGGATGACGCACTTGTGACTGCTGATGGATGCGAAATCATTACCGCCGCAGCGCCTAAGATAGTGGCTGATATTGAAGCTTTAATGGCGCATAACCATTGATGAAGCCAGTATCTAACATCTTGATTGTAGGCGGCGGTCCCGTCGGCGCAACCTTGGCGCTGGCTTTGCAGACCAAAGGCATCGCTGTCACTATGCTGGAGGCTCGTGAGCAGGGTGCGGCTTACCAGGATCAGCGTGCATTGGCGCTTTCCTATGGTAGCCGGCTAATTCTGGAACGGCTCGGCTTGTGGCAAGATTTGGAGCCGCAAGCTACGGCCATCAATACCATTCATATTTCTCAACGAGGCAGTTTTGGCAGAGCCCGTCTGCAAGCCAAAGACCACGGCCAGCCGGCTTTAGGCTATGTGTTGGCCTATGGCGCATTATGCGCTGCTCTGGACAAAGCTTTGTCCAGATTCAAGGATATACAAGTCATCTACGGGGCAGAAGCTACCGCTATTCAGCCATCATCGGCTGTTGCAACAGTGACGTTTCGACAGGCCAATGTTGAGCATCATTTAACCAGCACACTTGCAGTGCTCGCCGACGGTGGGCGCAGTCTGGCCGATGTGCCGGGACTCAAACGTGAAACCAGGCACTATGGGCATGATGCGCTGGTAACCAAAGTACAGTGCGAACTGGGGCATGACCATATTGCCTATGAGCGCTTTACGCCAGCAGGCCCGGTGGCTTTGCTGCCTAATGGCGAGCGTGATTTTTCACTGGTATGGACAGGAAAGCAGGAGGATGTGAGCCGTTTGCTTGAGCTGGATGATGAGGCATTCCTGACCCGCTTGCATGCACATTTTGGCGACCGTTTGGGCCGTTTTCTAAAGGTGGACAGGCGCTTAGCTTTCCCACTCAAGCTTTCATACCTGAGCCCAGTGACAGCGCCGCACCTGGTTGTCATCGGCAATGCAGCGCAGACCATGCACCCCGTTGCGGGACAAGGATTTAACGTAGGCTTGCGTGACGCGTGGGAGCTTTCTGAAAGCATCGCTGTCAACGTGCCAGCAGCATGGGGTGAGGAAGCCATGTTGAAGACCTATCAGCAAACTCGCAAAGCGGATACCAAAGGGGGGCTTTTGTTTACGGACTTTCTGGTGCATGTTTTTTCCAATGACATAGGCGGGCTTTCAGGCCTGCGCGCAGCTGGGCTGGGTCTATTGGATATGGTGCAGCCGGTTAAAAACCGCCTGGTTAGCAAAATGAGTTATGGTTCGCGCGGATAACATGTCAATGAGCACTAAATATGATGTCATTGTCGTAGGTGGCGGATTGGTCGGCGCTGCCTGCGCAATCGCTTTGGCGCAACAAGGCCTGCAAGTCACTTTGTTTGACAGGAAGCAGCCTGGTGACATCGCTGTAGATGAGGCATGGGATAGCCGAATTTATGCTATCAGCCCAGGCAATGTGGCCTGGCTGGAAACATTAGGTGTATGGCATACGCTAGATCAAACGCGAATTTGTGCAATTGAAAGTATGGAGATTTGGGGTGACGCTGCCCCGGCAGCATCCCACTCGCAGGCCTCGTTGCAATTCAAGGCTTATGACGCAAACGTAACCCATCTTGGTGTGATTGTTGAGAACATGCAGTTGCATCAGGCATTGTGGTCAAAAATGCGCAAGCTGGGCGTTAACCTGGTGACTGGCATTGAATGCACCACCCTACTGGTGGACGATAACGAAGCGAGGCTGAAGTTGGCTGATGGACGGTCTTTTGGCGCCAAGCTGCTAGTGGCTGCTGATGGTGGCAATTCCTGGATACGTACACAAGCAGGTATCTCCGCACAGATTTATGATTATAAGCAAATGGGCGTAGTCGCTAATTTTGAGACCGAACTCCCGCATCAGCATATCGCCAGGCAATGGTTCCGCAATGATGGCGTGCTGGCTTGGCTGCCGTTACCGGGCAATCGAATTTCCATGGTGTGGTCTACCGCAAATGCCAAGTACTTGCTGGGCCTGGAGGCTAAGGCTTTGGCTGAAGAGGTGGCCGGGGCGGGCGGGCGGGCGCTGGGCACGTTGCGTGTGGTCACGGCCGCTGCGGCCTTCCCCCTCGCCATGCAAACGGCGCATGCACTAGTCAAGCCGCGTCTGGCTTTGGTTGGAGACGCAGCGCACCTGATTCACCCATTAGCTGGACAGGGAGTGAATCTGGGCTTTCGTGATGTGATTGCTTTGACTGAAACGCTTAGCCAGCGTAATGCTTATCAGGATGTCGGTGATGTGACTTTACTGCGCCGCTATGAACGGACGAGAAAGTCCGATATGTTAGCAATGAGGCAGCTGACTCACGGCTTACATCTTTTATTTGAGAATGAGCAGCCCCTAGTTAAAAAATTGCGTAACTGGGGCTTGCAATTAACTAACCATCAATCCGCGCTTAAAAAGTATCTAATTAAACAGGCCGTAATTTAAAGCGGGCTTACGAGGAATCAGACAATGTATAAAAAATTAGTTGGAATGATGTTAGCCGCTTTACTTACCAGCAGCGCATTTGCCGATGAGGCTAGCCTGCGTAAGGCGATAGAGGTCGCTTATCCCAAAGTGCGCGTGGACAGCATCACTAAAACATCTTACGCCGGCTTATATGAAGTGTTTCTGGATGGTCAGATTGTCTATACTGACGACAAATTCAGTTTTCTAATTGCTGAAGGCCGTCTGATTGAGCCTAAAACCAAACGCGATATTACTGGAGAACGTTTGGATGAACTGACTAAAATTGATTTTTCAGCCTTGCCATTGGATCAGGCCATTAAAGTCGTTAAAGGGAATGGTAGTAGAAAATTAGTGGTTTTTTCTGATCCCGATTGCCCTTATTGCAAGCGCCTGGAGCAGAAGGAGTTGACTAATATCTCTGATGTGACGGTCTATACCTTTCTTTTTCCGTTAGAACAGCTACATCCCGACGCCAAAAACAAATCCAAAGCTATCTGGTGCGCACCTGACCGTGCTAAGGCATGGCAG
This sequence comes from Methylophilaceae bacterium, assembly GCA_039933015.1. Lineage (GTDB taxonomy): Bacteria > Pseudomonadota > Gammaproteobacteria > Burkholderiales > Methylophilaceae > JBDTOX01. The sequence continues at coordinate 47,359 of JBDTOX010000098.1, forward strand.
GATTGGGTGCTAAATGGACAACTGCCTAAAGGCGGTGCCACTTGTGACACTCCTATCGAAAAACTGGCAGAATTGGGAAGAAAACTTGCCGTGACCAGTACGCCGACCCTGTTTTTTGCCGATGGGAAGCGTATGTTGGGCGCTTATCCGGCCAAAGACATTGAAAGAGCGATGAGTGCCGTGTCGGCATCAAAAAAATAAGCGGCCGAAATATCTATCCTACCGCTTGGCCCATCTTGAAGATGGGCAGATACATGGCGATGACCAGACCGCCAATCAATGTGCCTAAAACAACCATGATGATAGGTTCCATGAGGCTGGAAAGCGCTTCTACGGCATCGTCAACTTCGGCTTCAAAGAAGTCGGCAACCTTGGAAAGCATGGAGTCCAGTGCGCCTGATTCTTCACCGATTGCGACCATCTGCAAGACCATGTTAGGAAAGACTTCCGAGTTTTGCATGGACACAGTAAGACTAGTGCCGGTGCTGATTTCACTCTGAATTCTCTTGGTGGCATCATAGTAGACACGATTGCCGGAAGCGCCAGCCACTGAGTCGAGGGCTTCAACCAATGGTACACCAGCGGCAAACATGGTAGATAAAGTACGGGCAAATCTTGCAATGGTCGCTATTTTTACCAGGTGTCCAAACAGCGGTAATTTTAATAACAGTCTATCCATGGACGCCTGCATTTTCTCTGAACGCTTCCACGTGTAGAAGAAAAACCATAATGCCCCACCAATTGAACCAAAAATAGCCCACCAGTAAGACACAAAAAAATCAGAAATCGACATCACGATCAATGTTGGTGCGGGTAAGTCAGCACCAAAGCTGCTGAAAAGCTCTTTAAATGCAGGAATCACAAAAATCATGATGACTGCAGTAATTACGAACGCGACAACGATGATTGAGACTGGGTAAAACAAAGCTGATTTGATCTTGCCTTTAATCGCCAGGATCTTTTCTTTGTATGTTGCCAATCGATCCAACAAGGAATCCAGAATGCCCGCTTGCTCTCCTGCACCTACCAGGTTGCAGAATAATGCATCGAAATAAAGGGGGTATTTGCGGAAAGCCTGGCTTAAGCTGCTGCCAGTTTCCACGTCAGCTTTAATATCACCGAGTAATTTGCTTACCGCTGGGTTGTTATGTCCCTTGCCCACGATATCAAAAGCTTGTAGCAGTGGAACACCGGCTTTCATCATGGTAGCCAGCTGCCGTGTAAAAAGAGTGACGTCCTTGTCGCTGACTTTTCCACCACTCTTAAAACTGCTCCGTTTGCTAATTTTCAGAACATTGATGCCTTGACGTCTGAGCGTGGCTTTAACAAAAGCCTCTCCACTGGCCTTCATTTCGCCTTTAGTACGTTTACCTTTTTTGTCTGTTCCTTCCCAGGAATAACTGACTTCTTTATTATCTTTTGCGGCCATTGAAGTTCCCTGAAGTTATTCGCTACCTATTTATTCATTAGTGACAGCCTCAACCTCAGTGATCGAGGTGAGTCCCTGTTTGACTTTCAGTAGGCCAGATTGGCGTAGATCTTTTACACCTTCTCGTTTTGCCTGGTCTGCGATGTCGTGTGCAGTTCCGTTTTTCATAATTATGCGGCTGATTGCGTCGCTAACCGGCATCACCTGATATATACCGACACGCCCCTTGTAGCCGCCATTGCATAGTTCGCAGCCGCCTTCCTTGGGCCCATATAATTGCCAGCTACCATCCAGGTCGGCTTCGGTAAATCCTACACTCAGCATGGCTTCGTCTGGTAATTCAATAGGCACTCTGCAGTTTTTGCATAACTTGCGCGCAAGGCGTTGTGCGGTGATCAGCGATACTGCTGAAGCAATATTAAAAGGTGCCACGCCCATATTAAGCAGACGTGTCAGTGTCGATGGCGCGTCGTTGGTATGCAGAGTGGAAAGCACCATGTGGCCGGTGGAGGCGGCTTTGATCGCCATGTCCGCCGTTTCCAGGTCGCGAATTTCGCCAATCATAATGATGTCAGGGTCCTGACGCAGAAAAGATTTTAATGCCGCTGCAAAAGTGAGCCCTTGTTTGTCGTTGACATTAACCTGATTGATCCCAGGTAACGGAATTTCCACAGGGTCTTCTGCGGTGGAAATATTCACACCAGGGTTGTTCAAAATGTTGAGGCAGGTATAGAGTGATACGGTTTTTCCAGAACCAGTTGGCCCCGTCACCAGTACTAGTCCATAAGGTCGACTGATGGCACTCAGCAACTCTTCTTTTTGTTCAGGCTCATAACCCAGTGCTTCAATTCCCAGCTTGGCACTTGCCGGATCAAGAATACGCATGACTATTTTTTCGCCATTAATCAGGGGCAGCGTGCTCACGCGGAAGTCAATAGTGCGTGTCTTGGAAAGCACTAATTTCATGCGGCCATCCTGGGGTACACGCTTTTCTGAGATATCAAGGTTGGAAATTACCTTGATACGAGAAGCCATTTTTTCCTTGATAGCCAAGGGTGGCTGAGCGACTTCGCGTAATTCTCCATCTACACGATATCGTATGCGATAAAACTTCTCGTATGGCTCAAAATGCAAGTCGGATGCTCCCATGTTGATGGCATCAAGGAGTATCTTTTGAAGATACTTAACGACTGGGGCATCGTCAATTTCGAGTGCTGGCGCCTCTGCTTCCTGGGCTTGATTTTCACCTTCGATATCCAGGTTAAAGTCATCATCTACCGACAAGGACTGCATGCTGGTATCAGCAGCTTCAGCAATTTTATTAATCCAATGACTGAGTTTATCGTCTTCTACTACAACTGGCGAGAGCGCCATGCCTACTTGAAATTGCACGTCATCCAGCGCGTGCAAGTTGGTTGGGTCGGACAATGCGACGAACAGCGTGTTGCCGCGGCTTTGTAATGCCATGACACGGCTGCTTTGCATCAGTTTTATATCGATGCCTTTGGTGGGCAGGTAGTCGGCATTGAGCGAGTTAAGATCAAAAAGCGGAAAGCCAAAGGCGATGGCAGCGGTTTCGGCTATTTTGGAGGCAGTAATTTTTTTGCTTAGTACGAGCTGGGACACCAATGGAGATTGCTGATTAATTGCCAGCGTCTGAATGGCTGCAGCCTCATTTTCAGACAAGAGCTTTTCTTGTACTAACATGCGGGCAAGTCCGCTCAATTTTGTAGGTAGAGATGCTACGGTCATTTAATTTTTTTCGGTGTTTTGTGATTCACTTAGCTGACTACCTATGAGTGGTACAGATGATGCACGCTAGTGTTTTTTTTGTAAAGTAGACTGCTGGTTTGAACCTAATCTACTACATCACACATAAAAGCAACAAAGTTAAAATATCCCCTAAAAAAATATTGACTTCTTGCAATAACCTAAGTAAAAAAGCGTTCAGGCGTTTGAATTCGAGCTCATTGCAGTCGGCATTGCTGACTTTGGTTCTGAAATACAAACTTTTGGGGCACCTCCTCTTTGTTAGTAAGGAAGTATAAATGGCAACTGGTACCGTAAAGTGGTTCAATGATTCTAAAGGCTTTGGCTTCATTACCCCCGATGATGGGGGCGATGATTTATTCGCTCATTTTTCAGCAATTGTAGAAGCTGGCTACAAGAGCCTTAAAGAAGGTCAACGTGTGAGTTTTGATGTCACCGAAGGCCAAAAAGGTAAGCAGGCTTCTAACATTCAGAAGGCCTAAGCCTTCTTAATGTTAAGTTAGGCAGTCTTCATTTAACGGCCCGCACATCGGGCCGTTTTATTTTGACTGTGAGTTTTATAATTGTCAGCCTTACATATGACTGACAATTTCTTCACCAAACTGCGAGCAACTTACCTCGATCGCACCATGCATTTGTGATGAGAAATCGTGAGTAACACGTTTGGCGAGAATCGCTTTGCCCACACCCTTCAATACCAGGTCAGCAGCTTCCACCCAACCCATGTGACGTAACATCATTTCGGCTGAAAGAATCAGCGAGCTTGGATTGGCAATATCTTTACCTGCAATTTTAGGCGCAGTCCCATGCGTAGCCTCAAACATGGCGGTTGTATTAGATAAGTTGGCGCCAGGGGCAATGCCTATACCGCCAACTTGTGCTGCAAGTGCATCCGACATGTAGTCACCATTAAGATTTAGTGTGGCTACAACATCATAATCTTGCGGGTGCAGCAGGATTTCCTGCAAGAAAGCATCTGCAATACAGTCCTTGATAATGAGGCCATTCGGCAACCTGCACCAAGGGCCTCCGTCAATCTCTACCGCACCAAACTCCTGCTTGGCCAACTCATAACCCCAATTTTTGAAGCCACCCTCGGTGAACTTCATAATATTGCCCTTGTGCGTGATGGTGACGGATTTGCGATTGTTATCAATTGCATACTGAATGGCTTTACGAATCAGCCGCTTACTGCCGTCAATAGATACAGGCTTAATGCCGATGGCGGATGATTCAGGAAAGCGTATTTTTTTACGTACGCCCATATCACTTAAAAAAGAGATTACTTTTTTGACTTCATCAGTGCCAGCTGCCCATTCAATGCCGGCATAAATATCTTCCGTATTTTCCCGGAAAATCACCATGTCGGTTTTTTCCGGCTCTTTTACCGGGCTTGGTACGCCGGCAAAATACTGAATCGGACGCAGACATACATAAAGATCCAGTTCTTGGCGCAAGGTCACATTGAGTGAGCGTATGCCGCCACCGACGGGCGTGGTCAACGGACCTTTGATTGATATCACGTAGTCCTTTACTGCCTGCATGGTTTCATCTGGTAGCCACATGTTGTCGCCATAGACATTAACTGCCTTTTCACCCGCAAATACTTCCATCCAGGCAATGGATCTTTTTCCGTCATAGGCTTTGTCCACCGCGGCATCAACAACTTTCATCATTGGTGGCGTGATATCAACGCCAATGCCATCGCCCTCGATAAATGGGATAATCGGATGGTTGGGTACGTTAAGCGAATTGTCAGCATTGGCGGTAATCTTTTCGCCGCCAGAAGGAACATTAATAGTAGGCACGTTAATTTTTGTAGACATTGTGACAATCCTGTTCAAATAAGATGCTAATCCTGTTCAATAAACCCTACGGCGTGATTTGCCAGTTCAGTGCGCACGAAGCGCATCAAACCTTAAAAGATTACATCTTGGTGCCAAACGTGTATGCCGCAGGAAGGCTTGATACAGATAGTGAAGGTTTGCTTATTTTAACCGATGATGGCGCCTTGCAGCATCGCATCTCACATCCTAAACACAAAGAATTAAAAATTTACTGGGCACAGGTCGAAGGTAGTCCAATAGAATCTGATCTGGAGCCTCTAAGGCAAGGCGTGGATCTGGGTGACTTTTTTACGCAACCGGCCCACGTAAAATTAATCGAAGAGCCGACTGGCCTCTGGCCGCGAAATCCGCCAATACGTGAGCGCAAAGCTATTCCCACTTCATGGCTGGAAATTACGATTAGTGAGGGCAAGAATCGCCAAGTACGCCGTATGACCGCTAAAATAGGTTTCCCGACCTTGCGACTGATTCGCTATGCCATTGGCAAGCATACGCTGAATGGACTTGAGCCGGGTGCATGGAAAAAGCTTTAGGACTTAAATTTATTAGGAGCGCAATCATATGAAGCCCATTGTCATCTTCCGTCTCGCGGTTACTGAAGGCCCGGGATTCTTTGGCACATTTCTCGATGAAAAGAATATTCCTTGGCGCCTGATTAAAATTGATGAGGGTGAAGCATTACCCAAATCCATGCTTGATTTTAGCGGCATGGTAATGATGGGCGGCCCCATGAGTGTCAATGACAATCTTCCATGGATTTCACCATTGTTGGCACTGATACGAGAGGCGGTCAAGGCGGATGTTCCGGTGTTAGGCCACTGTCTGGGTGGGCAGCTGCTCAGTAAGGCGCTGGATGGTGTGGTCAGCAAAAATCTGGTGAAAGAAATCGGCTGGGGTGAGATTGCCGTAGAAAATCATGCGCAGGCGAAACGCTGGTTTGGTAATGTAAAAAGTTTTAACGGCTTTCACTGGCATGGCGAAACGTTCTCATTGCCAGAAGGAGCTACGCATTTGCTATCAAGCGCGTATTGTCAGAACCAGGCTTATTCGGTAGGCAAGCATTTGGCCTTTCAATGCCATATTGAAATGACGACTGATATGGTTAATAGCTGGTGTGAAGTGGGTGATGACGAGGTGGTAGAGGCAATGGCCAGCCCAGGGGTGCAGCAGGTTGCAGAGATAAAGCGTGATCTCGAAGCGCGTGTGGCTGCCCTAAATGCCATAGCGCGATCAGTTTATGGGCGATGGATAACGGGTTTGAAAGCGGGTTAGCCGTTTTATGGCGATGTACTTGCAAGGCCGTTAATATCGCATATGGTAAACTTGATTGTTGGTTTACAGCTAATTCAACGAATACAAATAAAGAGATTTTCCCATGTCCGGCAATACTTTAGGCACCCTTTTTACACTCACGTCTTTTGGCGAATCCCATGGCCCGGCGATTGGCGGGGTTGTCGATGGCTGTCCACCGGGGTTGGAGCTTTGCGAGGCTGATATTCAGGGCGATCTGGACAGACGTAAACCGGGCACGTCGCGCCATGTGACGCAGCGTAAAGAGTCAGATACTGTAGAAATCCTCTCCGGGGTGTTTGAAGGCAAAACTACGGGCGCGCCAATTGCCTTGCTAATCCGTAATCAGGATCAGCGTAGCCAGGATTACGGCAACATTGCCGATACCTTTCGCCCGGGGCATGCGGATTACACGTATTGGCACAAATACGGCATTCGCGATTATCGCGGAGGGGGGCGTTCCAGTGCGCGCGAGACGGCTGTGCGGGTGGCTGCAGGCGCCATTGCCAAAAAATGGCTGAAGGAACGATACGGCGTGACTATTCGTGGTTATATGAGCCAGTTGGGCGAAATCAATATCCCTTTCGAAACCTGGGATGCCGTGAGTGAAAATCCATTCTTTGCACCCAACCGCGGTATTGTTCCCGAATTGGAGACCTATCTTGATCGCATCCGTGCTGAACGCGATTCGGTCGGCGCACGTATTTCCGTGGTAGCGCAGGGCGTGCCTGTAGGTTGGGGCGAACCAGTCTTTGATCGCCTGGATGCCGAGATTGCTTATGCCATGATGAGCATTAATGCAGTCAAAGGGGTCGAGGTAGGCGCTGGCTTTGCCAGCGTGGCGCAACGCGGCTCAGTACATAGTGATGAGCTCACACCTCAAGGTTTTGCCAGCAATCATGCAGGTGGCGTGCTGGGGGGCATATCCACCGGACAGGATTTGCTGGTGCATGTGGCACTTAAGCCAACTTCCAGTATTCCGCAGGAGCGACGTTCCATCGATAAGGCGAGCAACCCTGTTACCATGCAGACCACTGGTCGTCACGACCCGTGTGTAGGTGTGCGCGCTACTCCGATTGCCGAAGCCATGTTGGCGCTGGTGTTGATTGATCACGCCTTGCGCCATCGTGCACAGTGTGCCGATGTTGTCTGCAATACCCACAAGATTTGATTTTTCAGACGGAAAAATTATTTAATCTTGCAGGAAAATCTCTTTAGCGAAAGCCTCTGATATGCCCCTGCCATACTGGCAGCTCTCTGGTTTCTATTTCGCATACTTTGGATTTGTCGGAGCATTCACGCCTTTTTGGGGGCTGTACCTCAAGTCCCTAACCTTCAGCGCCTTCCAGATTGCCATACTGATGTCACTGTTCCAGGTGGCGCGTATTTTTGCGCCCAGCCTCTGGGGCTGGGTAGCGGACCGCACAGGTCGTCGCGTTACCATCATTCAATGGCTGGCCGGCTTAAGCCTGCTGTCTTATGCTGGCGTATTTTTCGGCGAAAGCTTTGGCTGGCTGTTTGCCGTCATGCTGCTGTTAAGCTTTTTCTGGAGCGCGTCCTTGCCTCTTATTGAAGCAATTACCTTGGGACATCTGGGTGATCGGTTTGACCGCTACGGGCATATCCGCTTATGGGGTTCAATCGGCTTTATCGGTGCGGTAATTGGCTTGGGCTACCTGTTGGGTTACACCGGTATCAAAGCTGTGCTATGGGTCATATTGGGGCTGTTGGCTATGGTGCTGCTGCAGTCGCGTTATATTGCGGAACCGCTGGTTACCACCCTGCATGGCAATCATGCTTCCTTGCGGACCATATTGCGCCGCCCCGAAGTGATCGCCTTGATGATGGCTTGTTTCATGATGTCAGCTGCCCACGGGGCTTATTACACTTTTTATTCCATATACCTGGTTGATCATGGCTACAGTACCGGTGATGTAGGTTGGTTATGGGCCTTGGGCGTTATCTGCGAAATTCTGGTTTTTCTCTATATGCCCAGGCTTACGGCCTGGTTTGGACTGCGCAGTATTATGTTGGGCAGCCTCGCATTGGCCTTCGTGCGTTTTTTGGTGATTGGCTGGGCAGTGGATGTCTGGTGGCTGATCTTGCTGGCACAGGCCTTACATGCCGCAACTTTCGGCACGTACCATGCTACTGCGGTGGCACTCACACACCGGTATTTTAAAGGCCCGCATCAATCCAAAGGGCAAGGGTTTTATACCAGTGTGTCTTATGGATTAGGCGGCACCTTTGGTGCTGTAGTGAGTGGATTTGCTTGGGAAGCTTTGGGCCCGAGCTGGACATTTACGCTTTCAGCCGCTTGCGCTATGCTGGGTTTCATCCTGTTTGCCTGGTTAATGCCTCGTGCGCAGGAAAACGGTTAATAATAATTTCAAAATGGAATTGCTATAAAAGGCTTTATTTCAGGCTGGATCCTGCTGTTGATATCAGTGTACGCGCAGGCAGATACTCAGGTAGATGTGGTTGGGCTATTCAGCAATAAAGCCGTAGTGATTATTAATAATGGCAAGCCACAAACCTTGTCCGCTGGCCAGTCATCTTCCGAGGGCGTGAAGTTGCTGTCCGCAAATAGCGCCAAAGCGGTATTGGAAATGAACTACGCCACCTAAGCCGCGCTAGCGGCTATAGATAGCGTTTCGTGGTTCAACATCGCTAACTTCAGCGACTCCCCACCTCGGTCAGATT
>JBDTOX010000099.1:0-15143 GCA_039933015.1 Methylophilaceae bacterium
GGAAACGATGACAGTTTCGATACTGACTTTGCAATAATGACCGGCGCACTCAAGAAGCTATTGCCTGCCGTCATTGATGCGTAGGGTGATGAACAACGAAATGGATTAGTTTAAAAAATATCCAACTTTACACACAGAGAGCCAGCAATTCGCAAATGCAAACAGAAAACCAAGAGAAACCCAGGCGCGCAGTCGTGGCAGCCGTACAACTGCCAGGCGTGACTGATGTCGAGTTCGAGGCGTCGCTGGCCGAGCTGCGCGATCTGGCTAAAACGCTGGGATTCCAGGTTGTTCATACATTTACACAGAAGCGTTCCAGCTTCGACTTTACGGCATACCTGGGCGTTGGAAAGCGTGAAGAAATACGCCAGTTTGTACACGGCGAGATTGAGGCTGCCGAACCTGAAGCAGAGCAGATCGAGGCCCTTCTGGTTGACCACGAGATTTCACCTTCACAGGCCCGCAATCTTGAAAAAGAGATCGGCTGCGAGGTGTTGGACCGTACCATGGTTATCCTGGAAATATTTCATCGCAACGCGCGTTCCCCAGCGGCACGCGCACAGGTGGAAATCGCCCGCCTAGGCTACATGGCACCTCGTCTGCGCGAGCAGGCGAAACTCGCGGGACCGCAAGGACGGCAGCGAAGTGGCGTTGGTGGCCGTGGAGCCGGCGAGTCGGGTACTGAACTAGACCGGCGAAAGATCCGTGACCGGATCGCTGAATTAAAACTTGAAATCGTCGCGATGGATGCCGATCGCCAGATACAGCGTGCAAGGCGACAAGGTCGGAGGGAACTCGCTAATGTGGCGCTCGTAGGCTACACCAACGCCGGCAAGTCCACTCTGATGCGGGCGCTCACGGGAAGCGAGGTGCTGGTTGCCAACAAGCTCTTCGCTACGCTGGACACAACTGTCCGCGCACTCCACCCAGAGAGCGTGCCACGCATCCTCGTCAGTGACACTGTGGGATTCATCAAGAACTTGCCGCACGGCCTCGTTGCCTCTTTTAAATCAACACTCGATGAGGCACTTGATGCTTCGCTGTTGCTCCACGTCATCGATGCGAGCGATCCTGGATTTGAGCGTCAACTCGAGGTCACCAACGAAGTACTTGAGGAGATTGGTGCGCATGACATCCCTCGCATCCACGTATTCAACAAAATCGATCACGTCGGAGATGCCGAGGCACAAGCTGAGTGTGAAGCTGCGCTCACTGCGAAGTATCCGTCCTGCCATGTAATGAGCGCACGCCGCCCTGAAGACGTTGCCAAGCTGCACCAGCTGATAGTCGAGTTTTTTCACCAAGATCTCGTCGAGGACGAGATCTTCCTGCCCTGGTCAGCACAGCAATTGCGCAGTGAAATCTACGCGAACTGCAAGGTGCTGGAGGAGCGTTCAGACGAAAAGGGCGCTTTCTTCCGCATTCGAGGTGAGCCCAGTGTATTAAAGAGGCTGCGGGAGCGCTCTGGTCAAGCTTGATAAAGTTGGTGTTGGCCGTGCGTTCACATCCCAAACACGCACTCACGTTGCCAGATCCGGGGAATTAAATTCCCTGTTAATTTGAGTATTGAATGACGAGGATGCCTGAGAAGTGGCTTGTTTGCTGGCTTAGAAAAGTGGTTACGCATCTGTGGGTATGAGTATCTTGTAAAGTAAGAAGCGCCTGTAATTCAGGCGCTCATTCGAGCTAATCAATGGCCAGGGAAGAAATAGTGCTTCTGCTAGCAGCCGCTGGCTGCATCGGTAGCGGTAGCCTTGCTGTGCTTCTACCTTATCGAACAACCCTGCCGCTCGTGGCTCAACAAGCGTTGCTAATGGAGAACTGCTTATTCCATACATCAGATCGCTCACCGTAACGTAGGCCCGATGACAGGGCGCGTTCAGGCGCTAATTGCCGACCTGAATCAGTACTTGTTCAGGGCTTCCTTTGGCGCGATTAGCGCAATAAGGGATCTGCGGACATCTCAGGGTTTTGCTGGGTGTGTCAATTCCATCATCTGATCGAGAAGCGCTTTTTTCTGGTTTCCGAGTTCCAAAAAGCGTGAATACGCCTGTTCAAGATCCCGGTCGTAATGTTGCAGACGTTCCAGTCGCTCCCGTTGCAGACGAACATTCTCGTCGTAATCTAGCGTGCTTGCACTGCCCGTCCCCTTGAGGGAATAGCTCTGCATTATGGTCGGAGCGATGTCCTGCAGTGCGTTGCGACGCAATTCCTGTGTCATCAGGAATTGTTGGTACAAGGATTGTTGTTCCTGTTGCACTTGGTTGACGGCTGCCTCCAACTGAACCAATCTGGGAACTGGATCGGCGAACACCAGGCAGGAGTTGATTGCAAACTGGATCAGAAGCAGGGTCATAAGCACAGGTTTCATGGCTAATCCTATGAATTTTTCAATGAGGCCAGTAGCAACAACTATTGGTGTACACACAACAATTACTAATTTGATCATCGCATTAAACAAAAAGATCATGTCAATCTTACCCGCGTAAGCAGGTATGGAGGGAGGTTTTCTATAAGAAATAAAAGAAAATCATAAACTTCCAAGGTTGAAATTTAAGATGGTATTCTCTGACAGGACACTTCAGGGTAACTGAGGAAGCGGAGCCTGGCCTGAAATTAGGAGTCCGGAAGAGTGGCCGGGGGCGGCTACTGATCAAGACACCGTTTGCACAATTGCCTCAAACTCGACCAGGACTTCGGGTTGCCGCTGCCGGAGATAACTTCAGAATCGCAGTTCCGATTGAGCTTCACTTATACGTCGGTTGTCGAGAAATCACTAAAACACTTACGACCACTAATCAACTTATGGCCCAGCCATATGCGCCAGGATTTGAGAGCGCGACAAGTGGTACGCCTACGAGATCAAGTTGGAACTACTACACACTAAGCAATTAGACGGCAATGACAAAGGCCCCTTGCGGGGCCTTTGTCATTGCATTGCTGCAACGCCGGATTGACTCCCAACCTCAACCAGGTACGCGGGAACTCCCTCTTCTAGCGGATTGGGCAGCGGCGACAAGCCCTTAAAGTAGATGCGGTCCGTGTCTTTGTCTTCCAGCGCTTTGGAAAGCTCCATGTGGATCGCCATGAGAATCTGCCCATAGGTAAGCTTCTGCTCATCGTTGGTTGCCATTCTGAAGGCGGAGCCCGCGTGCCCATTCAGCGGTTCGAAAAATTCGTATGCTATGTCGATTTTGGAAAAAGGGGATTCGCCCATGAGAATTTCTGTCATGTCATCGCGGCCCATGTCCTTATGGTTGTGGGCTATCGCCTGGATGAGTTCCGATGTGTTGGCTGGATTGCTGTGGTTTTTGAAGGACCACTTCACTCCGTAGAGTAACCATCCCTCTGGGCTATCTTCTTCACTGGTTATAAGGTTGTTCATGCTCTAATCTCCGTTAGTAAGGGTTTTATATTTTTGACTGAGGTGTGCTATTCACATCCGGCCGAAAACGTCTGTGCTGCTGCCAATCACCGTTGCTCTCGCTGGGTTATCCCGCTCCGCGCAGGCATCAATCTGTACGTGTCTTTCTTGCTTGCTTTCTGTCTTCTAAATGCCGAGTCTGTATGTCATCCAGCCTTCGAGGTGCGGCATTTTACCTGCTTTTTCTGGCCATGGTGCTCAGGCGGTCGTTTATCGAGTTGTCCTGTGCCTGCTGTGCGTTAAAGCGGCCGTCCATCGAGATAGGCTAAGTGCTCTTATTCTTTGGATCAATGTTCCACCACTTAGGTAATAAATTTATGACTTCAGGTTGCGTGTATCGGTCATCGATTAGATGGATCACGCCTCTGTCATCTTTGGTCCGAATGACACGGCCAGCAGCTTGCACTACCTTTTGTAAACCGGGATAGAGGTAAGTGTATTCATAGCCCAGGCCAAAAATGGCTTCCATCCGCAATCTCATCTGTTCATTGATTTCATTGATTTGTGGCAAGCCTATGGTAGCAATGAAGGCGCCTACAAGCCGGTCACCCGGCAGGTCGATGGCTTCCCCGAATGAGCCCCCTAGCACGGCAAAGGCGATTCCTGCAGAAGTCGGGGTGAACCGATTAATGAACTGTTCCCGCTCTGTCTCATTCATCATCCTGGACTGCTGTCGAATGGGGATTTCAGGGAATCGCTCGCTGAACACCGCATAGACTTGTTGCAGGTAATCAAAGCTACTGACAAACAGCAAATAGTTACCAGGCTGATCGCGATATTGTTTAGCCATCAGCTGTGCAATCGGCATGATGGAATAGCGGCGTCTAAGAAAGCGCGTAGAGATCTGGTTGACGACCCTGACTTGCAGTTGATCCGCACTGAAAGGTGACTGCACGTCAATGAAAGGCGTTTTGTCAGGCAACCCCAACATATCGCTATAGAAGTGAGATGGGCTGAGCGTGGCCGAAAACAGGGTTGAAGATCGCGCCGCTGTAAAACGGCTTTTCAGGAAAGCGGCCGGTACGATATTGCGTATGCATAATGTGGTGCTTTCCTGCAGCAGGCTGGACCGGTCTTCTGTCCTGGTGATGTCGAACATGGAGTGCGGCCCAAACGCATCTGCCAGATAGGCAAACTGCAATGCATCGAAGTAGAAATTGAGCAGTCCTGCGTCATTATGGGTGGGATGTTCCGCCAGGTAATCGGTCACCTTGGTCACTACGCGCTGCAGTGCAAACTGAAACTCTTCATCGATGGCCGGATAGACCTCATAAGCAGCATGTTGCTGCTGTACCAGCCTGATCCAGCTCAGGCTCAGTTTTTCCAGTACGGATTTCAGCGCCTTGGGTGCCGCCTGCCGCATATGCTCAAAAGCGTGCTGATTGAGCTCGGCACTGTACATTTTGCGCCCACGTTCAATCATGTTGTGCGCTTCATCCACCAGTATGCTGACGCGCCATTCATTGATGACAGTGCCTGCGTATAAGACGGCATACAGATCAAAGTAATAGTTATAGTCACCCACGACCACATCGCTCCAGCTTACTAAATCCTGTGCTAAATAGTACGGACAGATATGATGCGTGCGGGCTACGGATTTTATGCTGTCCCTGTCCATGGTGCCTTGTTCCAGCGCTTCCAGCCTGGCTTCTGGGAGCCGGTCGTAAAAGCCTTGGGCTAGCGGGCAGGAGTCACCGTGGCAGGACTTGTCTGGATGCTCGCAGGCTTTTTCCCTTGCTACCAGCTCAAGCGTACGCAGCTTCAGATCCGGATTGGAATCATGGATGACGGTAAGGGCATCCAATGCCAGCTTGCGCCCGGAGGTCTTGGCGGTGAGAAAGAATATCTTGTCCAGTTTCTTGTCCGGCATGGCCTTGAGTAGCGGAAACAGGGTGCCCAGTGTTTTGCCGATACCTGTGGTTGCCTGCGCCAGCAGGCACCTGCCCAGGCTGGCGGTTTTGTAAACAGATTCTGACAACTGCCTCTGGCCAGTGCGGAAGGTGGGATGTGGAAACTGCAGCTTGGTTAAATGCTGGTTTCTACTTTGGCGATGCGCAACTTCATGATCCGCCCATTGCAAGAGCTTCTGGGACTGAGCTGAGAAATAGGCCTCAAGTGCTGCAGCGGTAAAGTGCTCGCTGATCACTTCTTCATTTTTGCTTGAAACGTTGTAATACACCAAGGCCAGCGTTATTTCACTGAGTTCCCGCTCCTGGCATAGCAGCCATCCGTAGATTTTGGCCTGTGCCCAGTGCAGGTTTCTGTGATTTTCCGGCATGCGCTCAAGATGGCCCTTGAAGGTCTTGATCTCCTCCAGCTGATTGCTATCGGGGTCATAGCCATCGGCACGGCCGCGTACAAAGATGTTCTGGTACTCGCCAGTAAGCGTGATTTCTGTCTGATAGCTGGAATCGCGGCGCGAAGTCACGGCATGGTGCCCCATCATGCCTTCCAGCGCAGTAGGGGCGGGGGTGAAGCGCTGGTCCAGGTCACCCATCCTGGCTGTCAGGTCACACATTGCCCGGACGGAAATGACATACCTGAAAGGATCGGAGGGGTTTTCTGAAACTACAAGGCTTTGAGCTAGCTTGATAATTAAAATACTTTCTTACTAATACGTATATGAAAGCAATATCAAACCAACTGCTTTTAATGCAGCCTGTTTGGTGAGTAAACGGCCAATTGATCATCCTGGTCAAACAAAAAACCCACCTCGCTATTGCGGGTGAGCAGGCTGCTGGCCTTTTGTGCTTTCACATAAGAGGGGAAGACTTGGGCATTATGTGGTGATGCCCCATAACCGCGTTCGGTATTTCCGTCGGCATCCTTTTTAACGAATGCCAGGTATTCGTTTTCTTCAGGCGTGCACACCACATAACCTAGCAATGTTGCCGACTCAGGTATCTTAAAGGCTTCCCTGACAGTATCTTCCGATGGGCTGGCGGTCGCAGTCTCACCTCGTTTATGCTGGATGTTCATTCTTGGCAGGGCGTGACTGTGCGTGTGGCTATGTGATTTGGTATATTCATCCATAAACTTGGAATAGGCAGCGACAGCTTCTTTATCGCCTACTACCTCCTGCGTGATGTTGCCACAGCTAGGACACTTCCCCAAAAAGATGCCGTCAATGCCGGGCATGCCCCTGGTGTTTGCATCCTTGATTTCCGTAATCTCGGTCTGGCAGCTGTTGCACGTCAGTGTGCTTGGCCGGATGGCATCCAATTTGGCTTTGACCTCTTGGATACGGTCCTCTCTGGAACCGCGCTGTTTCGCTTGACCCATGTTTCTAATCCTGTCTGGTTTGTAACGGGCAATAAAAGTTGCCCGTGAAAATGATTTCTCAACCTACTTCTGATAAACAGCTATGGCAGCAAGCACCAGGCAAGCGCGTGTCTTAATCGACGCCCTGGCTTGCCAGATAGTCTTCATAGTTGCCGCTGTAGTCGATAATTTTATCGCTGCGGATTTCCAGAATACGTGTTGCCAAAGAGCTCACAAATTCCCGGTCATGGCTGACAAAAAACAGGGTGCCTTTGTATTTGTCCAGCGCGGTATTCAGGGATTCAATGGATTCCATATCCATGTGGTTGGTCGGTTCATCCATCAATAGCACATTGGTTTTTGCGAGCATGAGCTTGCCGAATAGCATGCGGCCTTTTTCCCCGCCTGAAAGGACTTTGACAGACTTTTTGAAGTCGTCACCCGAGAACAATAATCGCCCCAGCATGCTGCGCACGACCTGGTCATCATCGCCTGCCTGAGTGAATTGCTTCATCCAGTCAAACAGGTTGAGATTGGTTTCAAAGTCTGCGGCGTGGTCTTGCGCAAAATAGCCGATTTTGGCCTTTTCCGCCCATTTGATCTTGCCGTGTTTGGGGGTGAGGTCACCGGCTAAACAGCGCAGCAGGGTGGTTTTACCGATACCGTTTTCACCAATAATGGCAACACGTTCACCAGCCTCCACCCTGATGTCGAAATCATTGAATAGCGGCCTGTCAAAACCATGACTTACTTTGTCCAGCTCTACTGCCTGGCGGTGTAATTTCTCGCGATCATCGTATTCGTAGCGTATAAACGGGTACTGGCGGCTGGAAGGCTTGATGTCTTCTACCTTGATTTTGTCGATCTGCTTGGCGCGGCTGGTGGCCTGTTTGGCTTTGGATGCGTTGGCAGAGAAGCGGCGCACGAAGTCCTGCAAATCAGAGATCTGCTGCTTGGCTTTGGCGTTATCTTTGGCTTGTTGCGCACGCGCCATGCTCGATGCTTCCATGAAGTCATCATAGTTGCCCGGATATACGGTTAATTTAGCGTAGTCCATATCTGCCGTATGCGTACAAACCTGATTCAAGAAATGACGGTCATGGGAAATGATCACCATGGTGCAATTGCGATTATTGAGGATATCCTCCAGCCAGCGAATGGTGTTGATGTCCAGGTTGTTGGTTGGTTCATCCAGCAGCAGTATGTCCGGGTTGGCGAACAGCGCCTGCGCCAGCAGAACACGCAGTTTCCAGCCCGGTGCTACTGCACTCATCAAGCCGGTATGTTGCTCCGTGGGTATGCCGGCCCCGAGCAATAGCTCACCGGCACGGGCTTCCGCGGTGTAGCCATCGTATTCGGCAAATACCGCTTCCAGCTCTGCCGCTTTCATGTAGTCGTCTTCAGTGGCTTCAGGATTCATGTAGATGGCGTTCTTTTCCGCACTTGCCTTCCACATTTGCTCATGGCCCATCATGACCACATCCAGCACGCGCTGATCCTCAAAGCCGAACTGGTCTTGACGCAGCCAGGCCATGCGCTCGTTGCTATCAATAGCAATATTGCCAGCCGTTGGTTCCAATACACCTGCGAGGATTTTCATGTAGGTGGTTTTGCCGCAACCGTTGGCGCCGATCAAACCATAGCGATTGCCGTCGCCAAATTTGACCGAGACATTTTCAAACAGCGGCTTGGCGCCGAATTGCATGGTGATGTTGTTGCTGATAAGCACGTTGTGATCCTAAATTAATTAAAGCTAATACCAAAAAAACTAATAATGAATATCGGTTATTTCCAAAACCAGATTGCCGACAGGGCGTAGCCAGGTCACGCTTTCACCTACCTTGTGCCCAATCAGGGCACGGGCAAGAGGGGATGCCCAGCTCACTTTATTGGCCGCGATATCCGCTTCATCTTCCCCCACGATGGTGAAGATATGAGACGCGCCATCTTCGTCTTCTACGCTGACGGTTGCGCCAAACACCACGGTGTCGCCTGGTTGCGTGGCCGGGTCCACCAGAATGACCTGTTCCAGACGCGCCTGGAAGTAACGTAAATCGCGTTCGACCATGCCCAAGCGCTGATTGGCTATGGGGTCATCTTTACGTGGCGCCAGTTCCTGACGTTCCTGCTCAAGTTGCGCAGCTTGTTGCTGTAACTGCTGCAAGCCCAAAGGCGTGACGTAGTTGGGATGCTCGCTCAGTGGACGCTCTGGCAGGTCAGTGCCAGCGCGCTCAAGATCATCTTCCTTAACGAAGCCGCGGCTCATGATTGATCATCCAGGTTGCACGCACCTGCGACAAAAGGACAAGACGGCAAGGATGAAGTGCCAAGGACACGGCGTTGGACACGGCGAGGTGCTGAAGACATCTTGATGTATGGATGAGGCATTTTATTCCCACTCTATCGTGGCGGGAGGCTTGCCTGAAATATCGTAAACCACGCGATTAATGCCGCGCACTTCGTTGATGATGCGGTTGGAAACCTTGCCCAGCAGTTCATAAGGCAATTCTGCCCAATGTGCGGTCATGAAGTCGCTGGTGACGACAGCACGCAAGGCGACCACGTAATCATAAGTACGGCCATCGCCCATGACACCGACCGATTTCACGGGAAGAAATACCGCGAACGCCTGCGAGGTTTTCTCATACCAGCCGGAATGATGTAGTTCCTCAATGAAAATGGCATCAGCACGGCGCAGCAGTTCTGCGTACTCATGCTTAACCTCACCTAAAATGCGCACTCCCAGGCCAGGGCCGGGGAAGGGATGGCGATATACCATAGCGTGCGGCAGGCCAAGTGCTACGCCCAGTTCACGCACTTCGTCCTTGAACAGTTCGCGTAGCGGTTCCAGCAAATTAAGATGCAGGGTTTCCGGCAGGCCGCCCACGTTGTGATGGCTCTTGATGGTGTGGGCTTTTTTGGTTTTGGCGCCTGCGGATTCAATCACGTCCGGGTAAATCGTGCCCTGTGCCAGCCACTTGGCTTGCGGCAGCTTGGCTGATTCCTGCTGGAATACTTCTACAAATTCGCGGCCTATGATTTTGCGCTTGGCTTCCGGGTCGGTCACGCCTTTCAGGTCACCCAGGAACTTTGCGCTGGCATCGACATGGATGACCTTCACGCCGAGATTGTTAGCGAAGGTCTGCATGACCTGTTCAGCTTCATGCAATCTCAACAAACCGTTGTCCACAAAAACACAAGTAAGCTGGTCGCCAATTGCGCGGTGAATCAGCGCTGCGGCCACGGAGGAATCAACACCGCCGGATAAGCCGAGGATGACCTGGTCTGTGCCCACTTCAGTGCGGATACGATTGACCGCTTCCGTGACATAGTCCGGCATGTTCCAGTCCTGACCACAGCCGCAGATGCCATGCACAAAACGGTCTAAAATGGCCTTGCCCTGTTTGGTGTGGGTGACTTCCGGGTGGAACTGTACAGCGTAGAAATGGCGCCTTTCATCGGCCATGCCGGCAATAGGGGTTGAGATATTGCTGGCGATAATCTTGAAGCCGGCAGGCAGTTCAGTCACCTTGTCGCCATGGCTCATCCATACATCTAGCAGGCCATGACCTTCATCATTGATTCTATCCTGAATATCAAGGAACAAGGCCGAATGGCCGCGCGCGCGAATTTCCGCATAGCCAAATTCGCGTTTGGTGGCATTTTCCACCTTGCCGCCAAGCTGTGCCGCCATGGTTTGCATGCCATAGCAAATACCCAATACCGGTACGCCCAGCTCGAATACGGCCTGGGATACGCGCGGCGTTTCCTCTTCGTATACTGAATTCGGCCCGCCCGAAAGGATCACGCCCGCCGGGTTGAATTCGCGAATGAATGCGTCATCCACATCCCAGGAATGCAGCTCACAGTAAACATTAGCTTCACGCACCCGCCGCGCAATCAGTTGGGTGTATTGGGAGCCAAAATCGAGAATCAGGATTTTTTGATGGGCCATGGTTTCAAGTATTAGTAATAGCTAGGGCACGGTAGCCAAAAAGTTGTTACTTTCCAGCTTCCGTGCCCTGTGGCTGAGGTTAATTAATACGCCAAATTAATCAATATGATAGTTCGGAGCTTCTTTAGTGATCTGCACGTCATGCACATGTGACTCGCGCATCCCGGCGGCGGTGATTTGCACAAACTCGGCTTTGGTGCGCATTTCATCAATGGTGCTGCAGCCTACATAGCCCATGGAAGCGCGCAGGCCGCCCATGAGTTGATGAATCACTGCAAACACGCTGCCTTTGTAAGGCACGCGGCCTTCAACGCCCTCGGGTACCAGTTTGTCAGCATTGCCGTTGTTGTCCTGGAAGTAGCGGTCGCTGGAGCCTTTTTGCATCGCGCTAATTGAGCCCATGCCGCGATAAGATTTGTAGGAGCGGCCCTGGAATAGTTCGATTTCCCCCGGCGCTTCCTCAGTACCGGCGAACAGGCCGCCCAGCATAACGGAATTAGCCCCGGCAGCAATTGCTTTGGAGATGTCACCTGAGTAACGCACGCCGCCATCCGCGATGAATGGCACGCCTGTACCTTGCAGTGCCTCGCAGACATTACTGATAGCGCTGATTTGTGGCACGCCCACACCGGCAACAATACGCGTGGTGCAAATTGAACCAGGGCCGATACCTACTTTAATGCCATCGGCGCCTGCATCTACCAGCGCTTTAGCGGCAGATGCCGTGGCAATATTGCCACCGATCACCTGCACCTCAGGGAAATGTTTTTTGATCCAGTTGACGCGGTCCAGCACGCCTTGTGAATGACCATGCGCAGTATCTACCACAATGGCGTCAACACCGGCTTCCACCAGTGCGGCGACACGTGCTTCAGTGCCATCACCTACGCCCACGGCCGCGCCAACTATCAGGCGGCCTTTGCCGTCCTTAGACGCCAGTGGGTGTTCGCTGGATTTTTGAATATCCTTGACTGTAATCAAGCCCTTGAGCTCAAAAGCATCATTAACAACCAGTACACGCTCCAGGCGGTGCTTATGCAACAACTCCATGGCCTGTTCGCGGCTAGTGCCTTCGCGTACGGTCACCAGGCGCTCACGCGGCGTCATGATGTTCTTGATGGGTTGATCCAGATTGGTTTCAAAGCGCAAGTCACGGTTGGTGACAATGCCTACGACACTCTTGCCGTCAACCACAGGCAAGCCGGAAATTTTGTGCTTGCGCGTCAGGGCCAGCACGTCGCGTACCGTCATGTGCGGCTGAATGGTGACCGGGTCAACCACTACGCCGGATTCAAAGCGTTTAACGCGCGACACATGGGCTGCTTGCGCTTCCGCTGTCATATTCTTATGGATGATGCCCATGCCGCCTTCCTGGGCCAAGGCAATAGCCAGTGGCGCTTCAGTGACAGTATCCATGGCAGCAGAGACCAGTGGAATGTTCAGGCGGATAGTACGGGTAAGTTGGGTGGCAAGGCTTACTTCGCGAGGCAGCACAATGGAATGTGCAGGAACCAGCAGTACATCGTCGAAAGTGAGCGCTTTTTGCAGCAGGCGCATAGAATATCTTTCCGGCAAAAGCTAATTATACCGATTTGAATTGCCTGGGTAAATGCGATAACGCACTTGTGCTAAGACTGAGCAGCTTAATTCGCTAGCATCTCATCTACTATTTATGGCCGTACCTGAGAAGGGCGGCCGGGTTCTCATCATTATCTCATCGAATTCGATGAGGCCGTACTGAATGCGCAGGGCGTGAGCAACGTCTGCATGCGGTTGAAGCAAAAAGGATTTATACCCGATGTTGTCATGCGAGTGCATGACGGGCTAGGCATTAAAGCGCGGGAAGCTATACTGCAGACAAACACCATTAAGCATTTGATACAAAATTATGAAAAGATGCTTAAGCGCCTGGGTGTTGGTGCTAAGTAAGAGCTCGCTGGTTAATCATAGTCGGAGTGCGGGGTCATTAAGACATTGACTGCGACTTTTGATGGCTTTAATGTTTAAGCCTGATTTAAAGGTGAAATCTTAAGGAAATAGATGGGATGAATAAACTTCTGTGGATCATGTTGTCAACGCTGGCACTGCTGCCTATGAGCGCACATGCAGAAATTTACAAATGGAAGGATACTAATGGCGTTATACGTTATTCAGATATACCGCCGCCTTCTAATGTGCCGCATGAGTCTTTAGGTTCCAGAAAGCCAGTTGCACCACTTCCCGCGCCATCGGCAGCTGCGCAAAAGAATTCGCCAGCAGCCAGTCGTGAAAGCGATGCCATCAAGCGGCAGGAAGATGCGGAAGCAGCTAAAAATAAGGAACAGGCTAAAGCAGCAGAGCTTAAAGTAAAGCAACAGAATTGCGCTACAGCCAAGGCCAATTTGCAGAATTACCAGCAGGGTGGGCGTATCTACAACATGAACGAAAAAGGCGAGCGCGAATATCTGGATGATGCCGGCATAGCCAAAAACTTGGAGCAAGCGCAAAAAGAGGTCAATGAGTATTGCCAGTAGTTGTGCTGCCTAGGCTTCCGAGGTGGCATCGCCGCCGCCTTTTTTCGTGACTTTACCTTCTGCCGCGCGTTGTCTTCTGACTTCTTTAGGGTCTGCAATGAGCGGGCGGTAAATCTCTACTCGGTCAAGGTGCCGTAACACGGCATCCAGTTTGCTTAATTTGCCGAAAATCCCGATTCTGTTTGCAGTGAGGTTAATTTCCGGGAATTTTTTCAGGATGCCGGAAGCGGTGATAGCTGCCTCAGCCGTCGTCCCCTCGCTAATCTTAACCGGGATAATCACTTGCTGGTGGGGCAAGGCGTACGCAATTTCCACCATAATCTCATGGGCGATTTCTTGATTCATCAGTATCCCTATTCCTGTTGATAAATATGCTCTGCGCGTACGACGAATGCATCTACAAAAGTGTTAGCGATATAGCTAAACACGGGCGAGATGAGTTTTTCCAGAATCACGTTAGAAAATTCATAGCGTAGCTGAAATTCAACTTTGCAAGCATCCTCAGCCAATGGGATAAAGCGCCAGACGCCCTCTAGATGCTTAAACGGCCCATCGACGAGCTCTATATCCATGAGGCTGGGGTAGGTCTTATGGTTTTTGGTAGTGAAGTTATGTTTGAGATGATGGTAATCAATATGCAGCGTGGCAACAGTGGACGCCTCATCGCGTTGGACCAAATCAACCCCGCCACACCAGGGCAAGAACTCAGGATAGTGCTCAACAGCATCTACTAAAGCATACATGCGCTCTGCGGAGTGGCTAACCAGAACGGTTTTTTCAACCTTTACCATTGAAACCTTTGACTAAAAGTAACTGGAATGCACCCGAGCAAAATGATAACTGGTGCAAAGATATGCAAAAACCGGAGTTTACACACAAGTAAATAAGGCTTGTTAAGCATGTTTGCAACTAAGTTAGCGCGAGCGAAGTGATTTCAGCACTTTATACTAGAGTAAAATAGTAATTTTAAGCCATTACCTTTCTTCATGAGCATCGCGCAAAACAAAAAAGCCTTTCACGATTATTTTATCGAAGAAAAGTACGAAGCAGGCATCGTACTCGAAGGTTGGGAAGTCAAAGCTATCCGCGACAACCGCATCAACCTTAAAGAAGCCTATGTGATTATCCAGCGTGGAGAAATCTACCTGATCGGTTGCCACGTCACGCCTTTAGGCTCCGCCTCCACCCATGTGCGCCCAGATTCCATCCGTACGCGCAAACTGCTGCTGCACGCTGAAGAAATTGCCAAGCTCATCGGCAAAGTACAGGTTGCAGGCTACACGCTAGTGCCGCTGGATATGCACTATACCCGCGGTAAAATCAAAATCCAGATTGGCCTGGCCAAGGGTAAAAAGCAATATGACAAGCGCGCCACAGAGAAGGAGAAGGACTGGAAACGCGAGCAGGGCGCACTAATGAAGAAGCATGCTAAAGCCCCATAGCGAGCTTGCTGTACAGGCTGATATTGCTGGCTGTAGCCATAAACGTAACCGGGAAAGATAGCCACTGGCAACGCGAGCAGGAGCGAATAGTACGTGCCGCAAATGAATAGCAGCGTATAATTATCAATCTAGCTGAACCAAATCCGCTTTGGGTCGTCTAGTAACAAGCAGTGAGATTTACACTTGGGGCTGACCAGGCTTCGACGTGGGTTACAAAGCAGTGCAGGGCATACCGAGGATCAGCTACCTCGTAAATACAACTGAAACAAGTATAGTCGCAAACGACGAAACTTACGCTCTAGCCGCTTAATCCCGGTTAGACGCTGCACCGAAGGGTCTCTCGGTCGGGTGGGAAACCACAGCAGCGTCATAAAGAGAGAATCGTGTTGTATTGGGTTACTTAATACATCATTAAATCCAAGGTAACTCGTCTTGCAGTCGCTTGTCGGTTGGTGCATGCAAGATTAAATCAAACAACCAGGCTAAGTATGTAGAACTGTCTGTGGAGGGCTTGCGGACGGGGGTTCGATTCCCCCCAGCTCCACCAT
>JBDTOX010000100.1:0-1714 GCA_039933015.1 Methylophilaceae bacterium
CCTGGCCTAATTTTTCCAGCAGTTGCTTCATGAAGTCGGCTTCACCCACGGATACGCCGCCGCTGGTGAGAATGACATCCGCGCTGCCTGAGGCTTCGATCAGGGCCTGTTCCAGCAATTGCGGGTCGTCGCGAACCACGCCCATGTCCAGGACTTCAACGCCTAGTCTGGTTAACATGCCATACAGGGTGTAGCGGTTGCTGTCATAAACCTGGCCTGATTCAAGCGCTTGGCCGATACTGGCTAATTCATCGCCAGTGGAAAAGAAAGCAACGCGCAGGCGACGATAGACTTTGATCTCACCAAAACCTAGCGACGCAATCAGGCCCAAGTCTGCCGGGCGCATCAGATGTCCGGCAGGTAATACCGCTTGCCCCTGCTGCAGGTCCTCTCCCGCAGAGCGCACATTCATGCCGCGTTTAGGGCCATCAGCAAAATGGATATGGTCGCCATCTGCAGTTACGCGTTCCTGTACTACTACGGTATCAGCGCCCTGCGGCATGACAGCACCCGTCATAATGCGCACGCATTCGCCGCCTCCTATTTGGCCTGCAAAGGCTTTTCCAGCAAAAGCAGTGCCAATCACCTTTAAGCGGATTTCACCTACGGGCTGCATGTGGTCTGCATTGAATGCATAGCCATCCATGGCAGAGTTGTCGTGATTAGGTACGTTACAGGGCGAAAGAATATCCTCTGCCAGCACGCGGCCAAGTGAACCGCGTAAAGGCACGTACTCTTTGCTGGCCACCGGGCTCAGGTAATCGCGGATGTACTTGCGTGCTTGCGCTACCGGCATGGAGTTTGGATCATAATCATCCTGGCAGCTGGCACCGCTCACAAGGTCAGCTATGGATTTTTGTTGGTTTTTTTCGCTCATGGGTAAGAATTATTTAATCAGTTGTATTGAGTGGGTCAGAGTGATGAAACAAGTTTAATGTCTGAGTGCCGGGTTTTTAACCATTGCAGTATGAATTGGGCAATTTGTTGCGGGTTATTGAGGTCAAGCACGGGCAGCTTGGTGTCAACAGCGCCATCACTAGCTACCGCGATCATATTGCTGTCATCATGCGCCAGCAATGGCCTGTTCAGACTTGGCCGGTAAATTTCAATTTTGGGGATGGCCTCATGTTTAAAGCCTTCTACAACAATTAAATCTGCTAGAGTGCTGTCAATATACGGCAACAAATCAGCCAGCACAGGCTCCTGATCGCGACCTGGATTCACGCGCGAGAGTTCTGTCATCAGCGCCCAGCGATGACGGGAGCCGAGCAGCATCTGTACGGCGCCAGACTCGCGCAGGCGGAAGCTGTCTTTACCGGGATGGTCGATATCAAAAGTGTGGTGCGCGTGCTTGATGACAGATATACGCAGACCCAGTGCAGTCAGCACCGGAATCAGGCCGGTGAGTAATGTGGTTTTGCCTATACCGCTACCGTATGCGCAAAAGCCTAGCAGCGGTATTTTGCTCACTATCAAGCCGCTCTGGCTTACGCCGCCTGCTCTAGACACTGCAATTCCTCGCGCGTATTCACATTGGCGAAAGCTAGCGGATTATCATTGAAATAGATTTCGACGACCTCCAGCGCACTGTACCAGGCATCAATCTTGCGGCCGCCATTGTGAAGAAAACTTTCCAGATTGGGCAGCAGGGTTATGCGGCATAAGCAGAATACCGGATGCGCCTGCGAGCCGGTTTTTGCTACAGCCAAATCCG
>JBDTOX010000101.1:0-15450 GCA_039933015.1 Methylophilaceae bacterium
AAAAATAATTTATAGCGAAGAGCCATGCAAGGACATTAAGGAATCAAGAAATTTAGAGTTAGTTGATAACAGCACGGATTCCAGAGCACTAAGGAATGAACTTAGAGTGAATGGCTTAAACGCTCCGTATGAAAGCAGTAATGAAGTTATCGAACACATGAGCAGCTACGATCTACAACTCAGAGTGCGTGAATTAGTGGTATCGATCAAAGCAGCATCAACACAAGAGAAAATAAACGCATCGAGAACCGAACTTAGCGTTATTACCTCAAAAAATCCGAGGAAACTAAACTTTGATGATGAAACAAAAAGAAGCAACTTAAGAAGAGACCTTGGCAGTATTCAACAAAGTATTAGAGCCAGGGCAGAAAATAATCTGTACGAGATTTACAATAAATATTAACTTTAAAACGGAATCTCACAGCCGAGCCGCTTATCCATAGACGTGTAGTCCTTTGATAAGAAAATATGACAACAACCAGATATTGCGATTAACATAGCAATCCCATAATATGCAGATGGGATATGTAGTTGAGGCAAGAAAATCTCGATCAGTTAACCAAATTACTTTTAGGTATTTAGGGAGATGACGATGATAAAGTACCAGCACCAAACCCTTATTCAGAAGTTACAGATCCTCGCAGTGTTTGGTATAGCATCGCTCTTGAGCCTTAATGCAAATGCGGTCCCATCCTATGCCAGGCAAACCGGTGCAAACTGTATATCCTGTCATGTCAGCTTTCCTGAACTCACTCCATTTGGTCGATACTTCAAGTTAACCGGATACACTTTAGGCCAGCGCAGTCTGTTTCCAGTCGCAATAATGGCCCAAGTCGGGGAAACCTCCACGAGAACCCCGCGAGACAAAACAGGCGCTACGGTTGTCACTAATGATGACTCCATACGACTCTCCGCTGCCAGCCTGTTTCTGGCGGGGAAAGCATCCGACAATATTGGTGCTTTCATCCAATGGACTTACGATAATGGAGACCCGCGCCACAGCAACATCGATAATGTTGATATTCGCGGGTCATGGCAACTCACTCTAGCCGATAAGGAGGTGATTCTCGGAGTCACCTTACACAATAATCCGACCGTGCAGGATGTCTGGAACTCCACGCCTGCTTTCGGTTTTCCCTATACCTCATCACCTGACGCAATAGGTATCCCCTTCTCCACAATGATCGACGGAGGGCTGGGCCAGCTTGTGGCTGGTACAGGTGCTTACGCCTATTGGGACAGATCCATTTATGGCGAACTGTCTTTTTATCGCACAGCTGATGGTGCTTTTTCGTCATTGCGTGCCGGGATCCCTCAAGCCGACAGAGTGAAACTGGATGGCGAAAATCCTTACTGGCGCTTTGCTTATAACAAAGAATGGGGGCCACATTCTTTGATGCTAGGCACTTACGGGATGCATGTTGGCATCTACTCGGACCCGCATGACAACAGCAGCCCCATTAATAAATTCACTGACACCGCGCTAGATGCTCAGTATCAGTACATTACCGACCCGCATGTTCTTACAGCGCAAGCTACATGGATACACGAAAAACAACAATGGAATGATAATGCACTCACCGGCACCAACGCCTCGGATACCCTAAACACCCTAAAAGGCAAGTTGACCTACTACTATCAGCGGAAATATGGCGCCACTTTAGGAGCCTTTTCCACTACCGGTAGTCGAGATGCTGAACTATATGCGGACAGCCCCGTCGGGTCACCGAATACCAGTGGCTATATCGCCGAACTGGATTACCTGCCGACACAGAATATCCGTCTCATGCTGCAATACACCGGCTTCTGGAAATACTGGGGGGCGAGTTCAAACATCGACGGCAACGGGCGTCATGCCAGTGCCAACAACTCTCTGTTCCTGAATTTGTGGTTTGCTTTTTGATCAGCGCTTATCTTCATATGAAGAATTCCACAAACGAAAATGACGGGACACTACCATGAAAACCTCAGCCTACTGGCTAGCTTCCACGCTCGCGCTGTGCACCATAGCTACATCTGCACTGGCAGCTGAGGACAATCACATTCAAAAACTCGTCGGTAAAGTTTGTTCTGCGTGCCATGGCTCGGGGGGAAATAGTATCTCCCCGAGCTTTCCCAAGCTTGCTGGGCAACGAGCATCATACTTAGTAGCCCAACTTACCTCGTTTCGGGACCGCACTCGTTCTGACAAGGATGCGCAAGATGCCATGTGGGGCTGGTCAAGATCGCTAAGTGACCAAGATATCAAGGACCTAGCGGCCTATTACGAGGCACAAAAGCCAATGTCGGGCATACCTATGCCGGAAGCGTTAGTAAAAAGAGGCCAGCAGGTCTTCGAGAATGGACTAGCCTCGACCAATATTCCTGCCTGTGCCACATGTCATGGCGGCAACGCTGAAGGGAAAGACAACATACCCCAACTGGCTGGACAACATGCTGCTTACCTGATGAAACAACTCAAAGTATTCCGCACTGCTGGACTCCGCCCCGCAGCCGTTGCTATGCACAGTATCGTAGCCGGCTTGACTGACGAGGATATGGAGGCTGTTGCGGCGTACTTGCAGTCGAAATAATGTATCTATTAGTTCTAATGAAGCGGCAATGCTGGCATTTGGACAAATTGAATGAGATAGAAGCTAGAAAAGCCCCATGCGGGGCTTTTCTAGCTTCTGCAGGGGTGACGGTAATTTGTTCGGTATGAGCCAGTAGAGCGCGAGATAACGGTTTGTAGGTACGAAACATTACCTGTCTGGTATGGAACAAGCCAAAACTACTACAGCTAAGGATACGGATTTATATGCGGTAAGGTGGCTCTTCCAGCCCCAACACCTCAGACTCCTCCAGAAAGTGAACGAAACCACGACGCAGGCGTTCCGGCCATCCCTCGCCCAGTTTGAGTCCAATCTCGGCCAGTCGCGTTTCTATTTGTTCGGCAGTCACCTTCAGCAGGTCATAGGTCACTTCAATGTCGATCATCATGTAATCGACATGCACTTCACGTATACCCATCATGCCGCGCAAATCTTTGGTGAGCAGCTCGCCATCCAGGGATAGCAGTGGCTGCTCAAGCCTGAAGCGACGCCGCTTCACGACTTGCACATCCCTCTGTTTGGGTGCCTTGTGCCCTGGGTAGCCGATATAAAGATGCGGATTAGCCAGAAAACGTTCACGACACTGATCAGAACAGAAGGCATAGTGAATTCCCGCGTACACGGTTTCAACCTCACGTGCCTTGATGATCATGCCACATACGGGGTCTTTATCTACGATGCTCATACACCTCTCCAGTTTGGGACCATGACAACAGAGCAGCTATATCCAATTCAGCTTGAGTGCGCTGCCAATAACCGACACCAACTAACGGAATAATGCGCTGTTTTCCTGGATGACAACAGCTTCGTTATATTCTTGGTTCTTTGCGCCATAGACGAGCGTCACGGTGCCTTTGTCCAGCTCATGCTTCAGGCGCTGGATTTGCTCGCTATTAGTTTTGAGCTCAGCGAGATACCGCTCCTTGAACTCTTCCCATCTGCCCGGATCGTGGCCAAACCATTTCCGCAGCTCTGTGCTAGGGGCAATGTCTTTGAGCCACAGATCAACGCTAGCTTTTTCCTTGGTTAAACCTCGCGGCCAGAGCCTATCCACGAGGATACGACAACCGTCATGCTTGTCCGGCTGTTCATACACCCTTTTAATCCTGAGTTTCATGGTTTACTGCTTAAGCCATCATTAGTAGCCGGCAAACTCTTCTGTACGGATATTGTCATCATCGACTCCTGCTTCGCTCAGTATTTTACGCATCGCATTCACCATCGCGGGCGGGCCGTCGATGTAGTAGATGGGAAGCATCAGATCATCAATGAATTTCAGCAGCATGGCTTTGCTGATAAACCCGGTTTCACCCAGCCACTCGCGGCTGGACTTGTCCATGTGCGTCATTGTGCCGACAAAGGTATAGTTTGGATTGGTGTCGTGAGATTGCATCAACTCGTCCAGAAACGCCGCATCTTCCGGCGCTCGATTGGAATAAAAAACAAGAATTCGATGCGGAGCATGGTCGTCTATAGCTTGAAGCACTATGCTTCTCACAGGCGTAACGCCAATACCGCCGGTGAGGAAAACAGCTGGAATGCTCACATTGTTATGTAGCGTGAACGAGCCATGAGGAGCATCCAGCGTGAGTTCCGTGCCAGGCTCCATTGTTTTCAATATCCGCTTGAACGCAGTATCACGCATCCGTGTCGCGAACATAAGATCATCTTCGTAAGGGGCGCTCGCCAATGACAACGTTCGCGTGTTGCCTTCAGCGTCAGTTTCAGCGGGGTTGATCAGGGTGCAGTCAGCAGATTGGCCTGCTTTGTAGACAAACCCTTCCGGCTTTTCAAAATGAAACGCCATTGTTCCATCTGCAATTTCCCGTTTGCTTTTTAATTTGACTTTGTAGATTGCCATGACGCAATCCTCCTTAGCTTTTGTTGAAAGTATAGCGCACACAGCAACGCCGTACGCGCTGTCATGTATTGTGTTCGGGAGCGACATTGAGCATGAATTATTTTTCCTTCTGGTTTTCCATGCTTACTGCACTACAAACGCTTTGACCCACATAAGCCAGTTCAATTGCTACTTGCGCCCTCCTCAATCAACCGGTCGCGGATCGACAACAATGCCTGTGGCTTGATTTTCATCTGCATATCTTCGTGAGGAGCTCGTATGTTGATAAATGAGCCGCTTAATATTTTAAACGGGCCGTTGATGCCGCGCGTTTCAAATAGTAACGATTCCCTCTTTTTTCTCTTGCAAATAATCCGTTTCGAATGTTTCACGCACATGCTGCAACCGACACTCAAACCGCGCCCGGTCATACAGAGATGCGATGGTGCGGTCAGCCGATTCGGCGATCCACTGCACTTGTTCACTGAGCGTCATCCGCCGCTCCGGACAGTGCGCCAGACTCGCAATGGTTTGCAGCGCGTTGAGCATGCGTAACATGATGGCGATATTACATTCGGCGCTAACTCGGATTTGATCGAACGATTCAGCAACAAGGCTGGCAAAGGTCGGTCCGAGCGTGATGACCCTCAGCTC
Source organism: Methylophilaceae bacterium (assembly GCA_039933015.1). Lineage (GTDB taxonomy): Bacteria > Pseudomonadota > Gammaproteobacteria > Burkholderiales > Methylophilaceae > JBDTOX01. The sequence goes on from JBDTOX010000101.1 coordinate 5,086, forward strand.
CCCTTCCGCATAACGGTACGATGAAGGGATGGGGCGGGAGGCCAGCCGCGCCAAAATCGCGGTCAGATAATCCACACACATTACGGCCGTCGTCGTGTCGTTGATGCCGGGTGAAAGCGCTCGCAACGCGATATCCACGATCTGTCTGATTCCAAAGCCAACATCCTGTTCCACCGTGCGGTATCGGTTAATGCTGTATGCAGCCTGCAGGTCGGCGATGATCTCCTTTTCTGGCGGGTCACTCAGAGCGAGCGAGAGGAGCGTTGTGTCATGGACCACAAACTCGCCGATGCTGCGCTCCATCCGTACAATGGTCTTGTGCTCCCGCGCCAAACGCAGGAGCTCCGCGCTATTCACACTTTGAATGTAACCATTCTCCTTGGCCGGGACTTTCTGCCACTTCCGCTCCTGTAAAGGAAGCGGTGACTGGTCCTCCTCGTTGCTGACCGGCCCTTCTCCAAACTTATCCGGGAAAAGCCGATCCACGGCCAACATGGTTTCATTGGCAACTGAGGCAATAATGCTCGAGGCCTGGATCGAAGATGCGATGTGATGAATGAAGAAAATAAGGACGCTAATGCTAGCGATGGCCAGGACGACAGCGAAAGTCACTGCCAGACTCGGAATAAAACCACCTGCATCACTACCACGGATTGTGCGCAACACGATCAGGCAATAGATGAATATGCCCGCAAAGATTCCAAGCACGACTTGCGTCACGCGGTCACGCATGAAGTTCCGCAGGATGCGCGAAGTATATTGGCTCGAGGCCAGCACCAGCGTCATCAAGGTCATCGAAAACGTCACCCCCACCACGGTCATCATTGAGCCTGCAATCGTGGACAACATCGCGCGCGCGCCCTCTGCGCCTGCACCAAACAGGCGTGGCCAGCGGGCCATCCATGGATTGCTCGCTGTGACGTCCATTTCAATCAATACCACCGCAAGTAGGATGCTGACCACGATAATTAGCGATGGCACAAACCAAAAGCTTGCCCGCAGATTACTCCAGGCCTGTTTGAGGCTATTCATGATTCAACCTTCCGTGCCTATGGGTAAGGGAAAGTGCTAAGTTCATGATTAGTTTACCGTTCCCCAGCCTATATATTGAAGCGCGCGATGTTGGCCGCGCGCACCAGGAGCAACAGTTCTCCCAAGCCAGATCAATCAATAGCGTCGAGGCCAGCATGCCAATCCAGACTTCTGGAAACCTGGTGGCCCAACTGGGGCCGGCCTGTAATTCATTATGAACCCATAGAACAGAACGAGCCACGGATTAAGATTGAAAAACAGGGCATACGCCCAGTGGGAAATTCAAGATAGTTTGTGAGCCATTGCCGGACCAATCGCGCCACAAAGGGGCAGCAGGATAACGACCAGGTCGGCGCATCGCCGTGATGCCTGGCAAGCCCAGGCTTTTCAACAGCAATCGCCACGAGTTGTAAACGCAGCCAGGTTTTGCTACCGGCAGCGGACCTGTCACATCCCTCTGTGCGCGAGGAAGCCTGTGCTTTCGATGATTCCGGCTGTTTCAGGCCGGGTTTCTATGATTCTGGTCTGTGCTGCCCGCTCGACAGCGCATTAAAACCGGAAATGACATCGAACAATTCTTCGTCAATACCGCTCTGACGCAAGCGGTGAAACGACTGGTTCAGATCCTCCAGTAGTTCGTCGATATTTTTTTCAGCGCGCTGCATCGCAGCCAAGCGACTGGCGTTTTCGCTTGCCAAGGACTCAGCGCAAGCCTTGAATAGCGAGACAAAAAGATATTCATGAACCAAGGCTAGCAAGGTCACCCCCCCGCCACTCATGACCTCGGGCAAATTGACAGTGGGCCAGGGTATTGATGCCAGATCGCGTCGCCACGTATCGTCAAGCGGCAGCAGCCGTTGACTCACGGGTGTATAAATCGCCCCGGATTTGGGGCGGTTATGGAAAAGATAAACCTGAGCGATCTCACCCCTTTCGCGATGCGCTTCTATCTCAATCAGGATCTGTCCAACCAGCGGCGTAATCGCGCCAATAGAGTTTGGTAGAATGAAGCCCCCTGCCGACAGCAAGTTGGTTTCCGCAAGACGCGAGTGAATACGCTCGCCAACCGCCCAGACTGTCTTTTTGCCCGGCATATTTGCCAGCGTATTCACAACGAACTCCACCATCACATCATTGAATTGGCCAACCAGCCCCTGGTCGGAACCAAACACGACCGCGCCAATCGCTCCTGTTTCCTTCTGTTCCGCTCGCATCGCGGCGCCAGATAGTTCGCCCTGCCGGAAACATGCGGACAAGCCCAGTTGCACCGTTCGATAATAATCATCGAGGGAGCGCACCGCGTTCTCGTATTGCCCGATGCTCGACGCTGCCACTGCCTTCATCGTGCGCACCACGGATTGGAGATCTCCAGCACTGCTGATCTTTCGACGCAGGCTCTCCGTAGTGTCACTCATGATTCTTCCTTGAATGCCGCCTTGGGCTTGGGCTCGACCACCGTTTTGGCTTCCGGCCCGGATTCAGACTTTGGCTGGAAGCGTGCGAGTGCATTGCGAGCGATCTGGATAATCGTGGCACGATTTTCGTCGCTCAATTGCTCGGCGGTATCAAGTCTCGCGCAAACCTCCGCCGGGATGTTCGCAGCCGCCTCCTGCACGGCATTCTCAGCCTCCGTCATCTGATCAATTGGCACCGAGTCGAAGAGCTTCAAGCTCAACGCCAACAGGACGGCGATTTGTGCAGGCACGGACACTGGGGAAAATTCTGGCTGCTTGAGGCAGGCGCGGATACGCCGTCCATGCTCGATGAGCTTACGGGTATCTTCATCCAGACGGGCGCCGAAGCGGGCAAAGGTCTCGAGTTCCTCGAACTGTGCGTAAGCGAGCTTGAGATCGCCCGCTACCGCGCGATAGGCAGCCCGTTGCGCTTTGCCACCAACGCGTGAAACGGATTTCCCGACATCGACCGCCGGCAGCACGCCCAATTCAAACAGCGACGGCGAGAGGTAGATCTGCCCATCGGTGATGGAGATCAGATTGGTCGGAATGTAGGCGGAAATATTCTGCGCTTCAGTTTCGATGATGGGTAGTGCAGTGAGCGAGCCGCCACCGAGTTCCGCTCGCAAACGGGTGGCGCGTTCGAGCAGTCGCGAATGGATATAAAAGATATCGCCGGGAAACGCCTCGCGACCGGGCGGCCGGCGCAGCAGCAGAGAAAGCTCGCGATAGGCGCGGGCGTGATGGGTGAGATCGTCGTAAACAATCAACACGTCGCGGCCCCGCTCCATGAAATACTCCGCGATGCTGGTGGCGGCATAAGGGGCGATGTAGGCGAGGCCCGGCGGGTCGTTGCCCTCGGTCACCACAACAACGGTGTAATCCATCGCACCCTTCTCTCGCAAGATGGCCACGGCCTTCGCCACGGCGGAAGCACGCTGGCCAATGGCACAATAGACGCACAGGACATCTCTGCCGCGCTGATTAAGGATGGTGTCGATCGCGATGGCGGTTTTGCCCGTCTGGCGGTCGCCCAGAATCAACTCGCGCTGGCCGCGCCCGACAGGAATCAGCGCATCGATGACCTTCAGGCCAGTCTGGAGTGGCACGGTGACCGGCGCGCGGTCCATAATGGGAGCGGCTGGGCGCTCGATAGGCAGACGCTCGCCCGAGGCTACCGGTCCGTTGCCGTCGAGGGGCCGACCTAGAGGATCAATGACGCGCCCCAGCAATCCATCGCCCACGGCCACGTCCATAACCCGACCCGTGCGCTCGACTTCATCGCCGGCATGCAAATGCCAGCATTCACCGAGCAGCACGACGCCGATTTCGTCCTCGTCCACGTTGAACGCGATGCCGAACACACCGCCGGGGAACTCGAGCAGTTCCTCAAAGCCGACGCTGAAAAGGCCGGAGACCTTGGCAATGCCAGTGGTGACACTTACGATGGTGCCCACCTCCCGTGGTGTCAATTGCGGCGTGAAGGCCTCCCTCACGTGGCTTATTCCGGCGAATGCGCAGTCAAGGACATTCTGCAAGCTTTCAGGTTCGGTGTTCATTGGCGCTTTGCTACGGGCACAGTATCTTTAAGCTTGGCTTCAGGTTTAACTTGCTCTTTCAGTAGTTCGTCGATGCCTTTTTCCAGAGACGCAAGGTAATCTGCGATGCTCCACGCCAGTTTTTGTCCATTCGTTGTGAGCTCAATCCCACTAACAAGCTCCGGTGCGGTCTCAAACCGGACGTGGATTTCAGCCGAGAAGGTTTCGTTGAGCGCGGTTTGTATCGCTGCACGCTGCTCGGCAGGCAGGTCAAACGCGCTACGTACGAGCGCGGGGGAAGTTGCTGTTTTAAGAGTCGCACCGAAGGCCTCTTTCGCCTGGCCATCCATCGCGCGCAAGCGGCGAGTAAACACCTCACCCAAGCGTTCTTCCAGACTCGTCGCAGCAAGATCTTTCAGTGCTTTGCGCGCGATGGCAAATACTTCCTGCTGGGTCCGGCGACTGATGGCTTGACTCAGGTTATGGGCATCGTTTCTCAGTGTTTCCTGTCGTTTGGCACTCAAGGTATCGGCAGCCTGCCGCGCTGCATCAAGGAGCCGTTGCCGTTCAGCGCTCGCCTCGCCCATCGCCTGGCTCAGGAGTGCGGCGCGCTGCTGGTCGAACTCCTCGTTCTTGTGCTGGAACTCGTCGCGCTCCTTTTGGGCTTCGGTCTTTTTCGCGTCGGCATCCGACAGCTCTGCGGCGACTCGCTTCTCCCGCGCGTCGATAGCGTCGAGGATGGGCTTGTAAAGAAAGCGCTTCATCAACCATACCAGAATGAGAAAGTTGAGCGCCTGCGCACCAACAGTGAACCAATCGATAAGCATGGGTTACTTTCCAGCGGTTTGGGCGATGACGTGATTCCAGAACGGATTGGCAAAAATAAGAATCATTGAGACCACAAAGCAATAGATAGCCGTGGACTCGATCATCGCCAGACCGACGAATAGCGTTCGCGTGATGGTGGCGGAGGCGTCCGGCTGCTGGGCCAGTGAGGTTAGCGCCGTGGCAACCGCCTTCCCTTCTCCAAGTGAAGGCCCAATGACCCCTATGCTGATGGTAATGCCGGCAGTGATAATTGATGCCACCGCGATAATGGTCATGCTATCCATGGTATCTCCTCTTGTTGTTGTGGTTCATGCTTCAATGTTTTGCATCCGATTCAGGTTTAGGCTTACGGATTCGCGTGGCTGCTGCGATGTAAACTGCTGCCAGAATAAAAAAAATGTAGGCTTGCACCATGCCGGTGAGTAGGCCGAGCAGCGTCATGACGACCGGAAAGATGAAGGGCGTGATGGTCAGCAGGATTCCGATAATCATCGCACCGCTCATCATGTTGCCAAACAAGCGGATGGCCAGGGCCAACGTGCGCGAAAGTTCACTGATGATGTTAAACGGCAGCATGATGACCGTAGGCTTCGTGTAAGACGCAAGGTAAACACCGAGCCCCTGCTGCTCGATACCGTAAAGCGGCACAGCCACAAATACGCATAATGCTAGTGCAGCCGTGGTCGAGAGAGAGCCCGTCGGCGGTTCATAGCCGGGAATGACAGTGCAGAGGCTGGCCGTGACGACGAAAAGAAACAGTGTTCCCAGAAATCCGAGGTACTTTTTCGGGTGGCCAAGACCGACTTCTTCGATTTGTTTCTCGATGCCGGTGACAACGATTTCCAGAAGGTTCTGCCAGCGGGAACGTTGCAGACCATTGGACAGTTTGCGTGTGATGAGCGTTGAGCCGACGCTCAACGCCAGCATCAGTCCCCATGTGAATACAATGGTAGCGTTGAGTTTGAGAAACCCGTGTTGCCAGTAGATTATTTCATCGGGACTAAGATGCATGACCGGTTCCTTCAGCTGTGGGGTCATGATGTTCGACAGGAGAACCGGCAAGGCGCATTACGATGAAACGCCCGCTGATAAATCCCAGGAGGCACACTAGCAATCGCTCCCAATGACCGTTCGAGACCATATAGAATCCGGTCAGTATGATGCTTGTTCGCAACAACAGGCTGCCCAGAAACAAAAGTACCGGCCGTTTTGATGTAAGCCCACGGCGAACCGTCCACCACAGGCCACAGAAAAAAATCGCGCCCAGGAAAACACCTGCACCCCCCGCGAGTACTAGAACCAGCGTTTCATTCATCACCATTTTCCTGTTCTTTCCGCATTGCCTGGTCTTCCTTGGCAACCCAATGCCAGGCATTGAAACAGCCGATCACCAGTCCTGCCATTAACAGCGCCAGCGTCCATGAATGCGCACCCGCATGGTGTTTGTCCAACCAGAGACCCAGCATCGCGCCAAGCAACGTTGGTATGACCACCGACCAGCCGATCAATCCCATCATGCCCAGACCAAACCAGACTCCCGGCGTAGCATTACGGCGTGCCTTGAGCTTGCGCGTCGCCTTAACGCCGACCTGTCCGGCAAAGTCCACCTCCTGTTTCGCGCTTTTCTTTGGCTCGTCATTCATGTTGAAAACTCACGAAGCGACGTAGAAATCCGGTTTCCAGTTTTGTCATGATAGTGCGCACGTTTTGCTCGTGCTCGTCCAGGGTCAGAAACTCCCGTTCAACTGAATTGTGCAATTGGCCGAGGTCAGCCCCAGCCAGTGCCCGGCGCACAGAAACGAGTACGTCCTGACCGGTCTTGACCAATATCCCTTCATCCACGGCCACAAAAACTTCCTCGTCAGACTCTGTTTCGTAAATCAGTATTCCCGGCGTGAGCGCCGCCACACAATCGAGACGGTGTGGCAAGAGTCCAAAGGAACCCTCGCGCGTCTCCGCCACAATGCGCGTCACCCTGGTTTTCTCAAGGAATACCTGGAACGGCAGTAGGATCTTAAGATTCATGAATATGGACGGCATGTTCAACCTTTGATTCAGGGTTCACCCCAGGCTTTGGCGGCGTTTCAGATTTGCCCTTTGGTGTGGAATCAACAATTGGCTTCATGGCACTCGGGGTTTCTGTTTTTGACCCAGACTCAGATGCGTCTTTGGAGCCAGACTCAGATGCGTCTTTGGAGCCAGACTTGTCGGATTTTGCTTGCTGCTTCGCCTCATCCACCGTCCCTATCATGTAGAGCGAACTCTCCGGATAGTCTTTAAATTCATCCCGCAGGATTCGTTCACAACCGTCCAGCGCATCCTTGAGGCTGACGAGTTTTCCCTTGAGACCGGTAAATTGCTCAGTCGTGAAAAAGGGCTGGGTAAGAAAACGCTCCAACCGGCGCGCGCGGGCGACCACCTTGCGGTCCTCCGGCGAAAGCTGCTCAAGGCCGAGCATGGCAATGATGTCCTTAAGTTCTGCATATTGCGCAAGTGTTCGTCGGATTTCCTGTGACAAGGCATAATGCCGTTCGCCGACGATTCCCGGCGTGGCCATTTTGGAACTGGATTGCAGTGGGTCGATAGCCGGAAAAAGTCCTTCGCTTGCGCGTTTGCGCGAGAGCACGATTGATGCGGATAGATGCGAAAACGTATGCACCGCCGCCGGATCGGTGAAATCGTCAGCCGGCACATATACTGCTTGGATAGATGTGATGGCACCGGTATCGGTGTTGGCGATGCGCTCCTCCAACCCCGCTAGCTCGGTGCCCATCGTCGGCTGATAGCCCAGACGTGACGGCATTTGCCCCATCAAGCCGGAGACCTCCATACCAGCCTGGATGAAACGGAAAATATTATCAATGAGCAGCAGCACATCGCGATGCTCGTCATCGCGAAAATACTCGGCCATCGTCAGCGCCGCATGACCGACGCGGAAGCGTGCCCCAGGGGGCTCGTTCATTTGACCGAACACCATCACCATATTCTTCAGCACACCCGCCGCATCCATATCGCGGTATAGTTCCTCGCCTTCGCGGCAGCGTTCTCCGATGCCGCAAAAAATGCTTATGCCCTCATGGTGCCCGATCATGTTGTGGATCATCTCAGTAAGCAAAACTGTTTTGCCCACGCCTGCGCCGCCAAACAACCCTGCCTTGCCACCGCGTTCTAGTGGCACGAGCACATCAATCAGCTTGATGCCTGTTTCAAAAATTTCAGACTGGGTAGATCGTCGTACCAGAGGCGGCGGCGCCTGATGCACTGAACGCCATTGGACATTGACAGGCGCCGCTTGGCGGTCGATGGCATTGCCAAACACGTCGAACATGCGCGATAGTATCCCTTTGCCTACAGGCGCTTTTAAAGGTCCGCCCGTATCCTCCACCGCCATCCCCCGAGCAAGACCTTGCGTGGGCGTCAAAGCAATCCCGCGCACATGATGCGCATCCAGTTGCGCCAGCACTTCGATGACAATCTGTTTTTCCGCCCCCGTACGCAGCACCGAGTAGATCGATGGCAAATGCTCATCGAACCTTATATCAACTACGCTGCCACGCACCGAGACCACCGCGCCGATGTTCGAAAAACTGGTTTTATCGCCCATACAATAGCGCCTTGGAGTTTCTATTACGCAGGGCCAGGATATTGCCGACGTCGTCGGCGGTCATGCACTCCCCGCGTACCAGATCGTCTGCGTACAACTGTAGAAGGTGCAACTCATGAACCTTCTGGCAATGGATTTCGAGAGCGTGCCATATCACGCGCGTGGTGAATGGTGCGATTGCTGTCATGCTGACTCACCTCCGGTTTGCGGCGTACGCATCCCTGCCTGGATGATGTCTAGAAACTGGTCGGCATTCAGGCTATCAGTACCAACAAGGACACCGTCAAGCCCGTGCTGGCTAAACAGCACAGGGGCGTTCTCAGGATTGACGCTACCTCCGTAGTGTATGGTAAGCGCCTGAGCCATTGGCTCCCCAAACATTTGACCGATACGCTGCCTAATGACGGCTTGCTCCTCCTGAACCTGCTGAGGCGTGGCTTGGTGTCCGCTGTTGCCGATGGCCCAGACCGGTTCGTATGCGATGCTCAGGCAGAGCAAGGTATCCGCCGACAGGCCGGCCAGCCCCTTAATAAGTTGCCGGTCAAGCACTGTTTCGGTCTGTTTGGCCTCACGTTGCTCCAGCGTCTCACCGACGCAGAAAATTACATGCAGGCCAGCAGCCAAGGCAACCCGTACCTTCTGGTTAATGAATGCATCAGACTCGCCCAGCTTATGACGTCGCTCGCTGTGTCCGAGAATAACGTACTCACAGCCTAGATCGAGAAGCATCGTCGGGCTGACCTCGCCGGTGTATGCGCCCTCCTTTTCAGGGTAGAGATTTTGTGCTCCCAGCGCGACGCGGCTGCTCTTGAGGATTGCTCCGACAAGGGCCAGATAAGGGAAGGGAGGACAAACGACGACAATTACGCTGTCCTCAATACCCACGCCAGCCACCACCGCCTCGGCCAGCTGCCTGGCTTCGGCGGCGGTGGTATGCATCTTCCAGTTACCGATGGCAAATTTCTGTCGCATGGCTGGTTTCCGTTAGGTACTCTCATATCCTTAGGCAGATGATCCGCCATTAATTGTGTGTATGCTAGGGTTAGCCGGTTTCATGGACAACCCCTACTCCATTATGCAAGCCGTACGAGGCCAGTTCCAGACAGGTGGGTAGGTAATCATTGTGAAGAATGCTGCGTATCCCCAACGTTTGAGCAATCTGTACAAACATTGGAGTATTTTCGATATAGACTATCTGCTCGACAGGAACCTGGGCGATGTCCAACGCAAGCCGAAAGATGTCTATGTCGGGCTTGCGTAGGCGGACGAAGCAGGACGAAATAAAACAATCCACAAACTCGTTTAGCTTGAACTTGTGGATTCGGTGCGCATTCAGTTCCCGCGCTTCGTTGCTAACCACCACGATCTTTAATCCGTACTTAGTCTTGAGTTTGCGGATTAACGCGATCATCTCGGGATAAGGTTGCGACTGGGCAAACATGAATTCCCGGAACTTATCCCGCGTGAACGGCCGCTCATCGTAAAAAACCGTTCTATCCAGGTATTCCTCCAGCGTGAGCTTTCCTTCCTCATGGATGGCGAAATTCAGACGATGCCGGCTCTCCATCTCTGCCCAGTCCAGCTTGAAATTTGTCGCCGCCCGCTGGCGGGCATGATGATCCCACCCATTAGTGAGCAGGACACCGCCGATATCCAGAAACAAGGTAGTGATCGAGGTTGCGCTTTTCATTTAGCCTCCGTCAACGCCGTCTGAAACTTTTGACCATCTTTTCCTCGAGTTAGAAGTATGACGCTAGATCGAGGACTCAAGTAGTAAGTTTGCTGATCTTGCAAAAGTGCCTCCTCGCCTGTAGCAAACAGATCTAGCGGCGCTTCGCGAGATGTATCAACAGACAGTTGCCATTGAGCCCCCGGCAATATGGGGGGCAGTCTGAAATCGACTGCCTCG
>JBDTOX010000102.1:0-53577 GCA_039933015.1 Methylophilaceae bacterium
TCAAGCCCACGCACATGATCGGCGGTTACGCGCAGTTCAGCTACGGCTTCAACTATTACGGAACGATAGGCACCAACCGTGACGAGTTCGTCGTGGTGCGCAAGATGAACAAGATCGATTGGCTGGATACGCCTGCAAACGCTGAGCAGGCAACTGCCCAAACCTCATAAGGAAAAATCATGAAAATACGCGCTCAAATCGGCATGGTGCTCAATCTTGACAAGTGCATTGGCTGTCATACCTGTTCCGTGACCTGCAAAAACGTCTGGACCAGTCGCCCGGGCATGGAGTACGCCTGGTTCAACAACGTCGAGACCAAGCCCGGCATCGGTTACCCCAAGGAATGGGAAAACCAGGACAAGTGGAACGGTGGCTGGGTGCGCAAAGCCAACGGCAGCATTGAGCCGCGCCAAGGGGCAAGGTGGAAACTCTTGATGCGCATTTTTGCCAATCCCAACCTACCAGAGATCGACGACTACTACGAGCCCTTCACCTTCGACTATGCCCATCTGCATTCGGCTCCCGAAATGAAGGCGGCGCCCACCGCTCGCCCGCGCAGCCTGATCTCTGGCCAGCGCATGGAAAAAATAGAATGGGGGCCGAACTGGGAAGAAATTCTGGGGGGTGAGTTCAGCAAGCGCTCAAAGGACAAGAACTTTGACGACATCCAGAAGGACATCTATGGGCAATTCGAAAACACCTTCATGATGTACCTGCCGCGTTTGTGCGAGCACTGCCTCAATCCGGCTTGTGTGGCGAGCTGTCCTTCAGGCTCGATCTACAAGCGCGAGGAAGACGGCATCGTGCTAATCGACCAAGACAAGTGCCGCGGCTGGCGCATGTGCGTCTCCGGTTGCCCGTACAAAAAGATCTATTACAACTGGAAATCGGGTAAGGCCGAGAAGTGTATTTTCTGCTACCCACGCATAGAGGCAGGGCAGCCAACCGTGTGTTCGGAAACCTGTGTAGGCAGAATCCGTTACCTGGGTGTTCTGCTTTATGACGCCGATCGTATCCAAGAAGCCGCTAGTGTCGAACATGACCGCGACCTGTATCAGGCACAGCTTGACATCTTCCTTGACCCGAACGATCCGAAGGTGATCGAGCAGGCGCGCATCGACGGCATTCCTGACAACTGGATGGAGTCTGCTCGCAGGAGCCCGGTATACAAAATGGCGGTGGAATGGAAAGTTGCGCTGCCGCTGCATCCGGAATATCGCACCCTGCCCATGGTCTGGTATGTACCCCCGCTGTCACCCATCACCGCTGCGGCCAATGCCGGGCATGTAGGCATTAACGGCGAAATTCCAGACGTCAATCAACTGCGCATTCCGGTGAAATACCTGGCCAATCTGCTCACTGCCGGTGATACAGCGCCGGTGGTGCGTGCGCTTGAGCGCATGCTGGCCATGCGCGCTTACCAGCGTGAAAAGCACGTTGATGGCCGCATCAACACCACGGCGCTGGCACAGGTGGGCATGACGCAGTTGGAGGTGGAAGACATGTATAACGTGATGGCGATTGCCAACTATGAAGACCGCTTTGTGATACCCAGCACGCATCGCGAATATGCAGAAAATACCTTCGATGTGCGTGGCGGTTGCGGCTTTTCATTTGGCAACGGCTGCTCTGACGGCGCTAGCGAAACAAGCCTGTTCGGCGGTACCAAAAAGCGCACCATTCCCATCAAGGCGGAGGTTTAATCCATGGCAGCAAAACCTAAAAGTGCATCCTTGAGCCTGCGCGTATTTGCGCGCTTGCTGTCGTATCCCGATAGCGAGCTTCGCGAATTCTTGCCTGCCATGCGCGATGTATTACACAGCGAAGCCGCTGTTACCCATGACAGGCTGGGTGAACTTGATACCCTGATTGAATGGTTGATGGTCACTGAAGCGCTCGAAATTGAAGCCAATTATGTGCAGTTGTTTGACCATGGCCGCGCGACCTCTTTGCACTTATTTGAGCATGTGCATGGTGATTCGCGCGATCGTGGCCCCGCCATGGTTGATTTGGGGCAAACCTATGAGAAGGCGGGATTGTATCTGGAGCTGGGCGAGCTGCCCGACTACCTGCCCGCTGTGCTGGAATTTGTTTCTACCCAGCCGCCTGCCGAGGCTAGGGCGTTTCTGAGCGAGATGGCGCATATATTCAACGCGATTTTCAACGCCTTGCAGCAACGCCAGAGCCCTTATGCCACCATCACTGGTGCTTTGCTGGAGTTGGCTGGTGAAAAAGTGCAAGCCGTCAAGCTGACACCGGAAGAGCCGCTGGATAGCACTTGGGAAGAGCCCGTCGTATTTGATGGCTGCTCATCAAAAGGCCAGGCCAAACCTGATCAACCGCAACCCATCAATATCATTCCTAAAGACAGTTCTTCTAAAGGAGCAACTTTATGAGCGCCTTACACAACTTCATGTTTGGTTATTATCCATATATCTGTCTGACGGTATTTTTTCTGGGCAGCCTGATACGCTTTGACCGCGATCAGTACACCTGGAAAAGCGACTCATCGCAGATGCTACGTGCTGGCACATTGAGATGGGGCAGCAACCTGTTTCACATCGGCGTGTTGTTCCTGTTCTTCGGTCACTTCGCCGGGTTGCTGACGCCGCACTTCATTTACGAGCATTTCATCAGCGCGCCCGACAAGCAAATGGTCGCCATTGTATCGGGAGGTATTGCGGGGTCGCTGTGCTTCATCGGGTTGAGCCTGCTGCTGTACCGCCGCCTGTTCGACGTTCGCATTCGCGCCAACAGCCAGCCGATGGATATTGCCATCCTGGTTCTGCTTTGGCTGCAATTGACGCTGGGTCTGATGACCTTGCCTTTGTCATTGCATCACTCCGATGGCAGCGCAATGATAGCCTTGGGTGAGTGGGCGCAACGGATCGTTACTTTCCGCCCTGATGCCGCCGTGCAAATTATCGCCGTGGAATGGGTCTATAAGGCGCATCTAATACTGGGCATGACCATCTTTTTGCTGTTTCCATTCAGTCGCCTGGTCCACGTGTGGAGCGGCTTCGCATCGTTGGGCTACCTTATCCGACCATACCAGGTTGTGCGTAGCCGCCGCCTCAACATACCGTCCGGTCACAATCTTCCGCCCAAATCAGACGCTAACGTTTAAGGAACACGATCCATGACTAACGACACCTTGATAGCCTCGGCCATTGCCCGTATTAACGGCGTAGCCCTGAACACGGCGGATGAAGAACTCACGCCCGAGGCATTGCGCCAGCGCGCCTGCACTGAACTGCTACGTCAGGCCGCACAAAAAGCAGGTTTGCTGGATAGAGATGATGCGCCAACGATGGATGGTGTGATCGGCGAGGCCGCCTCCAATGCCATTGATGCACTGCTGGAGCAATCCCTCACTGTGCCAGAACCTTCGGAAGAAGCGTGCCGTCGTCACCATGCTGCACACCAAAGCACCTATAGCACAGGCGAGAGAGTGCGCGTGCGCCACATTTTGTTTGCAGTCACGCCTGGCGTTGATGTGGTAGCCTTGCGCAACCGGGCAGAGACGAGCTTGCTCGATGTGCGCTGCCATGATGGTGCTGCCAGCAATGAAGTTTTTGCCGATACCGCGCGCAAGCTCTCCAACTGCCCCAGTGGTGAGCAAGGCGGCGACCTGGGTTGGCTGACGGCTGATGATTGCGCGCCAGAATTTGCGCGTGAGCTGTTTGGCCATGCAGAAGTGGGTGTGTTGCCGCGTCTGGTGCATAGCCGCTTTGGCCTGCATGTGGTGGAAGTGCTGGAGCGTGAGCCCGGCATGCCTCAGGGTTTTGAAGCTGTCAGTGGTGCGGTTATGATGTCGCTACGGCAGCAGACCTTTGTGACGGCACTGCGCCAATACCTGCGCTTGCTGGCTGGTAAGGCCGCGGTGGAGGGTGTGGAACTTGATGCAGCCGACACGCCGCTGGTGCAGTAAGCGTAAATTTTTGAACTTTGATGACATTAGGAGTATAGAAGTGGCAACACAACAACATGCGGGTGCAGCAACCATGAACATTTCGAGCTTTGATGACCTGTTGTGCGCCGCGCGTGAGCAGCCAGAGCCGCAGCGGATGCTGTTCGTTTTTGCCAATGCCGTGCTGCCCGATGACAGTACACCCGAGCAGCGCGCCCGCTACGAGTCTGGACAAGGTGGTGCGCTGACGCCGCTGATGTCGGTCGATAAGGTTCCCGAAGAGCTGAGCACTTTCGCCGCACTGGTGGAAGAGTCGCACCACTTCGGGCAAGACTGGACCATCGTATTTGTGGCCAGCCTGTCCGGGCGCGAGGGCAAGGAGCCGACGAGCGAAGAAGCCGACCTGGCGCTACAACGTATGATTGAGTCCATCAATACCGGCGTGTTCGGCTCGTTTATTCCATTCAACCGGGATGGCCAGATCATCCTGTTTAACTAAGTCTGCGTGAGCTGTTTGACCTGCATGTGGTGGAAGTGCCGGAGCCTTGGTGCAGCCCAGCATTTTGAAGCTGTCATTGGCGTGCTGACACTGGCATGATGCGTTTTTTGAAGCAAGGTCACTAACATGAAAAATGGATACATCAACACAGCCCTTTTGGCGCCCTTCTGTCTTATGCTGCTATTGGATGGCTGTGGTGGCGGCAAGCTTTGGCCATTCGGTGAAGATCAGGCACAAGGCCGCTCAAACGCACCAGCAAATTCGACCGAATACCAGTGTAACGGTGGCAAGAAGTTCTATGTGAGGATGCTAGATAAGGGCAACACCGCCTGGCTCATCCTGCCTGACAGGGAAGTATCCCTTGCAAAAGCTGCCTCTGGCTCTGCGGCACGCTACAGCAATGGCATTTCTACGCTTAGTATGAGTGGGGACGAGGCGACACTAGATGTGAGCCCTGCGGTATCTCTGACTGACTGTAAGGCCCGCAAGTGAAAACGCCAGCGCGAAGCTGGCGTGGACGCGGACTAATTTTGATTCGATTAGTTTAAAGCGTCTTTAAGCGACTTGCCTGCGCGGAAACCAGGAGCTTTGCGTGCAGCAATTTTCAGCTCATTACCTGTCTGTGGATTGCGGCCTGTGCGTGCTGCACGTTCGCTCACAGTAAAAGTGCCAAACCCAATCAAGGTAACAGTATCGCCAGCCTTAAGTGCGGCGGTGACACTTGCGGTAAATGCATCGATAACTTTGCCAGCGGCTGCTTTAGAAATACCAGCTTCTGTCGCGACTTGTTCGATCAGTTCTTGTTTGTTCATTTAGGAGATCATTCTCAAATGTTGTGGGAATGGCTATCTTAACCTAGTCTTTGGCCGGTGGTGAACTAGCTTAATAACAAATGGCCCGATTTTTTATCCATTTTGCCTGGTGTGGAAAATCAGCTAGGCGAGACCATGCCTGCGCTAGTAATTGCGGGGTGATGATCGTGTTGAGGCATTCCTACTGCGCAGTGCCCGGAATGCGACATCATGTATAGTGATTTTATGCGGGGTGACGTTAACATTGAGGGCGTTATACAAAGGAAGTTATTCTTTGTCGCCGATGACTCATTCATACAAGTCCAGGTTTGCTTAATGAATGTTTATATTCAGATAAGGATTTAATCATGGGAAATTTGTTGACTGGCTATAAGGCAGAAGTTGAATTACTTGGTGACCGTCTGGATCAGGCAGTCTTGTTGGCAGGTAAGCAGTTAAACGATGTTGTAGAGCGGGCGAGCAGCCAGTTGGATGAGCGCATCACACAGGTTAGCGACGAATTGCATGACCAGCGTAAGCTCACTAAATCCGATATTGAAGAGCTGATTGACTACGCGACCATAAGTTTTGGTAAGGTCTTGGACCAGCGTATTGAGAAGCTGCGTGTAGAAACGTCCGAGGTAATTTCTGACAAGATCAACCAGGTGAGAACAGAGCTAACCGAAGCTGCCAGTGAACAAAAGCGTAATGTTTTAAGGAATACCGTTATTGCAGTTGGCGCTTCCATCATTGTCGGTGTGGTTTCGCTCTATTACAAAAAATATCTGCACGGTGATGTTGATCTGATCGATATATTCCGTTCGTCCTTGCTAGCGCTTACTGTGGGGTATGCCCTTTGGCTTATCTTCAAGCAACTGGGGGCATATTTACAATCTAGCAGATTGAAACGAAATGCCGTGATGGTTGGGCTTAAATATTTTGACGTGCTACGCCCTAAAGGTGCCGGATGGCAGTTCTTGGGGCTGCTGCTGATTATTGTCATATGGGCGGCAGCAACATTCACCCCGGTATTTCAAACCTTGATCGGCAGGTGAAATGGGCTGGCGCGCGCAACGGGATGGAAATGAATTTTTTCAATCTTTGCGCTGTTCTAATTCTTGTGCTCCTCTGCCTTGTCCTGGATTTTTTCACCACCGCGTTCTATATCCTTACCTGCGCCCTGAATAGTGTTGCAGCCGGTTACTGAGCCCAATAGGCCGATTAGAAATATTGATGCCAACACTGATGTGAATATTGTCTTAAACATAATAGACCCCCTATAACACATATTTCAGAATGGACCCATGTTGAGAGTCCAGCTAGATGGCTTGGTAAGACATATTTCCGAAGTAATACTACGCCCTTATTCACTAATCTGCTGATAGAAGTGTTGAAGCCTTGCGTGTCCATCGCTATGCCACGTCGCCATGTTCTCATGTGTAACTGGGGCAGTATAATCGGCAGCTGTCAAACGCGTTATCTCAGAATGGGGCATGTATGAAAAGTTATCGTAAGGAACTCTGGTTTAACCCACCCACCCGTGTCGCTTTTATCAATATCACCTCGCAGGTGCGGGAGTGTTTACGCGAAAGCGGTGTGCGTGAAGGTTTCGCGCTCGTGAATGCCATGCACATTACCGCCAGCGTATTCATTAATGACGATGAGTCGGGATTACATCACGATTACACGCAATGGCTGGAAAGATTGGCGCCGCATGAGCCGATTCGTAATTACCGCCACAATGATACTGGCGAAGACAATGCGGACGCGCACATGAAGCGTCAGGTGATGGGGCGTGAAGTCGTGGTCGCCATCACCGAGGGCCAGCTGGATTTTGGCCCGTGGGAACAGATTTTTTATGGTGAATTTGATGGCCGCCGCAAGAAACGGGTGCTGGTAAAGATTATTGGCGAATAAATTAATCGGCTGCGCTCGCAGCCATCGATAGAGAATCCGTGCAGGCAGCCAAGGTATTGAACTGAGTGTGCCTTGGCTGCCAAGTCGCTAGCTTTGAATGTAGCTTTCCAATTGTTCAATTAAAAACTGCTGATAGGCAATAGTTTCTTTTACCAGGTCGCCAATCGATAGCACGCCAACCACCTTGCCATTTTCCACCACCGGAAGATGGCGTACGCGTTTGCCAGATATCAGGTTCATACAGTCATCCATCATATTATCCGGAGATACCGTAATAGTGGCAGTAGACATAACGTCTCTTACAGGGGTGGTGCGTGAGGTTCTGCCTTTAAGCGCTACTTCACGCGCATAGTCGCGTTCAGAGAAAATTCCCACGAGGTGTTCATCTTCCAGCACGATCAAGGCACCGATACGATTCTCGGCCATTATCAGCAGTGCATCATAAACTGCGCTTGCAGGAGCAATCGAAAATACGTAATTGCCTTTATCTTCTAATAATTGCCGAACGGTTTTCATGTGATTCTCCTCAATAATTTTTATGCTGCTTTTGGAAAATATACACCTTTAAACACCGTCGTTAAATACTAACATTATTGACATAGTAAGCCGGCTAACTATAATGTGGCTAACCATGTTGCAACTCCGAGATTTACCTACAACAGAAACTCTGAGCAAATTTGCGCAGCGATATCCTGAAGCGGATGTCAGCGCGATTGCTACTTTCTTGCATTTGCTGCGAGTAGCAACGGATTTATCCACTGCACTTGATGAATGCCTCAGCCGGCATGGTTTGTTGCAAGGCCGCTGGTGGGTGTTGATCTTGCTGATGCGCGAAGAGAAAAACATTTCCACACCTTCAGTGCTGGCTGATAAGGCCGGCGTCACACGCGCCACAATGACCGGTTTAATCGATGGGCTGGAGCGCAATGGTTTGGTGGAGCGGATATTTGATGCCGAAGATCGTCGGCGCGTATCGGTCAAGTTGACTGCTGCCGGACAAGCCAAGCTGGACGATGTAATGCCTGATTACTACAGTCGATTGCGACTATGCATGGCTGGGCTGAACGAGACAGGCCGCGATCAATTGCAGGAAATGCTGAAACTTATTCATGCGGGAGTGGGTGCATTTTCTGCACCGTGAGATTGTTTGTCTATTTAGTCAGGCGGCAAATTATTTAATGGCAATATTAAAACTGAGAAAATTTAACCATGCCTGCGCATAATTCCACGGCAGTGCGTGCATTTATCGCCCTGTTCCTGCTTGCCATAATCTGGGGCTATAACTGGGTAGTGATGAAGTATGCACTGCAGGATATCGGTGCTTTTCAGTTTGGCGCCATGCGTACTTTTTTTGGCGCTGTGTGCTTAATGGCGTTGCTTGTGGTGCTGCGTAAGCCTATGCGTCTCAGGGAAATCCCCACTCTGATTTTGCTGGGTGTTTTGCAGACCAGTGGATTTACCGGCTTGGTTGTCTGGGCCTTGGTGGGAGGCGGCGCCGGTAAAACGGCAGTGCTGACTTACACCATGCCATTCTGGGTCATGGTGCTGGCCTGGCCGCTGCTAGGTGAGAAGATACGGGGCATGCAGTGGGCAGCTGCTTTGTTTTCCGTAATGGGCTTGCTATTTATATTAGACCCGCTGCATTTGGGTACTGATTTATTCAGCATGATGTTGGCGGTGCTTGCGGGCGTGCTCTGGGCGCTAGCCGTGATCATTGCCAAGAAGCTGCATAAGCGCACGCCTGATCTCGATTTGTTATCACTTACTGCCTGGCAGATGTTGTTTGGTTCGCTGCCTTTAGTCCTGGTCGCCCTGTTGGTCCCTGCGCAGCCTATCCATTGGACGCCATATCTAATTGGCGCCCTGTTATTCAATGCAGTATTTTGCAACGCTCTGGCCTGGCTGCTCTGGCTCTATGCCTTGCAGCGCCTCGAGGCCGGCATTGCCAGTATGGCTTCCATGTTAACGCCGGTAATCGGCGTGCTGGCTGCATGGTGGCAGTTAGGCGAAATCCCCACTGATGCAGAGACGGTGGGGATGCTGCTGATAGGGCTTTCGCTGGTGATTATTTCAGTACGCGCCATGCGCAAGCATGAACAGGTTGAGCCAGCCATGGGTCAAGACTGATTCCGCGGCATACTCGCTTATCTCTTCTGCCGTCCTGCTGGTTAGGGGATGTATCGCCTATGGTAGAATTCGACAAGTTTTCAGGAAATTAGATTAAAGGATTCGAGAAATGGCAGGGCATTCCAAATGGGCCAACATCCAGCATCGTAAAGGACGTCAGGACGCCAAGCGCGGCAAAATATTCACCCGGCTGATTAAAGAAATCACAGTGGCCGCACGCCTGGGCGGCGGCGATGCAGCGACTAATCCGCGTCTGCGCATGGTAGTGGAAAAGGCCAAAGGCGAATCCATGCCCAAGGATAATATCGAGAACGCGATCAAGCGTGGCTCTGGTCAGCTGGATGGGGTGAATTACGAGGAAATTCGTTACGAAGGCTACGGCATTGGCGGTGCGGCTGTCATGGTGGATTGTTTGACTGATAACAAGCAGCGCACAGTTGCCGATGTGCGCTTTGCGTTCTCAAAAAATGGCGGCAATCTCGGTACGGATGGCTCGGTGGCATTTCTGTTCAAGCATTGCGGCACGTTGGTGTTTGAACCCGGCACTAGCGAAGATCAGGTGATGGAAGCCGCATTGGATGCAGGTGCCGAGGATGTCGTCAGCAATGACGACGGCAGTGTCGAGGTGATCACCGCGCCGAATGATTTTAGCGCGGTAAAAGAGGCGCTGGAAAAGGCAGGCCTTAAAGCGGTGCTAGCCGAAGTCACTATGAAGGCTGCCACCGAAACCGAACTCACCGGCGACGACGCAGCCAAAATGCAAAAGCTGCTCGATGCGCTTGATGACCTGGATGATGTGCAGGATGTTTACACCTCAGCAGTAATTACAGAGTGACGCTGTCGCCTATTGTTTTGATCGAATGCTTATGCCGGAAATTCAGGTGCTAAGGATACTTGGCATAGATCCCGGCTTGCGATTAACCGGTTTTGGCGTGATTGAAAAAGTTGGAGAAAAGCTGCTCTATATATCCAGCGGCACCATCAAGACCACTACAGGTAAAGGCGCAGACATCGAAGATTTGCCAACGCGCCTCAAGACCATACTGGACGGTCTATTTGAAGTCATTGAAACCTACCAGCCGCAGCAGGTCGCAGTAGAAAAAGTGTTTGTGAACGTCAACCCACAATCTACGCTATTGCTGGGACAGGCGCGTGGTGCCGCTATCAGCGCGGCAGTAATCCGGCATCTGCCGGTGGCAGAATACACCGCTTTGCAAGTCAAACAGTCGGTGGTTGGCAACGGCCACGCTGCCAAAGAGCAGGTGCAGGAAATGGTCAAGCGCTTGCTTAATTTACCCGCCGCGCCCAAGCCGGACTCTGCCGATGCACTTGCCTGCGCCATCTGTCATGCCCACGGTGGGCAGGGGTTGGGCAAGCTGGCCACAGCCGGTTTCCGTGTGCGTGGCGGCAGGTTGGTATAGTGTTATGCCTTTAATCAAAATTTCCCTTTTCATCTTCTTCAGGGAGATCGCATGATAGGCCGACTCAAGGGTGTGCTTCTTGAAAAGACGCCGCCTTTTGTATTGCTAGACGTCAGTGGCGTCGGCTATGAAATCGAAGTGCCGATGAGCACTTTCTATAACTTGCCCGCCATAGGCGAGAGCGTGGTGTTGCTTACCCAGTTTATCGTGCGCGAAGATGCCCAGTTGCTATACGGATTTGGCAGTGACCGCGAGCGTGCGACTTTCCGTCAGTTGCTTAAGGTCAATGGTGTGGGTGCCAAGTCGGCGTTGTCCATTCTTAGTGGCCTGTCCGTGGAGGACTTGATGCAAGCTGTTGCTCTGCAAGAAACCGTGATGTTGACGCGCGTACCGGGCGTAGGCAAAAAGACTGCCGAGCGCCTGCTGCTGGAATTGAAGGACAAGTTCACCATCGATGGCATGGCTGCCATGAATTCGACGCAACCCAAATCCGCCAGCGGCGATGTGCTGAATGCGCTTCTGGCGCTGGGTTACAACGAGCGTGAAGCGCTGGCGGCGGTTAAGCTGTTACCCGCTGATATCGTGGTAGCAGATGGCATTCGACAGGCTCTGAAATCGTTATCCAAGGCATAATTCCCGTATGAACTATGCCAACCGTCTCGCGCGTATTGCTCTGGTGGTTGCGCTCATCATCGGCTGCTTTCTTGTGTTGCGCCCCTTTATGGCAGGCATCCTGTTTGCCGCAGTCATTTGCGTTTTTACCTGGCCACTTTATCGACGTGTGTGGTTTTACCTCGGTAACCGTGACACATTGGCTGCGATAACGATGACCGTGCTACTGTTGGTAGCCTTGATTTTGCCAATGGCTTATCTTGCCACAAACCTGGCCGATTCCGCGGCCGCACTGTTTGACCAATTGCGGCATGCGCTGCAAAATCTGCAACCGCAACCGCCTGAGTGGATGCGGAATCTTCCCTTGATCGGCGACCAAGTCAGCGAATCCTGGGAGCGCGTAGCGGTCAGCCATGAAGAGCTCATGAAGTTGCTGCAACAGTATTACGAGCCGATGCGTAAATTCAGTTTGCAAGCAGTGCAAGTAGTGGCAGGTGGTTTTTTACAATTGCTGCTGGTGGTGTTTATTGCCTTCTTCTTTTATCGGGATGGCGTAAGCTTGTCGGAGGGCATGGTCGCCATCGTGCGCAAGCTTGGCGGTAAATTAGGCCAGGATATGCTGCACCTGTCATGCAATACGGTGAAGGGTGTGATGCTAGGTATTTTTGGCACGGCATTGGCACAGGCTATAGTGGCATTCGTGGGATTTCTGATTGCCGGGGCACCAGTGCCAATATTGCTGGCATCGATCACGTTTTTCTTCTCTATCATCCCGTTTGGCCCCCCATTAGTATGGGGCGGCGCGGCGCTGTGGCTATATAGCCATGGGGAGCAGGGCTGGGCAATTTTTCTTGCAGTGTATGGTTTGCTCGCTATCAGCAGCGTGGATAATGTAGTGAAGCCTATTCTTATCAGCCACTCGTCCAAACTGCCATTATTACTAATCGTGCTAGGGGTGCTGGGTGGTGCGATAACTTTTGGTTTTGTCGGAATTTTCCTTGGGCCGACACTGCTGGCAGTCGGCCAGACACTCATTGCACACTGGATTACTTTGCAAAACAAGGAGAAATCTGAAATTCCATGATAGAAACTGATCGCCTAATTGCTGCTGAATCCGTAGGCCGTGAAGAGGAAGCGCTTGAGCGTGCGCTTCGTCCCAAGGCCCTGACCGAGTATGTGGGGCAGGAAAAAGCGCGCGGCCAACTGGAGATTTTTATCAGCGCTGCGCGTGGGCGCAGCGAAGCGCTGGATCACGTGCTGCTGTTCGGGCCGCCTGGCTTGGGCAAGACCACGCTGGCACACATTATTGCCAGGGAAATGGGCGTTAATTTGCGCCAGACCTCCGGCCCTGTGCTGGAGCGCGCAGGAGATCTGGCAGCGTTGCTGACCAATCTTGAGCCCAATGACGTGCTGTTTATCGACGAAATTCATCGCTTGTCGCCCGTGGTCGAAGAAATTCTTTACCCGGCAATGGAAGACTATCGTCTCGATATCATGATAGGCGAAGGACCGGCAGCGCGTTCCGTGCGGCTTGATCTGCCACCATTCACCCTGATTGGTGCAACCACCCGAGCCGGTATGCTGACTAATCCGTTGCGCGATCGCTTTGGCATTGTTTCGCGGCTTGAATTTTATACTGCAGAAGAATTGGCACGCATCGTTGATCGCTCTGCTGGCTTGCTGGAAGTGATTATCCAGGAAGCGGGTGCGCTGGAGATCGCCAAGCGTTCGCGTGGCACGCCACGTATTGCCAACCGCCTGCTGCGCCGTGTGCGTGATTATGCTCAGGTAAAAGCCGATGGCATGGTGACGCCGGATATTGCCGATGCAGCACTTAAAATGCTGGATGTGGATAAGCTCGGTTTTGACGTCATGGATAGAAAACTATTGATGGCCATACTGGAGAAATTTGGCGGTGGCCCGGTTGGGCTGGATAATCTTGCAGCCGCTATCGGTGAAGAGCGCGACACAATTGAAGATGTGCTGGAACCCTATCTTATTCAGCAGGGCTATTTAATGCGTACACCGCGCGGACGCGTTGCTACGCAATTGTCGTATCAACATTTCGGCTTGCCGACGCCCAAAGAGCTGGCCAGTGGAGAACTCTGGCAACAATGAAGGCAGCAATGAGTCAGTTTATTTGGCCAGTCCGTGTCTATTACGAGGATACTGACGGCGGTGGTGTGGTCTACCATGCGAATTACCTGAAGTTTATGGAACGTGCCCGTACTGAGTGGCTGCGTAGTTTGGGTTTTGAGCAGACGGAACTCCGCACCGAAATGGGAATCATCTTCGTGGTGCGCGGGCTTAAGATACAATATCGGCGTCCAGCCTGCCTCAATGATGTGCTGACGGTGATAACCAAACTAATTAGAGTAGGAAGAAGTTTGCTTGAGTTTGAACAAACCATACAACGTGGTGACGTAATACTTACAGAATCTATAATAGAAGTCGTTTGTGTCGATGCCAACCAATTCAAGCCTGTCAGTATCCCTACTGAAATTCGAAATATGATGCAACTTACGGAGTCTGAATGAACCCTGCCGCAATTAATCCAACTACGGACATGTCGCTGTTTACCTTGCTCTCTGGCGCCAGTTTGCCAGTACAAATGGTCATGGCCGTGCTGCTGCTTATTTCGCTGGCTTCATGGTGGTATATCTTCATTAAGGTGTTCACGCTCCAGCAGGCTGAAAAAGAGGCTGTTGATTTCGAGAATAATTTCTGGGCAGGCGGCGACCTGAATCAGCTTTATGACGGCGTGACCGCCGGGCGCCGCAAGAGCCAGGGGATGGCGAGTATTTTTGAAGCGGGCTTCAAGGAATATGCCCGGCACAAACGCCAAGGCGGGCAGGGAGTCAGCGACATTATGGAAGGCTCGCGCCGCGCTATGCGTGCCGCCTACAATCGCGAGATGGACGAGCTGGATGCGCATTTGCCTTTCCTTGCATCTGTTGGTTCGGTCAGTCCTTATATCGGCTTATTTGGTACGGTATGGGGCATTATGAATGCCTTTCGCGGTCTGGCTAACATGGCGCAAGCAACGCTGGCGCACGTCGCTCCTGGTATCGCTGAAGCCTTGATTGCCACGGCCATTGGCTTGTTCGCAGCGATTCCTGCAGTGATTGCCTATAACCGTTTCGCCGCTTCTGTCGATAGAATGGCCATACGTTACGAAAGCTTTATGGAAGAGTTCACCAACATTTTGCAGCGCAAGGCTTGAGGGCTGGCTGATGTCGCGTACCAGAAAACGCCGTTTGATGAACCAGATTAACGTCGTGCCTTATATCGACGTGACGCTGGTGCTGCTGGTTATTTTTATGGTCACAGCACCCATGACCAATCCTGGGGCAGTTGAGCTGCCGCAAGTTGGTCAAGCTTTAAAGCAGACTGGTGCGCCATTAGTGATAACAATCAAACCGGATGGCATGGCCGAGCTGGATGGCAAAGCCGTGGAGCGCGATCAGCTGCTTTTTGCAGTGCGCAGCCAGCTGGAGAAAGATCCGCAGCGCTCGGTTGTGATAGCGGCTGACGAGAAAGTGCAGTATGGAAAAGTTGCTCAGGTGATGGATATGCTCAAGCTGGCAAAAGTTGAAAAAATCGGGCTGTTATTTAAGCCTGTACCCAAATAGTTTAAAGATGATACGTGCACACGAAAATCCGCTGGCATTGCGCGCCGGACTTTTATCCGTATTGGTGCATGGCGTGCTGCTGGCGGTTTTACTTGTTTCGTTCAACTGGAAAGCCGTGCAGCCTGCGAATATTGCTGAGGTGGAATTGTGGGATAGCTTGCCGCCCAAGCAGCCAGCAATAAAACCTGTGCCGCCAATGCCTGAGCCACCCAAGCACGAAGCGGTGCCTGAAAAAAAACCGGAACCCAAGCCTGAGCCGCCACCTGAACCTAAAGCTGAAATCCAGCTAAAAAAGGAACCGGTAAAAGAGCCAAAGCCTAAAGTGGAAAAGCCAGTTGAAAAGCCCACACCACCGAAGCCTGATCCTGCGCTGAAAGCGAAAGAGGACGAAAAACGCAAGCTGGCCGAGTTGCAGAAAATGTTTGCTGAGGAAGATAAAAACTCACAGCAACAGCGGCATAAGAATGAAGCTCAGGCTTCTGCAAAAGCAGCATCAGCCGCCGCATCGGCTGGCGAGGTGGATAAGTATATGGGCTTGATAAGCAGCAAAATCCGCCGGAATGTAAACAAGCAATTGTGCGGAACCGGCAAGCCTGAGCTCACATTCAGTATTGCCTTGATGCCCACGGGCGAAGTGATCGGCAGCCCCAGGTTGCTCAAAGGCAGTGGTATCGCAGCTTGCGATGAGGCGGTGGAACGTGCGATTAAGTTGTCTCAGCCTTTGCCGCTGCCGCCACAACCAGAGCTATTCTCGCAATTCCGCGATCTAAATTTGATATTCAAGCCAAATGATGATAATTAGTCTGGTAAAATGCCGCTTGAGTTTGCCGATAGGGAACCTTGCATCACTTTCTTGCCTATGATATCCATGACCAAATTCCGCTTATTTCTTAGTTTACTTCTATTGCTGTTACCCCTGACTGGCCGTTCAGCGCTCACCATTGAAATTGTGGGCGGTGCAGCGCAGCAAATTCCTATTGCTATTGTGCCATTTTCGCAGCCAACTAATCAGCTAGCGCTGGGGCAGCAAGATACGATTGCTAACATTATTGGTGCAGATTTGCGGCGCAGCGGCTTATTCCGTGTGCTGGAAACGCGTGGTGCAGCGAACCAGCCGCATGATATTGCTGAAGTTAAATACGCGGAATGGGCGGCTTTGCAGGCACAGGCACTGACCATCGGAACCGTGGAAAGCTTGCCTGGCAACCGTCTCAAAGTGTCATTCCGGCTGCTTGATGTGCTTAAGCAGGGTCAGCTGACAGGCTTGGAATACAATATCACCCCGGCACAGCTGCGCACGACTGCACATCGTATTGCTGACGTTATCTATCAAAAACTCACAGGGGAAGCCGGCGTGTTCGCTACGCGCATTACCTATGTGAGCAAGGCCGGCAACCGCTATTCCCTGCAAGTGGCGGATGCGGATGGGTATGGTCCGCAAACTGTAGTTTCATCCAATGAGCCGATTATTTCTCCTGCCTGGGCTCCCGATGGTACAAAACTCGCTTATGTTTCTTTTGAAAAGAAGAAACCGGTAGTTTTTGTGCAGTCTCTGGTTTCCGGTCAGCGCTATGTGTTGGCAAACTTCAAAGGTAACAATAGTGCGCCAGCATGGTCACCGGATGGCAAGAGGCTGGCGATAGTGCTGACGCACTCTGCCAATTCCCAGATATATCTGATCAATGCCGATGGTACTGGTTTGCAGCCCCTCACTCGTAGCAGCGCAATTGATACCGAGCCGGTTTGGTCTCCCGACGGCAAGTGGATTTATTTCACATCTGATCGTGGAGGCAGCCCGCAGATTTATCGCGTTTCTTCAGCCGGCGGGGATGCTCGGCGCGTCACGTTTGAAGGCAATTACATTGTCAGTCCGCGTTTGTCTCCGGATGGCAAGTCGCTGGCTTATATCCGGCAAGAGCAGGGCAGATTCCGTGTGGCATTGCAGGACCTCACCAGTGGCCAGGTACAGATATTGAGTGATGGTTCCCAGGATGAGTCGCCCAGTTTCGCACCTAATGGACGTTTGATTCTCTACGCCACTAGCATTAATGGCAGGGGGACGCTGGCTGCAGTTTCAGCAGATGGTCGCGTTAAGCAACGTTTAAGCGAGACCAATGGGGATGTGCGGGAACCTGCCTGGGGCCCTGCGGCTAACTAAAGATTTTTTGTGGTGTAATTAATGTAATGTAATTTAATGGAGAGAAAAATGAATAAACGTTTATTTGTGAGTGTATTAATGGCCCTGA
Source organism: Methylophilaceae bacterium (assembly GCA_039933015.1). GTDB lineage: Bacteria > Pseudomonadota > Gammaproteobacteria > Burkholderiales > Methylophilaceae > JBDTOX01. Next base: position 17,156 of record JBDTOX010000102.1, read on the forward strand.
TGCTTGCTGCCTGTTCCAGCAAAGCGGTGAAACAGACCACGGTACCTGCAGTCCAGGACAAGAGCCCATCTGCCCAAGCTGCGCCGACCGATGGGTCTGCTGCAACATCCGGCATGGCTGAATCCGGTATGTCGGTAAATCCGCTTAAAGACCCTAACAATATTCTGTCACAGCGCAGTGTTTACTTCGATTTCGACAAGGATGAAGTCAAGTCTGAGTATCGTGCCCTGATTGAAGCCCATGCCAAGTACCTGCTGGCGCATGCCGATGCTAAGGTTTTTTTGAAAGGCAATACTGATGATCGCGGGGCTCGTGAATACAACTTGTCTTTGGGTCAACACCGTGCAGTTGCCGTGAAGAAGGTAATGAACCTGTTGGGTGTACAGGATAAGCAAATTGAAACCGTGAGCTTTGGCGAAGAAAAAGCCCAAACCAATTGCCGTGATGACGCTTGCTACAAAAATGATCGTCGCGTTGATATTGCTTACGAAAACGAGTAATTGTCATGCGTAATCTGATTTTGGTCGCGGGGTGCCTGCTGGCTTTGTCTCAAACCGCGCAAGCGGCATTGTTTGGTGATGATGAGGCACGCAAAAAAATTGCTGAACTACAGCAGCAGGTCCAAAACCAGAATCAGTCTACACAAGCTTTACTGGCTGAGCTAAAGAAAAATCAGCAGGCTCTGGAACAGCGATTTACAGCCGTTGAGGCTGTTATCAAAGGCCAGGGTCTGATGGATATACTGGGCCAGATAGAACGGCTGAATCAGGATTTAAATCAGGTTAAAGGCCAGCTCGAAGTAGCGACCCACAATATTGATACTGCACAGCAGCGGCAACGTGACCTGTATGGAGATGTGGATGGTCGCTTACGCAAGCTGGAAGGTGGTTCTACACAATCCGCCACGATAAGTGGCGATGCGCCTGTTGCAGCGCCCGCGTCTGGAGCCAATGCAGCTTCGGCAGCAAGTGCTGCAAATGAGGCTAAAGACTATGCGTCTGCTCAGGCTTTATCCAGCTCAGGCAAGCATAGAGAGGCGTTCGATGCCTATGAGAAATTTCTTCAAACCTATCCGAACAGCAGTATTGTGCCTGACGCACAATACTCCTTGGGTTATACGCAGTTCTCGCTGAAGAATTACAAGGCGGCAATTGCCACGCAGCAAAAGCTGATCAAGCAATATCCCGATAGCCCGAAAGTGCCGGATGCCATGTTTAATATGGCTAACAGCCAGATTCAATTGGCAGACATTGCGGACGCTAAAAAAACATTACGTACCCTGCTTCATCTATATCCCAACAGCGATGTGGCCCCCAGCGCCAAGCGGCGGTTAACGGTGTTAGACTCCATCAAATCTAAGTAACTTCTCGATGTAAGCTTGTGTTGCGAATTCACGAAATCTTTTACTCCCTGCAAGGGGAGTCATCTCGTGTTGGGCTGCCTACAGTGTTTGTACGCCTGACGGGCTGCCCCATGCGCTGCGTTTATTGTGATACCGCTTACGCATTTACTGGCGGCCAAAACATGGCGTTGGCGGACATTATGGCGAAAGTGGCTGAATATGGCGCTCACTACGTCACCGTAACTGGCGGCGAACCGTTGGCACAGAAAAAATGTCTGGTATTGCTCAAGCAGCTTTGCGATGCGGGCTACGATGTGTCGCTAGAAACTGGCGGTGCCATTGATACTGGCGGGGTTGACCCTCGGGTGTCGGTTATTCTGGATATTAAAACCCCGGGTTCTGGCGAAATGGAAAAAAATCTCTGGGGCAATCTGCAATATCTCAAACCAAAAGACGAAGTAAAGTTTGTGCTTTGTGATCGCAGCGATTACGACTGGGCCAAGCAGGAGCTAGCCGAGCGGGCGCTGACAGACAAATGCAGCGTGCTTTTTTCGCCGGTATATCAACAAGTAAGCCCAACCGAGCTGGCTGAATGGATATTGCAGGACAAGCTGCCCGTGCGTATGCAGCTGCAGCTGCATAAAATCCTATGGGGTGAGGTTGCCGGTAAATGAATATCAAGACGCCTGCAAGGGGCATGCCTGCCGAGTACGGCTACCTCGGCGCCAAAGCCGTGGTGTTGCTCTCTGGCGGCCTGGATTCCGCTACGGTACTGGCGATTGCGCGTAGTCAAGGCTATGAATGCTATTGCCTGAGTCTGGACTATCACCAGCGTCACGTCGCCGAACTCCATGCGGCTGAACAGATTGCAAATGTCTTGGGCGCAGCGGCGCACCGGGTCGCGAAACTTGATCTGTCCATGTTTGGCGGTTCGGCACTTACTGATTCCAGAATTGATGTTCCGGAATCTCCAACAGAAGGCATCCCGGTTACCTATGTCCCGGCACGCAACACCATTATGCTTTCGCTCGCATTGGCCTGGGCCGAGGTGCTGGAAGCGCAAGATATTTTTATCGGCGTAAATGCACTCGATTACTCCGGCTATCCGGATTGCCGCGCTGAGTATGTGCAAGCTTTCCAGCGCATGGCTAATCTCGCTACCAAGTCCGCAGTGGAAGGGCGCACCATTACGGTTCACGCACCACTCATTGATCTAACCAAGGCGGAAATTATCAAGCTTGGAAAAGCTAAAGGCTTGGATTACGGCATGACGGTTTCCTGCTATCAAGCGGATGATGCCGGCCAGGCTTGCGGTTTATGTGATTCCTGCCGCCTGCGTCGGGAAGGTTTTGCCGCCGCAGGGTTGGCCGATCCCACGCGCTATAAGGGCGGCTATCAAGCCCGGGCCGCGGGCTTGACGTAAATGGGTTGTTTGCTCAGCCAGATTTCCCTTGCCAAGCCCATCAAAAATAACGTAAAATCCGCGCCTTTCTGTCAAGACTAAAGAGAACAAGATTATGGTGATCATTCGACTAGCCCGCGGTGGCGCGAAGAAAACCCCTTTTTACAGCGTAGTGGTTGCTGATTCACGCAATCGTCGCGATGGTCGCTTCATTGAGCGTGTTGGTTTTTACAACCCGCTTGCCAAAGCTGGCCAGGAAGGCCTGCGTTTAGATAACGCACGTATCACACATTGGCAAAGCAATGGCGCGCAGCTTTCAGATTGCGTAGCACGGCTGGTTAAGCAACATGCAAAAGGTCCGGAAGCGGCATTGGCTGCCAAGGAAAAAGAAGCGGCTAAAATTGCTGCTGTAAAAGCCAAAGCTGCTGCTGCCGAAGCTGCCAAGCTTAAAGAAGCTGCGGATGCTGCTAAGGCAAAAGAGGCTGCAGAAGCCGCTGAAGCTAAAGCCGCCGCTGCTGCAACAGAAGCGGCTGAAGTTAAAGAAACTCCAGAAGCTCCTGACGCTGCTTAATTTGGCTAAACCGCTTTCCAACGTGAAAGTGGTTGTGTGGAGCAAGTTGTGAGTGAAATGGTAGTCATGGGGCGCATCGTCGCCCCATATGGCATTTATGGCTGGCTAAAAGTACAGCCGGATACCGAAACGCTCGATAGCCTTTTCGATTACCCGGAATGGTGGCTGGGACGTGACGACGGGCTGAGAAATACGCCGTGGCAGAAGTTCAGCGTAGAGACCGTTAAAATTCACGTTAACACGCTGCTGGTGAAGTTACGGGGCATTGATGATCGCGATGCGGCGCTGGCCTTCAAGAGCAAGCACGTAGCAATACCGCGTGAGCAATTGCCAGAACCGGAAGAAAATGAATACTACTGGTCTGATTTAATCGGGTTGGAAGTCAAAAATCAGCAGCAAATTGATTTTGGCACAGTGGTTGATGTGTTTGAAACCGGCGCTAATGATGTGCTAGTCGTGAAACAAACTCAAGAGTCTGGTGATCGGGAGCGATTGATTCCTTTCATCGACCAAGTCGTGTTGAAAGTCGATTTGGCGGCAAAGACCTTGCTGGTGGACTGGGATGAAAATTTTTAGGCGCGCTGAGTTTTGAGCAATGCTCTGCAATTCGACATCGTAACTTTATTCCCGCCGATGTTTGATGCCATCAGCAAGCACGGAATTACAGCACGCGCGCTGGAAAACAAGATATATGCGTTGGCGTTGTGGAACCCGCGGGATTTCACTACTGACAACCACCGCACCGTAGATGACAGACCTTACGGTGGAGGCCCCGGCATGGTGATGCTGGCAGAGCCGCTGGAAAAGACAATTAACGCGGCGAAAACCCGACAGCAGCAAGCTGGGGTGGTTAAGCCGAAGGTGATACACCTCTCGCCGCAAGGCAAGCCGTTAACGCATGAAATAGTTATGCAATTGGCTGCCGAGCCAGGTTTGGTGCTGCTGGCCAGCCGTTATGAGGGCGTTGATGAGCGCCTGCTGGCCAGAGTGGTGGATGCAGAGTATTCAATTGGTGATTATGTGTTGTCCGGTGGTGAGCTGCCGGCCATGGTACTGATCGATGCGATAGTGCGGCAATTGCCAGGTAGTTTAGGCGATGCGGATTCGGCAGCGGAAGATTCGTTTGTAAATGGCCTGCTGGATTGTCCGCATTACACGCGCCCTGAAGAGTATGCAGGGCAGAAGGTGCCAGTGGTGTTAATGTCTGGTAACCATGCCTTGATCCGAAAATGGCGATTAAAACAATCGCTAGCAAGAACCCGGGCAAGACGCCCGGATTTACTGGCCGCAAGGTCGTTGTCAAAAGAGGAGTCTCGGCTGCTTGCAGAAGTTGAACTAGAGCACAAGCAGGAACAAGACTCACATAACTAGAAGGAGCAACAAAGTGGCAAATATTATTGAGCAACTGGAAAAGGAAGAGATTGCCCGTTTAGGCAAGACCATCCCTAGTTTCGCCCCAGGTGACACCGTGGTTGTAGGTGTGAACGTAGTTGAAGGTACGCGTAAGCGTGTGCAGGCTTACGAAGGTGTAGTTATTGCCAAGCGTAACCGTGGCCTGAACTCTTCTTTCATCGTGCGTAAAATTTCTTCCGGTGAAGGCGTGGAACGTACTTTCCAAACCTACTCACCACTGATCGCCAGCATTGAAGTGAAGCGTCGTGGTGATGTTCGCCGCTCCAAGCTTTACTACCTGCGTGAGCGTTCCGGTAAGTCCGCACGTATCAAAGAAAAGCTGCAAGCACGTGAAAAAGCAGTTGTCGCGGATTAATCTGCTAGGTATTGCTTTGTATTGCCAAAAAGCCCCGAGTTTCGGGGCTTTTTCATTTGCGCTAAGATGACGTATGGAAAAACACTATGATGCAATTATTCCAGCCCCATTTGGTGCAGTTGGCATTTGTGCTGAAGATGATTTCTTGATCGGAATCGAACTGCTAACTATGCCACAGCGGGAAAAGCATTCATCTTCAGCGTTCGTGCAAAATATTGCCAATCAGCTCAGCCAATATTTGTGCAATCCGCATACTGCATTGAGCGTGCCTTACGCCGTCAAGGGCACTGCTTTCCAGAGGCGCGTGTGGCAGGCCATAGCCGCTATCCCGTGCGGCCAGACGCTTACCTACGCTGCATTGGCTGCACAAGTCGGCTCCGGCCCGCGCGCAGTTGCCAATGTATGTGGCGCAAATCTGATTCCACTGGTTATTCCATGCCACCGTGTAGTTGCTAAAAACGGTTTGGGCGGTTTTATGCAAGGCAAAGAAAATGGACTGACAGTAAAAAAATGGTTACTCGACCATGAAAAACGCGCATGAACCCCACCAATTTAGAGTTGCTGGATGCTTTTACTGACCACCTGTGGCTTGAAGATGGCTTGTCTAAAAATACGCTGGATAGTTACAGGCTGGATTTAAATCAGTTTGCCGATTGGCTGGAAAAAATAGAGCACAAGCATTTAACCCAGGTAGCACAAGCTGATATCCAGCAGTATCTCGCCGTTAAATTCCCCAGCAGTAAACCGCGCAGCATCAGTCGTTTGATTGCCAGCATGCGCAGGTTTTATCGCTACGCTTTACGCGAAAATAAAATCAGCGCAGACCCCACCCTGCAAATTGATTCGCCTAAGTTGCCGCGCTCATTACCCAAGAGCTTAAGCGAAGAAGAGGTGGAAGCCTTACTCGATGCGCCGGATATTCATCAGCCTCTAGGGCTGCGTGACCGTGCCATGCTGGAGACGCTCTATGCCAGCGGTTTGCGCGTTTCTGAACTGGTGGGCCTGAAGGGCACTGAAGTCAGCTTAAGCGAAGGTGTAGTGCGCGTGACTGGTAAAGGTAGCAAGACGCGTCTGGTGCCTTTGGGGGAAGTGGCAGTGGATTGGATAGGCCGCTATTTGCAAGCAGCGCGTCCGGACATTTTGCAACAGCGTTTGAGCGATAGTCTGTTTGTGACGCAGCGGGCAACGGCCATGACGCGCCAGGCTTTCTGGTATTTGATCAAGCGCTATGCACTGCTGGCGGGCATCCATAAGCCCATGTCGCCGCATGTGTTGCGCCACGCATTTGCCACCCACTTGCTCAACCACGGCGCAGATTTGCGTGTGGTGCAGATGCTGCTGGGACATGCAGATATTTCTACTACACAGATATATACCCATGTAGCGCGCGAGCGCTTGAAGCAGCTGCATACAGCGCATCATCCACGCGGGTAAGGCTTGGGTTTGCTGCTTTAAGCGGCGTTACCGCGCTCAATCACCACACCTAGTGACTTTAATCCCGGCAATATACCGGGCTTGGCTACACGCACTTTTACCCAAGGGGCGCCAAAATCATTCAGGATGATCTGGCACACATGCTCCGCCAGCGCCTCGACCAACTTGAACGAACGTTCTTTTAAGGATAGTCGAATTTGTGCGACAACCTGACCGTAATCTATGGTGTCATCAATGTCATCGGTTTGGCACGAACGGTTGTGCGGCATGGCAATTTCAATATCCAGAAGTATGGTCTGGGGCATCATGCGTTCCCAGTCCGGAACACCCAGTTTGGTCTCGACTCTGACTTCGCTTAAAAAAATAGTGTCCATATCGTTTAGAATCCTGTTTTCGAGAATTTTAGAGCATCTGCGATGATTGAGTTGGCTTTTATTATAGGGGCCTATCTGCTGGGCTCCGTTTCTTTCGGTATTTTGATGAGCCGGGTTTTTGGTTTGCCCGACCCGCGTACTGTAGGCTCTGGTAACCCGGGAGCAACCAATGTGCTGCGTAGTGGCAAGAAGGCTGCCGCTGTACTGACCTTGCTGGGGGATGCGGGAAAAGGCTGGATCGCAGTCTTGCTGGCCGCGCATTATGGACTGGCGCCTTGGCAGGTGTGCGCCGTAGCACTGGCGGTGTTTCTGGGACACCTGTTTCCAGTGTTTTATCGCTTCAAGGGTGGCAAGGGTGTGGCAACCGCCTTGGGAGTGCTGCTGGCGATTTCTCCCTGGCTGGGTTTGTGCGTTTTGCTGACTTGGGCGCTGGCATTTGGCTTGTGGCGCTATTCGTCATTGGCAGCGCTGGCTGCTGCTGGATTATCACCAGTCTATGCCCTGTTGCTGCTGGAATATAAGGGCTATGCCCTCATGACCTTGATACTCGCGCTTTTTATGTTTTGGCGCCATCGCGGCAATATCCGCAAGCTATTGGTTGGCACTGAATCTGGATTTGGTAAAAAGTAAAAAAACTCAAGCTTCGGGCTTTTCTAAGTCGGCCAGATCCCAACGCGGTTTGACGGTAAAGGCATGGTTGCCGGCTTTAGCGTGCTGCATGCGCATGGCTCCTGCAAAAGCAATCATGGCACCGTTGTCGGTGCAGAATTCCAAGCGCGGATAATGTACACGGCAGAGCTTGCGCTGCGTTGCCTGGTTCAGGCGTTCGCGCAGGCGCTGGTTGGCACCGACGCCACCTGAAACAATCAGGCTATCAAGGCCGGTTTTTCTGAGTGCAGCCATACACTTGGTCGTCAGCACCTCCGTTACGGCTTCCTGAAACTCAAAGGCAATATCAGCTTTGGTTTGCGCATCAACAGAGTTGCCATTCACCAGCGTCAGCACAGCGGTTTTCAGTCCGCTGAAGCTGAAATTAAGATCGCCGCTGCGCAGCATGGGGCGTGGCAATTTAAAGCGCCCGGAGTGGCCCTGCGTTGCCAATTTTGATATGGCTGGCCCGCCAGGATAACTCAAGCCCAGTAATTTGGCGGTTTTGTCGAAGGCCTCGCCAGCAGCGTCATCCAGCGTATCGCCGAGTAATTCATAATCACCAATGCCAGAAACCCGCATTAATTGCGTGTGTCCACCAGACACTAGCAATGCGACAAATGGGAAAGCTGGCGGATTTTCTTCCAGCAGTGGCGCGAGCAAATGGCCTTCAAGGTGATGCACGCCTACTGTGGGAATATCCAGCGTAAAAGCCAGTGCTTCGGCAATGCTGGTACCAACTAATAATGCCCCGGACAAGCCTGGCCCTTGCGTGTAAGCAATACCGTCAATATCCTTGAGGCTTAATCCAGCTTCATCCAGTATATGTTGCGTCAAGGGCAGTGCGCGGCGGATGTGGTCGCGCGAAGCGAGTTCTGGCACTACGCCGCCATATTCCGCGTGCATGTCGATTTGTGAGTGTAGCGCATGCGCGAGCAGGCCGCGCTCTGTGTCATAGAGCGCGATACCCGTTTCATCGCAGGAGGATTCAATACCGAGAACTAACATAGGGATGCTTGATAGTGATTGATAAATTGTTGGCTTCCCGCTAGAATAACAAACTTTTTCGTTTCTTCTCAAGGGAAGTGAGTCTTAATGTCTAGTGTACGTGTTAAAGAAAATGAGCCGTTTGACGTCGCTCTGCGCCGTTTCAAACGCATGATTGAAAAGACCGGTCTGTTGACCGATCTGCGTGCCCGCGAATTCTACGAAAAGCCCACTTGGGAACGTAAGCGCAAGGCTGCTGCCGCGGTTAAGCGTCACTATCGTCGCATCCGTAATCAGACCCTCGCACCTAAGCTTTACTAGTAGTTGCTGTGTCGCTGAAAGCCCGTATCACTGAAGATATGAAGACCGCCATGCGCGCTAAGGATAGTGCGCGTTTGGGGGCGATTCGATTGCTGCTGGCGGCACTCAAGCAGCGTGAGGTGGATGAGCGTATAGAGCTCGATGACACACAAGTCATTGAGGCGATTGAAAAAATGCTCAAGCAGCGGCGCGACTCCATCTCTCAATATGAAGCTGCCAAGCGCCAGGATTTGGTCGATATTGAGAAGTTTGAAGTCGGTGTGTTGCAAACGTATTTGCCGCAAGCGCTGACTGCAGATGAAGTAAACGCGCTTTTGGAAAAAGTGGTAGCTGAAACAGCGGCTTCCGGTATCAAGGATATGGGTAAGGTCATGGCCGCTATCAAACCACTAGTTGTAGGGCGGGCTGATATGGGGAAAATATCCGGCTTGATTAAAGCAAGGCTGAGTGCATAAGCCAAATCATCCGGTTTGAAGATCAACGAAAAGGAGCTTGAGGCTCCTTTTGTTGTTTTGGGAATGAATTTTTAGGCCATGATTTTTGGGTTACGATTTTAGCCATATGCTTTCTAAGCCATGATTCCAGAAGCGTTCATTCAGGAGTTGCTTAATCGCGTCGATATTGTCGATGTGGTTGATCGTAACGTCCCGCTGAAAAAGGCGGGCGCGAATTATTCTGCCTGCTGTCCGTTCCATAACGAAAAATCCCCTTCTTTTACTGTCAGTCCGACCAAGCAGTTTTATCACTGTTTCGGTTGCGGTGCGCATGGCACAGCCATTGGCTTTCTGATGGAACACCAGGGGCTGAGTTTTGTTGAGGCGGTGCATGAGCTGGCCAAGATGGTGGGCTTGATTGTCCCGCAGGAAGCCAGGGATTCCGACCAGCCTCAACAAAAAGCTATACCGGGCCTGCAGGATGCTTTGCAGCAGGCATTAAATTACTATCGCAATGAACTTAAAAAATCGCCACGTGCCATTGAGTATCTAAAAGGGCGGGGGCTCAGCGGGCAGGTCGCTGCGCGTTTCCAGATGGGCTATGCACCTTCTGGCTGGCAAAACCTGGCGGCGGTGTTTGATGATTATCACAATGAAGCGTTGAAGACGGCGGGCCTCGTTGTGGAGAATGAGCAAGGGCGCCGCTATGACCGCTTCCGCGACCGCGTGATGTTCCCCATCCATGATCAGAAAGGCCAGGTCATTGGCTTCGGCGGTCGTGTGCTGGGCAGCGAAGGAGCGGATGGCGGGCCAAAATATCTGAACTCTCCTGAAACTCCGCTGTTTCAAAAAGGTCAGGAGTTATATGGTCTTTTTCTAGCGCGGCGCGCGATCCGCGATGCTGGACGTGCGCTGGTAGTGGAAGGCTATATGGATGTGGTGGCACTCGCGCAATATGATATTGAATATGGAGTAGCTGCGCTCGGTACGGCCACCACTCCTTACCATATCACCAAGTTGATGCGGCAAACAGATGAGATTGTGTTTTGCTTTGATGGCGATACAGCTGGGCGAAAAGCCGCATGGCGAGCAGCCATGAATGCCCTGCCGGTACTCACTGACGGATTGCGCTTGAGCTTTCTGTTTTTGCCGGCGGAGCATGATCCGGATAGTTACGTGCGTGAATTCGGCAAATCCGGCTTTGAAGCCGTCATGAAAACAGCGCTGCCTTTGTCGCAATATATTATTCAGTACTTGAGTGCGGAAAATAAGCTGCAATCGCAAGAGGACAGAGTGCAGTTTTTAAACGAGGCCGAACCTATCCTCAAGCAGATTCAGGCGCCGCGGTTGGCCTTGTTATTGCGTAAACGCATTGCGGAATTGGCAGGCATTTCGTTGGATGAAATGCAGGATATGATCAAGTTGCCTGCTATGGATCGCCGCCCGGCAAAAACCGCGCCACGGCAAAGTCGTACCACGGTGTCTCTGCACCGCAGGTTTGTGCTCATGTTGTTGATGCGACCAGGCCTCGCTAATGGGGCGGACTTGGTCTGGGCACAGGGTAGCGCGGACGAGGATATGCTGGTGCGTGCGGCAATAGAGACGGCAATTGCCAACCCAAAATCCAACCCTGCAGCTCTGCTGCATGAGTTGGAGGCGAAGGTGGATGCACGTTTGCTGCGTGAAATTCAACGTGAATTACATATGCTGGACGAAAGTTTGGACTTTGCTCTTGAATTTGAGGGCGCGCGCAAGCAATTAAAAGAAATGTTCGTGCAGCGTGAGCATTCATTTTTGCTGGATAAAGTGCAGGAAAAAAGTTTGAGTGAGCTTACTGCAGAGGAAATAGAGCAGCTCAAGGCCGTTAGCTCGCGTTGAGTTATCGTATTCAAACAGCGATGGAGACACTAAAAATAGGTGGTAGTTTTGAGGTATAATCTCGGGTTTTCCGCAATTAGACTATTTTCTGTAACTAATTTCTGATTACCGAGATTTGAGTTCAGGGGATATGGGGTCAAGCATGGCTAATGAGCAACAAAACGATAAAGTTAATGATAAGGCTGAAGCGCAAGTCTCCGATGCTGATGCGCGTCGCACGCGGCTAAAGACGCTGATTGTCCTTGGTAAGGAGCGCGGCTATCTAACTTACGCTGAAATTAACGATCACTTGCCGGACGACGTACAGGATTCCGAGCAGATCGATGGCATCATTGGCATGATTAATGACATGGGTATTCAGGTTTATGAAGAGGCGCCTGATGCCGAAGTGCTGCTCATGTCAGATGCCCCGCCGGCAGTTACCGATGAGGATGCAGTGGAAGAAGCCGAGCAGGCGCTTTCTACGGTTGATTCTGAATTTGGCCGCACCACTGATCCAGTACGTATGTATATGCGTGAAATGGGCACGGTTGATCTGCTTACGCGCGAAGGCGAAATCGAAATCGCCAAGCGTATTGAAGATGGCCTTAAACATATGGTGCAAGCTATCGCGGCCTGTCCCACTACTATCGCCGCGTTACTGGCAATGGTGGAAAAAGTTGAAAAAGACGAACTCAGCGTTGATGACTTGGTCGATGGCCTGATTGATACGGATGTCGGTCTCGATGACGCCATGGCTGCTGAAGCTGCGAGCGCGGAAGAAGAAGTCGGGGAAGACGACGAAGATGATGAAGATGATGACGGCGCCAAGGCCGCTGCCATCTCGGCTGAAGCATTAGCTAAGCTGAAAGCGGAAGTATTGATCCGTTTTGCGGTTATCCGGGAATCGCATCAGCAGATGTGTGTGATCCTCGAGAAAAAAGGCTCGCAGGATAAAGATTACAAAAAACTGCAGGACACCATTCTTGAAGAGCTTACCGCATTCCGCTTCTCTGCCAAGCAGGTTGAAGCGTTATGTGAGCAGGTGCGTGGCATGGTCGAAGAAGTGCGCGGCCACGAACGCAAGATCATGGAGTTCTGTGTAGATAAATCCGGTATGCCGCGCCAGCACTTTATCAAGGTGTTTCCTGGCAATGAAGGCAATTTGGATTGGCTGGCCGGTGAGTTGGCTCTTAATAAACCCTATGTGGAACGTTTGGATCGCTTCAAACACTCGATTGTGGATCAACAGCAACGCTTGCTGGATTTGCAAGCGCGAGTGGGTATTCCAATCAAGGAATTAAAAGAAATCAACAAGCAGATGTCCACGGGTGAAGCCCGTGCGCGTCGCGCCAAGCGCGAGATGATTGAAGCCAACCTGCGCCTTGTAATCTCGATTGCCAAAAAGTACACCAACCGTGGGTTGCAATTCCTCGACTTGATTCAGGAAGGCAATATCGGCCTGATGAAGGCGGTGGATAAATTTGAATACCGCCGCGGTTACAAATTCTCGACCTATGCCACCTGGTGGATTCGTCAGGCGATTACGCGTTCTATCGCGGATCAGGCCCGCACAATTCGTATACCTGTGCACATGATCGAAACCATCAACAAGATGAACCGTATCTCACGTCAAATCTTGCAGGAAACTGGTTTGGAGCCTGACCCGGCGACTTTGGCAGAAAAGATGGAAATGCCGGAAGATAAAATCCGCAAAATCCTTAAAATCTCCAAAGAGCCGATTTCCATGGAAACCCCGATTGGTGATGATGACGATTCGCACTTGGGTGATTTCATTGAAGACATGGCCACGCTGGCACCGGTTGATGCAGCTGTTTACGCCAGCCTGCGTGAGGCAACCAAGGAGGTGCTGGAGTCCCTGACCCCGCGCGAAGCCAAGGTGCTACGTATGCGTTTTGGTATTGAAATGAATACCGACCATACGCTGGAAGAAGTGGGTAAACAGTTTGATGTAACACGTGAGCGTATTCGCCAGATAGAAGCAAAGGCGCTGCGCAAATTGCGTCATCCAACGCGTTCCGAACGTCTGCGTAGCTTCCTTGAGACCGATCAGGACTAGCTCTTAAAAGTTTTGGGCCTCTAGCTCATGCTTGGTTAGAGCAGCGGACTCATAATCCGTTGGTGCTCGGTTCGACTCCGAGGAGGCCCACCAGTAAAATAGCGGCTCACAGCGATGTGAGCCGTTTTCTTTTTGTGGTCGTGGCACACTTCAAAAAAAACATTGCACAATCCCCTCGATACTCGGTCACAGCGACCCGTCCGTGACGCAGCAGTATGCACACCTTTCCACCAAGGCACTGCAAGTTGCTGCCAACAGTGCATCGTTGGCCATGCAGTCAGCATCAGCTGCGGTCAGGGTGTCACACGGGTAGTGGGCTGAAAAAATCTTGACAGCCTCGGCGTACTCGACGACTCGTCGCTTTTCATCTTTGCCATGCTTGACTTGGTATAGAGGAGGCGACGGGTGCGTCGAATGCGTTCGAAACTATCGGATTTTGCATCACATCACAGCGGTTGCTGTCGGCTCTTAGTGATCAAATCGTAGGCGACTTGCACTTCCTGCGCCTGCTTTGTAGCTACAGCAATCATGTCTTCCGGCAACCCCTGGCCCATCAGCTTGTCAGGGTGATATTGGCTCATCAACTTGCGATAAGCTCGTTTCACGTCCTTATCGCTGCTTTCTTTGCCGACCCCTAAAGCTTTATAGGCATCATCAAGTACAGATGGTGAAACGGTCTGGCTGCCACCACCGTCAGTGCCAGCGAATCGCGTCTGGCTTATCACCATTTCCATCAAATGACGGAATGCGGATTGCTCGAAGCCGAGGTGCTGTGCTACATCAAGTAGCAGGGTTTCCTCGGCTGCGTCCATCCGACCATCCGCAATCGCCAGCACAATCAGGTACACCAGCAGCATTTGCTTAAGGTTGTGGGTGTGCCCGCATGCACGCAGGAACTGCTCTAGATGAGGAACGTAATCGAACTCTGGAGAAGCACCTTTCTTGAAAAGCTCGATGGCGATTTTCCGGTGCTCGGTAGTCATTCCCAGTTGTTGGATAATCTGCTCGGTGTGGGCTATTTCTGCTGGTGAGATATGCCCGTCCGCCTTGGCCAGCTTGCCCTTCAGGATGAATAAGGTTTCTATGAACACCGCTTGGCGGTTGGCATTGCCGAGTGGATTGATCGCTCCTCGCCCAAAGGCAATGTTTCGATCAATTGCACTACCCACGAAAAAACCAATAATCGCACCAAGAAAGCCCAGCAACCAAAAGCCTATGACGGCACAAGCGAGTTTAAACAAGACGACTCCAACACAATGTTGTATAAATGGGTGAATTATAGTGGCAATCCGATCAGATTGATGCTGTCGCTATTCGGGAAGGAGTGGGATCAGCGGAAAGTTTCACAGCTCACCCGGCCGCGCTGTCTGGACCGCAAGAGGGGATCAACGGGAGAACTCATAACCCGTTGATGCTCGGTTCGACTCCGAGGAGGCACACCAGTAAAATCAGTGGCTTAGAGAGAAATCTCTAAGACACTTTTTCCGGACGTAACAACTGAATTGCATTTCCACCCAACCCGCGAGGTGGATTGTAGTTGCCATCAGGAGCAGAAGCTCTCGATGGCTTACTGTTGACTGGTTGGGTTGATTTGCCTATCTGGTAGTACCGATGCGAATATTTAGGTTTTTTGCGTGGTGAGGGGAAAGGGTCTCACTTGGATTTCTGAAGGATGATTTTAGCCAGTTTTTCATAATCCCCAGCGAAATGATGGCCGCCTTTCATGTCAATAATATTGAAATCACCTTTATCTAATAACCGGCAAGCGCTATCGGTTTCATCTTCTCCATAAATACAAAGTACATTCATGCCTTTCAACTTCTGTGCCTCAGGAACGGCCTTGTACAGCCCATTCGAATCAAGAAGCCAGTCCGATACATGAAATTCGAAATTGGCCTCTTCTCCCATGCCCAGTAGTGCGACAGTATGCACCTTGGATTTCAGTGCTTTTGGCAAACGGCTAACCATAAACGGTAGCGTATCAGCACCGGTTGAGTAACCAATCAGAATAAATTGCTCTGCTCCCCAGGCTTTGCTGTAGTAATCCAAAATACGAGTAAGGTCTTTGCCTGCGGTGTCTGGGTCTTTTTTCTTCCAAAAGTACTGTAGAGAATTTAACCCAACAATTGCAATGCCGTCTTTGTTTAGAGTTTCGGCAACCTGCTTATCAATATTTGCCCAGCCGCCATCGCCAGAAATTATTACTGCCAACGTATGGTTGCTATTGCCGGCTGGTAATTCAATCAATGGAAGATCATCTAGTTCGTTAGAAATATGCGCCGTTGCAGCTTGAGGTTGCTGCGCGGCTGTAATTTTCTGAAATGCATCTTTAAACTGGGGCATCCAGTTTTTCTGGACAGAAAAGCCATGCCCGACCTTTTTCAGTTCAATCAATTCAGTATTTTTTATTTTGCTTAGAAAGGTCTTTGTAGCGGGAGTGCTACAGACTTGGTCAGCATCGCCCTGAAGTACATATAGCTTTGATAGAAGTGCATTAACTGGGTCGTAAACAAACCCTAGTTTTGGGTCAGGGGAGCTGCTTAGTGTGCCATTGCCTTTACATAATGGCTTGACAGTTTTTAAGTCAGGGCAGAAGCCCATACTGATGCCGCCAGCGAAAGTATTAGGTGGCGATTGTGCCAGCGTAGCGTAAACCAGTGTGGCGCCTGATGAATAGCCGACCAGCACGGGGGGCATATATTGCGAGAAATTGTATTTCTTCTGGAGATTTTGGCTGAGTGCCTCAAAATGAGCCGCTGAATAGGAGCATTTCTCATTGCTGGCATTGAGCTGTTTGATATAGTGAGTGATGTCGATGCCTACCACCATACTGCCCAGATCTACCAACGATTTCGCCATATCAATCACACCCAGATTCCATCCGCCATCGCCAGAGATGAAAAGTACGACATGTTTCGGTTGCTCAACCTCTTTGTAGATATGCAGCGTACCAAAGGGTCCGAAATTATCAGTGCTTTCCTGAATATCTCCTGCAAATGCGGGGCTCACAAGCACCAATATCAGCGCGATTATAGCCAGCAATGTTTTTATCATTTGGTAAATACGCCTTTTAAATTGCGTGAAATCAGCGTAGTTACCGATAACAAAGCGGAGGCCATGGAAAACCCCGTTGGTGCAGCAAGATAGCGTGGCTGCCAGACTGGATCAAATTTGTTTTTGTATTGATATAAACCCTCAAAATTATAAAATTCGTGACCAAAGCGAAATACGGTATTTCCAATTTTGTTCCAGAGTGGAGCAAGTGGATGTTTTTCCAGACCAGAAAGCGGCGCCATGCCTAGGTTAAACCAGCAATATTCATGATCTTTACCCCATAACATGAGTGAAACCATCAGAAACTCCATGACGCCATTAGGCGCGCCCGGTTCGTAGCGCATCATATCAACTGAGAGCTCTTCCTTGTTTTCAAGTTCCCATAGGTTGGCGAATGCGATGATGCGTCCCTCTTTTTTAATAATCGCAATCGCACAGCGGCGGAGGTAGTCTTCTTTAAAAAACCCCAGTGAGAAGCGTTTCTCACGTGCCTTCTTGTCCTTTAGCCAGCGGTTAGAAATTATCTGGAGCTCCGGGAGGATGGCATCCACGCCAGCAGCTGGCGTAATGTCAAACGCCAGGCCTTCACGTTGGAGCTTGTTGAAGGAATGGCGGAGGCTGGATCGTTTATTCCCCTCCAGGCTGAAGGATGCCAGTGGTACACTGGCTTCTTCGCCCAGCTTGATAAGTCCGAGGCCAAGATCAAGATATAGCGGAATATGACGTGTACTCACCTGATAAAAGGCAACTTTTGCATTATGCCGGTCGGCCAGCGTGAATAGCTGCCAGACTAGTTCCTCATGTTCCTCCGGGACACCTACAGGATCTCCCATTGCCACCCAATAATCGCTTGTAACATCGAACATCAGGAAGCTATTGCCTGTCCCGCTCCACAGCAGATATTTATCCCCAGTCAATGCCAGATAAGCAGCTGTTTCAGCAGACTGCTTGACTATGGTCTCAGCTCTATCGAGTTCGCCAGGCTTAGGTAAAGCGAGGGAAAATGCCGTACGGGTTAGTAACCGATAACCGGTAAGCCCGATAATAACAACCAGGATAGCAACTAAAGAGCGTAGAAAACGTGAGGCATCTCCATGCAATGCAAACTGCCACCAGAGCTCGTTGGAGTATTCCACATGTTTGTGAGAAAAAAAGCCCATCCAGGTCGAGCCCAGTATCACCATAACCGCCAGCACTAGCCATTGAGGGGCAAGATCTAGCTGCAGCAGCGCCGATTTGCGATAGAAATGTTTTCTGGACGGGATGAATAATAGGAGCATCACCCCAAGGATCGACGCTTCTTCATAATCTAAACCTTTGCCTAGCGAAGCCGCCATGCCGATCACTAACATCACGATGGTGGCAAAGTAGGCGCTATCAATTCGTCGCCGTACCGCCTGAGACAGCAGCAGCAAAGCGACACCGGCAATGCTGCCGAGCAGATGAGAGAGTTCCACCATGGGTAAAGGTATCAGGTGCTCCAGCCATCCCAGGCGAGTTCCCAGGGCGGGTGTAGCGCCTGAAAATAGTAATACACCGCCTCCCAGCATCAACAAGACTGAGAAAATTTGCGGAATCGCAGATTCGATGACATTGAACGTGGCAGTCATAAAATCACTACGGATGGTCCGGCGCATCCGTAGTTCATAAGTGACAAGCAGGATGCTAGCGAGCAGTAGGGGCATAAAATAATAAATCGCGCGATAGATAATCAGCGAAACAATAATGTGTGGGGCTGAGTAGTTGCCGGCAGCCAAAAAGACAAAGCTGCCCTCGAAAATCCCTATTCCGCCGGGTATTTGGCTGATGAGCCCGGCAAGCTGTGCAAAGATATAGAGCACCAGAAAGTCGCCAAATGGCATGCCGGTGTAATGGTTCAGCGGTAGATACAACACCACTGAAGCCAGTAGCAAATCAAGCAGAGCTACCAGTAGTTGGCGAAGTGCGAGCGATAATTTTGGAACAGTGAGACTGAACCCTTTAATAATTACTGGCTTGCGATAAAAAATGACCAGCCCCCACCATGCGATGAGCGAAACAGCCCCCAACATGATCGCCACTTGCATCGAGCCTTGTGGCAGTCTTTCGGCAATCAGGGAATGATTTTGGGAGAACACGTATCCTCCAACCAGCAGCGTCAGCGCACCAACAAAATAGGTGATCGTGCAGAATGCCACCACTTTGGCGATGGAGGCTCCGGCTATTCCCCAACCGGAATAGAGGCGGTAACGCATCGATCCCCCAGTAAGCCAGGCATGGCCAATGTTGTTGCTGATTGCGTAACTCAGGAATGAAGTAAGCGCCACACGATGGTAAGGGAGTTTCTCACCGGCATATTCCAAGGCCAGATAATCATAAAAACTCAAGGCCAGATAGCTAAGTAGTGTGACTCCGGCGCATATTGCCATGAGTGGTACGGGAAAATTTTGCAATGCTTGCCGAATATCTTGCCAGTGATATATCTCGATTTCGTGATGAACAACAAAGATGACCATCACGAACAAGACGATGCTGATAGCTGGGGTCAATTTGTGCAATTTGTCTTTTAGTTTCACTATTAATCTCAAATTATTGACTAGAGTATGACGATCGCCGCCAAGACTAACGTATGCACAGGCACTGGAAGTTAAAAATCAATCGGTTATATCAAATCATAATCTGTTGCCGCTGTATTCGACTAACAAGAGGATCACAAAAAAATCAAAGCGTTAACATAACTTCCAGCCATTTGCTCTTTCTTACTGTCAACCGCATAAAACTTATACTCTATTGGGTTGAGTAAATTACTAGCGGATTTTGGAGCGATTTACGGCCATCTTAACGACACTGGTAGATAGGATTTAGATAATCGAAAATGAGAACAAAAAATACGCAAAAAGGTCTAATTTAATAGTAGGGCGTGGTTTGTAAACAAATTTATTAGAAGCATTGTACCAAGGGGAGCGTATTCGGCTAGCTAGGACTGCGCTCGGGCTTATTTAACGCTCGATTGAAATTTAAAGAGCGATGACATGAAAGGTCGACGATCATGAAACCCTCAAAAATCAACAAAGTTTTAGTTGGCGAAGCATTAGTCGGGGA
The DNA here is from genome assembly GCA_039933015.1 of Methylophilaceae bacterium. GTDB lineage: Bacteria > Pseudomonadota > Gammaproteobacteria > Burkholderiales > Methylophilaceae > JBDTOX01. Next base: position 36,509 of record JBDTOX010000102.1, read on the forward strand.
CGGCAATGAAGTAGCTCATGTGGATCTCATTATGGGGCCGCGCGGGAGTAGTGCCGAAACTGCCTTTTGCCTCACCCTGACCAATCAAAAGCGCGGAGACAATGCTCTGCTTGCTGTACTCGCCCCTAACTTGATGGCTAAGCCGGCTACAGTCCTATTCAATAAGGTCGATATCAAAACTGCGAAGCAGGCTGTCCAAATGTTTGGTTCAGCCCAGTGCGGTGTGGCAGAAGCCGTGGCGGATAGCGTAAAAGAGGGCATTATTCCCATTGAGGAAGCTAACGATGTCTTTATTTGCGTAGGTGTTTTTATTCACTGGGATGCGGAAGACAATAACAAAATACAGGACTGGAATTACGAGGCTACCAAGCTCGCAATTAAGCGTGCTGTTGAGGGATCACCATCTCCTGCAGAGGTTCTTGAGCAAGAACACGCTGTGCATCATCCCCTTGCCGCGCATGACTATAAAAAAGGCGGCTATTAGCCCGTCATTAAAACCAAGGGTTAGCTAATGAGCCAACCCTTGGCATGTTGCAAGCGGTGCACATGGACTTTTGATTAGCCCGAACGTTTCAATTTTTCCTGGTTTCTTTCAGAAGTGGTGCTTACTATAGCTTTACTGCTTGGCCTTGCGCTGCAGACTGCAATACCGCACATATTGTTCGGCAGTTTTCTTTTGCGTCTGTAAGCGAAAGCAGGGGTGCTTTCCCCGTTAGAACGCATTCGCTGAAATGCTCGATTTCCAGCTTGAAATGATTGCTTGGTAGTAGCTTTTCTTCCCAGTACCGTCCATCTTCGGTTGACCACGAAATTACTGGAACATCGCCAGGAAGCTGCCACACTACGTGGCATTTCAAACCACCTTTGGTGCCGGTTACTTCATATTCCGATCTGCGGGAACATTCAAAGCTAATATCAAAATGTCCATGTTTACCATCACCGAAATCAAGCAAACCACTGGTTGCGATGTCGGCGCCACTATCGGCATATTTAGCCATTGCTAGTGCCGAGATAGGCTCGCTGCCAAAGCACATGCGTAATGTGTTGATTGCGTAAGGGCCAATGTCCCACATGGCTCCGCCGCCGAGATCTACATCTTGTGCCAGGCGATACATTCTTGCTGGGCGCATAATAAAGGAGTAACTGGCGCGAACGAATTTAACTTCGCCGATGATCCCTGACTTGATTATGTCCATAGTGCGCGCTTGCTGAGGATGGAAGCGATACATGAACCCTTCCATCGCTATGACATTATGTTTGTGCGCTGCGGCTTCGATGGCTTCGATATCGGCTACTGTCAGCGCCATCGGCTTTTCACAAAGTAAATGTTTGCCGCTCTGAATGACGCGCAGTGCCCACTCTGCATGTTCGTGATTGGAAAGCGGCAGGTATATGGCTTGCACTCTATCATCGCTAATCAGCGCTTCCAAGTTGTCATAAACAGTCACACCCTGCTGTTTTGGAGCGTATTTTTGCAATGTTTCTGCAGCCGCACCGGGACGGCGGCTGGCAATGGCAACCAGTTCCGAATTTGAGGCTTCGACGATGGCGGGTAGCAGCCGTTCGTTTACACGTGCCGCACCGAGGATTCCCCAGCGTAGTTTTGATTGGTTATTCATTCAGTATCACCTTTTAATAAATGCCAGTACATCATAGCTATGTTTTTAATCTTGCAGTAGGGCATTCGGATACGATGTTATGCAGTAAGCGCAAATGCAGGCACGAACATTCAGAGCTTATTGGCTAAGGTTAAACGTTCTCTACTCAACCTAATGTATAGATCAGGTTTTGAGGCTTGTTAAACAACAGTGTCCTGATGACTGTTTTGCAGTCTGAGCGCCATTTGTTTTAAAAAGCTCATTGCTACTTTGGGTTCGCCTAATAGTAGCGTTTCAATATTATCGGCACTAATGACTACAATCTCTGCTTCAGCAGACTCCACTAAGGCATCTGCAATTATGGGTGTTTCCGTTAATATAGCCATTTCCCCAAAATAATCGCCACTTTCGAGTTCTCGTATCACGCGATTGCCTTGCAGCAGTCTGATTTTTCCGCTGACCATATAATAAAGATTATGGCCTTCATCGCCCTGGCGGAAAATATAATCCCCTTGCTCAAAGGTCTGTCCATAACGGCGCATTAATTCGCGTAAATAATTGTTGTTGTCATGTGGCATGTCGCCGAAAAGGCCTCGTAATAAGAGCACATCTTTTTTGCGTAAGGTGGAGATTAATTCAGTGCCCAGCAGAAAAACGGCGAAGGTGTAATAGAGCCAGCCAATCGAGATAAACATATTCTTCATACCACCGAAGATGGAGCCGTAAGATTGATTGAACGATAGGAATAGCTCAAACGCTGGGCGCATGGCGACCCACAACGCAGCGGTGACCAGCGACCCAATCAGAATGTGGCGAAAGGCAACGCGTACCGGGAAAAAGACCCGGTAAAAAGCAGCAATCAGCAGGGTGCTGAGCAATAGTGAGCTGGCTGAATTGATAAGGCTGGAATGCGATTCAGCTGGATGCAGGAAGCTGAGAATCTTTTCCAGCATGAGCCCGGCAAATGTGAAAAGGAAAAGCATTAATAGGATGCCAAGTACAGCAAAAACGTCTTTAACTTTTCGCCGGATATACGATGGTGCTTCCACCATGCTGACTATCGTATAAAAAGCCGAGCGCAATGCGCCAGCTAGTGGAGTGACCACCCAGAGCAATGCAAACATGCCAAACGCGCCCCACACGGCCTGATGTTTGGAGACGTTATAGACCTCTATCATGATGCGATGACTGAATTTCGGGACCAGATTGCCGGTAAGAATAGCCAGTTTCACGATGGCATAGTTTGAGGAAACCACCAGATGGCTGAGCATGAAAAAAATCAGCAAAGCCATGGGAATAAGTGCAAACATCGCATAGAAGGAAAGCGATGCCGAAATATTGAAACCATTGTGTTGCCGGAAAGCGTTTAAAGTCTCGCGCAAGACGAATAGCGGAGTGCTGTAGCGATGCTTTGCATAAGCTGCACGTGGCAGCGCAATTGCAGGATGATTGCCGAGATTTTTAACGTGATGAAATTTAATTGCCAAGGTTAGGCCGTATCTATAGATGGCGGATTGTTGCATGCGTGCGCTGAACGAATAATTTAAGCTATTTTTTAACCATTGGTTTTAAATTGTTCAGTTGCCGTTATCAGCGCGGAGGTTGTGCCTGGCTCCATGGCTGAATGCCCTGCATCAGGAATCATATGTAATTCCGCATGAGGCATTGCTTGCGCTAATTCCCATGCAGTATGGGGTGGACAGACCATATCATATCGTCCCTGGACAATGACGGTGGGTATATGCGCTAGCGCTGAAACTTCCTCCAGCATCGGGCGAGAGCCTACAAAGCAATCATTCATAATGTAGTGTAGCTGCACTTTTGCCCTGGCCAATTGAACCTCGTCCGCAGGTGGGGCAGCGGCAGATGTGCCGGGTTGCAGAGTCATAATTGTGCTTTCATAAGCATTCCAGTTGCATGCTGCCGGAATACTGATTTGGCTGTCTGCGTGAAAAACTCTCCGATAGTACGCGGCTAAAATATCGGCGCGTTCATCTGACGGCAAATATGTAACCAGTTTTTGCCAGGCTTCCGGGAAGAAATTTTTCGCCTCCTTTAAAAACCACCTCAGTTCATGTGGTCGGCTCAAAAATATGCCACGTAAAATCAAGCCCGTGACACGGGTAGGGTGGGCAAGCGCATAGGCAAGTGCCAGAGTGCTGCCCCACGATCCACCAAATACCTGCCAGCTATCAATATTAAGTGAACTGCGCAACGCGTCAATATCGGACACAAGATCTGAAGTGGTGTTCTCATCTACACAGCCTTGTGGCTTACTTCGTCCACAACCCCGCTGGTCTAGCAGGATAATACGATAATGTGCCGGGTCGAAAAAACGCCGCTGGTTAGGATTGCAGCCGCTACCCGGGCCACCATGAAGAAAAACTACCGGCTGTCCAGCGGGGTTGCCACATAGTTCATAATAAATATGATGAGTTTCCGATACCTCAAGCCAGCTGCTTTGGTAAGGTTCGATTTCTGGATACAAGTTGTAAGTGGTGTTAATCATGGTCTATAAACAGGCTTTTACTTTGATTGATATAAATATTTTGCAACATAATACCATCCACCATTCCATGGCCAGGGCTTGGTTAAAAAGTGATTGTAAATAAATTGTAAATATAGTATTGCAAATCATTTTGGACTGCTCTACCATGGTCTGCGAGCACAAAAGTGCTGCAAAAGCGGAAGCAAAATGGTCGCAAAACCCTAAGAAATCACAAAATGGGAAAGCAGCAAAGAGGTGGTTAAGGCTTCTGTTTTAGTTAAACCCTTAGTACTAATAACTAGGAGATTTAAAATGGAGATGAGCAAAATCAAATTGGCTCTCGGCTTTGCAGTTGGTATGACCATGGCTCTGCCTATGGTTGCATCAGCAGCTGCAGACCAGGAAGCCGCAATGAAGGACCCAAATAATTGGGTACATCCACGTGGCCAGCACAACAATCAAGGCTACAGTACCCTTGATCAAATTAACAAGGGTAACGTTAAGAACCTGAAGGCTGCCTGGACATTCGCTACTGGTGTTAACCGTGGCCACGAAGGTTCACCAATAGTTCTTGGCAATACGATGTATGTGCATACCGCTTTTCCAAACAATGTTTACGCACTTGACCTGAACGACAACCAAAAGATCGTATGGTCATACTTCCCTAAACAAGATCCATCAGTACAAGCTGTGCTTTGCTGCGACAACGTAAGCCGCGGCCTGGGTTATGGCGATGGCAAGATCTTTCTGCAACAAAACGACGGTATGTTAGTCGCGCTTGATGCTAAGACCGGTGCCAAGGTGTGGGAAGTTAAAGTTAACGATCCTAAAGTTGGTGCAACCAACACCAATGCTCCTCACGTTATCAAGGATAAAGTGCTGACTGGCTGTTCCGGTGCTGAATTCGGTGTACGCTGCTTCCTCGCAGCCTACAACATCAAAGATGGCTCGCTGGCATGGAAGGCATGGAGCACAGGCCCAGATAGTGATGTGCTGATTGGTGCCGATTTCAACTCTGCTAATCCACACTACAGCGCTCTGTCTGTATACCAAGACGTCAACGGCGGTAACAAGCTAGGTGGTTCTTTCAAGGCATTGACCAAGGATCAGCTCAAGTTCCCAGAAAAGGATCTTGGTGTTAAGACCTGGCTCAAGCCGCAAGCAGTTAAAGATGGCTGGCAACATGGCGGCGGCTCTACTTGGGGCTGGTGGCCGTATGATCCTAAGCTGAACCTGGTGTACTACGGGACTGGTAACCCTTCCGTTTGGAATCCGGACGTGCGCCCTGGCGACAACAAGTGGTCCATGACCATTTTTGCTCGTGACCTCGACACCGGCATGGCGAAATGGGGCTATCAAATGACGCCTCACGATGAATGGGACTATGACGGCGTTAACGAAGTTATCCTGTTTGAAAAGGGCGGCAAGAAATATGCTAACCACATGGACCGTAACGGCTTCGTATACACCTTCGATGCAACCAATGGTACCTTGCTTGTAGCGAACAAGGTACATCCGTTCGTTAACTGGGCAACCAGTGTTGATTTAAAATCTGGCGTGCCGCAAAAGGACGCTAAGTATTCAACTCACGCTGACTACAATACCAAGGGTATCTGCCCAGCTGCATTGGGTGTCAAGGACGAACAGCCAGCTGCTTACTCACCTAAGACCGGCCTAGTGTACATCCCATTGAACCACGTTTGCATGACCTATGAACCAGTGGAAAGCAAGTATGTTGCTGGTCAACCATGGGTTGGCGCTACCTTGACCATGTTTGCTGGTCCTGATGGTGTAATGGGTGGCTTCACTGCTTGGGATCCAATCGCCGGTAAGAGCGTTTGGTATAACAAGGAGAAATTCTCCGCTTGGGGTGGTGTATTGACTACTGCTTCCAACCTGGTGTTCTACGGTACCCTGGATCGTTGGTTCAAGGCGGTTGACGCTAACAGCGGTAAGGAACTCTGGAAGTTCCAAGTTGGTTCCGGTGTTATCGGTAACGCATTCACCTATGGTCACAAGGGTAAACAATACGTTGGCGTGTACTCAGGCATTGGCGGCTGGGCTGGCGTAGCGATGAACCTGGGCTTAACTAACGATACTGATGCTCTTGGGGCTGCTGGTGGGTATAAAGAACTGACTAAGTGGAACGCTGCTCCTGGCGGCGGTGCACTGAACGTGTTTAGTCTGTAATTCAAGTCGCAAGACTGGCAAACCTACAGAACTAACCATTAGTTAGTTAGTCATATAAACACCCCGCTTCAGCGGGGTGTTTTTTATATGTGGATATATCAATGTCGTTAATTGACAATGAAGGAATAAATGATGTTTGAAAATTTGAAAAGGATTTCATTGGCAGTTATGTTTGCTGCCATGTCGAGCTCAGCATTTGCTGCTGCAGACATTGTTGTTGACACAATAGATCCAAATTCTGGCCGTATTGGTGAAGCCAGAAATACACCGGATCCAGACGTTTTTGCAGTGTGTTCAGACATGGACAATCTTCCATATTCAAACTCGAAGCAAGAAGGCTTTGAACAAAAAATTGCAGAGTTGATCGCAAAAGATCTGGGTCAAAAATTGAAATATCAGTTTTCTTATGATAGACAAGGATTTATCCGCAATACCCTCAATGCACGTCTTTGTGACGTAATTATGAGCACATCATCTGATGTCGATATGATGTTAACGTCCAAACCTTACTATCGTTCAGGTTACGTGTTTGTTACACGTAAGGACAGTGGTTACAATATTAAGGATTGGGATTCCCCCGATCTGCGTAAAGGCATTATTGGAATTGTTGGCCAATCACCCCCAGCCCGCCCATTAGCTGATCATGACTTATTGGCAAATGCTCACCCTTACAGACTTCAGCGCGATTTGAACCTATCGCCAGGTTACATGATCGATGATTTGGCAAAAGGTGACATCGATGTTGCCATTATCTGGGGCCCTATCGGCGGCTATTATGCTAAGCTAGCTAAAGTGCCTATGGTGGTAACGCCAATACCTGAGTACGAAAAAACAGATGCGCGCGGAAAAGAATATTGGAATATATCGCTTGGGGTGCGTCATGGTGATAAGCAGCGCTTGGAAAAAATCCAAGGAGTTTTAGACCGCAGGCAGGGGGATATCATGAAAATCCTGGATGATTATGGTATTCCGCATGTGCCTGTAGTAGTAGGCGACAGCGTTGTGAAAGTATATGAGGATTCTAAAAACAAAAAAGCAACGGAATCCAAATAACAACTTGGTGTCTGCTCGGTGCTTAGGGTCAACCAAGCGGGCGCCAGCTCGTTATATCATATGTAACTTTTTATGTAGTAAGCTTAATTATATTGGCTTGATTATAAAAAGAGGAGATGACATGTTGGACAAGAAAGCAGTTAAGACGACGTTTTTTGTTTCTATGCTAACCTTAGCGGGTTTGGCTCTTCCGTTACAAGCAAGTGCTGAATGTAAACTGGTATCAACCAAAGATGGTAGTCCCCTACCAATTAAGCCTGTAGATACAGATACACCAGAAGCTAAGAAATTCCTGGAAACCTGTATTAATCCCTATACCAAGTTATATGCAGCTGATCCTGAAGCTGCAAAAGCCGGTAAGAAGAAATTTGGTTATTACTCCTGCACCCAGTGTCATGGCCCTACTGCAGGTGGTCAAGTTGGACCAAGTATTACTGATGACCGTTGGCAATATGCAAAACATGTTACAGACAAAGGCATGTTTGAAACCATAGCCGGTGGTAGTAACGGCGGTATGTTTGCTTGGCACCAACAAGCTTCTGGTAATCCGGAGCTGTTGCCAACCGATGATATCCTGAAGATTATTGGCTGGTTGCGTACTCAATACAAAGGCGGTGGTGATACGCCTTGGTTGAACGAAAAGTAAATCTCGATATATAGTTTTAAAAAACGGCCATTGTTTCAACACGATGGCCGTTTTTTATACGGTTATTAAGTTTTGGGTAGAATCTAAGCACTGAAAAGCTTGAGGAGATGGACATGCAAAAAATCAAATTGAGCGCTCTTTATGCCTTTTTGCTAGTAAGCGTTGTTGCTTGTGGAAAGGGCGATAATGCGGCTAGCGGTTCAAGTCCAGCCGCTGGTTCTGACGTCAAAATGATTACTTTTGTCACCACGCAAGATAGTTCGCCTTTGGTTGTTAAGGCCGAATTGTTTGATACTCCAGCGGCAAAAGAGTTTATGACTACTGGCAAGAACCTCTATATAGGTAATGCAGAAGCTATTGAGAAAGGTAAAAAGCTGTTCCAGCTATATTCCTGTACTCAATGTCATGGCCCAGAAGCCAAAGGTCAGGTTGGTCCAGGGTTGATTGGCCCAGACTACCGTTATCCTAAAGATGCAACCAACAAAGGTATGTTCGAAACCATCTGGCATGGTACCAATGGAGGCATGGGTGCCAAAGGTAAAGGCTTGATGGATCCATCCGATCCATCAAATGGCATAACTCCTGACGAATTGCTGAAAATTATCGCCTGGATACGCAGCTATGGCGGCGTTACTGGTAACGAATAATTCTGTCTTGAATATTGGAAATTAAGTTATGCAATTGGAAACACAACCCAGTTCTGACCTGCATCACATTGTTATTGTAGGCGGTGGCGCAGGGGGACTTGAACTGGCTACCCGTCTTGGTAATACCTTAGGTCGTAAGGGCAGGGCAGCGATAACGCTAATCGACCGTACTAGAACCCATGTCTGGAAGCCACTGCTGCATGAAATCGCAGCTGGGAGCATGGATCCGGACAAGCATGAGCTTGATTTCCTTGCACAAGCACATTGGCATCATTTTCGTTTCCGCTTAGGTAATATGGACGGATTGGATCGTGCAAAGCGAGAGGTGTATGTTGCTCCTTTTTACGATGAAGATGGCGCAGAGATTATCCCGCGTCGTGTCTTTAAATACGATACTTTGGTGATTGCAGTAGGCAGTACGACTAATGATTTTGGTATTGCGGGAGCACGGGATTATTCGATCGCATTGGATACCCAAGATCAGGCTGAACGTTTCCATCGCCGATTGCATAATGCTCTGGTTCGGGCCCAGACTCAGGTCGAACCTGTGCAAGCCGGGCAGTTGGAGGTTGTTATTGTGGGTGCCGGAGCTACAGGGGTGGAGCTGGCAGCCGAGTTGCATAATACGACCAGAGAACTTGCTGCCTATGGATTGGACAAGATTGATCCGGACAAGGATATTAGGATATCCCTGATTGAGGCAAGCGATCGGGTCTTACCTGCTTTGCCGCCAAGACTTTCGCGTGCGGTTGATCTGGAGCTAAGAAAACTTCGGGTGCATCTGTATACCGGTGAGCGGGTAACAGAAGTGACTGAGAAAGGCATTTATACGCACAGTGGTCGCTTTATACCGTCCGAACTGGTGGTATGGGCTGCTGGTATCAAGGCGCCAGATTTTCTGAGCGATCTGGATGGTCTGGAAGCAAACCAGATTAATCAGCTCGTGGTCACGCGTACGCTGCAAACAACGCGGGATGAGAATATTTTTTCCTTCGGCGATTGCGCGGCTTGCCCATGGCCCGGCCATAATGAGACTGTTCCTCCACGCGCACAGGCAGCACATCAGCAAGCCTCTATGCTGGCAAAAAGTATTAAACGCCGCATCGCAGGTAAACCGCTACCGGAATACTCCTACCTTGATTATGGATCGCTGGTGAGTCTTGGCCGACATACAACAGTAGGCAATTTGATGGGCGCGCTTACCGGGGGCAGTATGTTCATCGATGGCATGTTTGCGAGCTTTATGTACCAATCATTATATAAAATGCATTTAATGACCTTGCATGGCTTTTTTACGATGTTCTTGCAGACGTTAGCCAGAATTATTACCCGAAGGACGGAAGCGCAAGTGAAGCTACATTAAGCGAAGTTGCGAGTAACTGCAAAAAACCCTGAACGAATAAATCGCTCAGGGTTTTTTCTTGCCTGGAACTGCGGGTTACACTATATCTGCTTTCTATAAAGTCTGTAGATCGCACTCATGCTCATGCTGACAAAAAGTCCAAATGCCATCACAATTAAATTGATGGAAATTTCAGCTTTAACCATCAGCGTATATGCCCCGATCATAATCAGGATACCCAGATTTTCGTTAAAGTTTTGTACGGCAATTGAATGGCCTGCTCCAATAAGAATATGTCCACGATGTTGCAGCAGAGCGTTCAGTGGTACAACAAAATAGCCACTCAGGATGCCTATGACGAATAACAGGCCACAAGCGACGCGCCAGTCATGCACCAATACCATTGCCGTCACCAGTAAGCCCATAACAATACCAGCAGGCAATACTTTAATGGAGTCTTCCAACTTAACGTAACGCGCGGCCAATACGGAGCCGACTGCAATGCCAACGGCGACAGTCGCAGTTAGTTGCGTGGCATGTTCCATGCCAAAGTCGAGTGCAAAAGCTGCCCAGGCCAGCACGACCAGTCGCAGAGTCGCCCCTGCACCCCAGAACAGTGTGGTTACAGCAAGTGAAACCTGACCTTGTGCATCACGCCACAGCACTTTAAAGGCATGCCAGAAATCACTGATTACATAAGCCGGATTTTTCTTCGGCAGCTTGTGATCAATAGGGACCCTGGGGATATAGATATTAAATCCGGCTGCCGCCATATAAAGTACTGTTATGGCTATCATGGCCAAGTTTGGGTCTATGCTTGCCAGTTTTCCACCCAATATGGCTCCCAAAATGATGGCCATGACCGTGGAGCCCTCCATCCAGCCATTGGCCTTCACTAGCATGTGCGGAGGTAGGTACTCGGTGAGAATGCCATATTTGGCGGGGGAATAGGCCGCGGCACCAATGCCAACAATGCCATAGGCATATAATGGTGGCATTCCCAGTATCATCGCCATACTGCCTGCAAACTTGATGGCATTAGAGATAAACATGACGCGCCCTTTGGGGAACGCGTCAGCAAAAGAACCAACAAAAGGGGCGAGCACGATGTAGGAAATTACAAAAAATTCTTGTAACAGCGGCGTATGCCAGTCTGGCGCATTCATTTTCTGTAATAGTGCGATGGCAGCGAACAGCAATGCGTTGTCGGCAAGTGCTGATAAAAACTGCGCCAGCAGTATGATATAAAAACCTAAATTCATCGCTGCTTATAGCACCAATCGAAATTGGTGCATGTCTCATCCCGTGGTTGCTGGTTAATCAGCGTTGTTTATTTTATAAATGCATTATTACAAGGCTTCGGCTGCGAAATCAGCCAGTCGCGAGCGTTCGCCGCGCACCAATGTTACATGGCCATTGTGGGCCCAGCCCTTAAAGCGGTCGACAACATAGGTGAGCCCCGAACTGCCTTCTGTCAGATAGGGTGTATCGATCTGCGCGATGTTGCCTAAACAAACTACTTTGGTGCCAGGGCCTGCACGCGTGATCAGGGTTTTCATCTGTTTGGGTGTCAGGTTTTGCGCTTCATCAATAATCAGGAACTTATGCAGGAAGGTACGACCGCGCATGAAGTTCAAGGATTTGATTTTAATGCGTGTACGGATTAGGTCCTGCGTGGCGGCACGCCCCCATTCTCCGGCATCTTCGTCTGATTTGTTCAGTACGTCGAGATTATCTTCCAGCGCACCCATCCACGGGGCCATTTTTTCTTCTTCTGTTCCGGGTAAGAAGCCAATATCTTCACCAACTGGGACGGTGACACGGGTCATAATGATTTCGCTGTAAATCTTTTTATCCAGTGTTTGCGTCAATGCTGAAGCCAGTGTCAGCAGTGTTTTTCCGGTACCGGCCTGACCCAATAACGAGATGAAGTCAACGTCGGGGTCCATCAATAAATTGAGCGCGAAATTCTGCTCACGGTTACGCGCGGTTATGCCCCAAACACTGTGCTTTGGTTGCGTATAGTCTTTTACTACTTCTAATACGGCAGTGTTGCCTTGCTGGCTACGAACGATAGCGTGAAAAGGTTTCTCAAATTCATAGTAAACGAATTCGTTGATCAGCAGGCTCTTGCAAAGAGGGCCGGTGATGCGATAGAACATGTGTCCTGCATCCTGCCATGACTCCATGGCCTTGCTGTGTTTATCCCAAAAATCGGCAGGCAGTTCCTTCATGCCCGTATACAGCAGTTCTGTATCTTCCAGCACCTTGTCGTTGAAATAATCCTCAGCTGGCACGCCCATAGCGCGGGCTTTGATGCGGATGTTAATATCCTTGCTGACCAGAATTACCTGGCGATCTGCATGCTTCTTTTGCAGATCAAGTACTACACCCAGTATCTGGTTGTCTGCCTTGCTGCCAGCCAGCCCCGGTAACTCTACGCTGACGGCAGCAGTTTGCAGGAATAGACGGCCACTAATGTGTTTATTACCGTTAATGGCAAGCGGGCAGCCTTCTTCCAGATTGGTCAGGTTGGTGCCTACAATTTCTTCCAGATTGCGACTGGCCTGGCGGGCATTGCGCGCGACTTCAGTCATACCCTTTTTGTTGTTATCCAGCTCCTCCAGCGTCACCATGGGGAGATAGATATTGTGCTCTTCAAAACGGAATAGGCTGGAGGGATCATGCATCAGAACATTGGTATCGAGAACAAAGAGCTTGGTATTAGAGTTGCGCTTTTTAGTCATCGGGCTTCCCCAGTCAAAGAGTTTTAACGAAATTTAGCACTTCACGGATATGGCCATCTACCTTAACGCCGCGCCATTCCCGTACCAGCTTGCCTTGAGAGTCAATGACAAACGTGCTGCGCTGAATGCCACGCACTTGTTTGCCATACATATTCTTCATTTTAATCACGTCAAATAAGCCGCAAGCGAGTTCCTCCGTATCTGAAAGCAATTCAAAAGGGAAATTGAATTTAGCTTTGAAGTTTTCATGGGATTTGAGGCTGTCCCGGGATATGCCTGCTATTTCGGTGTTTGTGGTATGGAAATCTGCGTAAGCATCGCGGAACTGTTGACCTTGGCTGGTACAGCCGGGAGTGGCATCTTTGGGGTAAAAATAGATGACTAAAGTTTTACCGAGATAATCAGACAGCTTAAAAGTTTTTCCACCAGTGGAAGGGAGTTCAAATTCAGGAATGGGTTGATTCAGCATAATCGCGATTGGCCTTAGACGCTCCCATTGTTGTTAAAAAATACTGTTAAGGCAAGCCCGGCAGACGAAGAATTTAAAATTTAGATGATCTGGGGATAGTGAGGCATGAATTCCAATCGCCCGCGCAGCTCCTGCAAGCACCACCAGTAAAATCAACTCATGAACTAATAGCCAGTCTTAGAGTGATTTCGGCCAGCACATGGAGTGCGTGATTATTCGAGCCGGAAAGACACTGGAACCAGAATGTTAAATGTACGGCCGCGCAATGCGTCAGGCGGTGATGGGAAAGGCGAAGCTTTTTTTACCATTTCCAGTGCCTGCCTATCGAGAACCTCGTAACCGCTAGGATCGTGAATTATGCTGGAAAGCACATTGCCGCTGCCATCAATTTGCAGTTCTACAATTACTCTGCCTTGCCAGCCGCGCATTTGCGCTACTTTGGGATATTGCTTGTGCTTGGCAATTTCGCGCGCGAGCAAGTTGCCATACAGAGTGCGTGCCGCATCCATATCCTGCTGGCTGGGGGCGCTGGGTTTGGGTGGCTCTGGCGGTGGGGGCGGCGCAGTAAAAGCAGGGGGCGTTTCAATTTTAGCTGGTGCGCTGATCACCGCAGGTGGTGCAGGTGCCGCGGTCGGCTCTGGTCTGTGACTTGGAGGTGGCTCGGCTACCGGGCTTGATGCTTGCGCCAGTTTGGGCGCAGGTCTGGGTTTGATCTGGGGCTGGGGTGGTGCCGGCATGGGTTCCGGGGTGTTGAGGGGCTCCGACTGCGGTTTTTCTGGCAAGGCCAGTTTTACTTCCAGGATTTTAGGCGGCACTAGCTGGTCGAAATGCATGTTTGGCAAGTAGATTGCTGCAAGCACATGGAGACCTATCGAAAGCGTCAAAGCCCAGGCAAAAGCATGGTCACGTAAATCAGAATAGTAGGTGGAAAATGCCACGGCTGGAATAAAAGTGAATTGAGCGCTGGCTTGAAGTTAAAGAGAAAAATATAACAAGGCGATAATTATACAACATACAGGCAAGGCGTTTGACCGCGTAATCAAGCCGCTGTCAGGTGGAATGGCTGTCGAACTGGTGATTTTGTTGGCTGCATACACGCATTCACTCCCATTCCAATACCGGGTACACAGTGTTAATGTTGCGCCGATTAACGATATCAAATAACACCCAGTTATTTTTTTCTGATGCTGCGGCTGTGTCCATGGCTTTTTCCATGACTTCACCTTTGCTAATACTGGTGCGTATGTCATTCAGCAGCGTGAAGAGATAGCGTTGCTCATTATGCAGTGCAGTTTTCCCATCCTGTACCACAGGCCCATGCCCCGGTACGATTTGTTGGGCAGGGATTGCTTGGAGTCGTTCTATAGCCGTCAGCCAGCCTTTCAGATCGCCATCTATTGAGGGCGTGCGTTCAACAAATAGTAAATCCCCGGCAAACAACGTTGCGGTCTTGCTATCCATCACTATCACATCGGTGTTGGTGTGGGCAGTGGGATAAGCTGTTAATTGTAATTTGCGGTTGCCTAAATCCAGTTCCATCTGGTCTTGCACCAAGAGCGTAGGTTTGACGATCTCACTGCCTGCAAAATCCTGGCCCAGCCAATTGGTGTTAATGCGTATATAGGTTTCTCTGCGTAGTTCCATGGCATCGGCCAATTTGGCATGGCCTACAAAAATGGATTTATCCTGAATAAAGGCAGCGTTGCCAAAAATATGGTCAGGATGCACATGGGTATTGATAACATAGAGTATGGGCAGTGGGCTTATCTTGCGTATGGTTTCATGCAGTTGTTGGCCAACCTTGAAGCTGCCGCCGGTATCAATCACCGCAATACCTTTGCTGCCAACAATGAAGCTGATATTGCAAATGTCGCCGTGGTAGCCTTCGGAGAGGTCTTCATGAACGCCCTGATGCACATAAATGCCAGGCGCGATCTCAGTCACTGGTAGCGCTTCTGCATGTGAGTAACTTATTATTAGCATTAAGGCAAAAATACTGACAATTAATCGCATGATTGAAGCTCTCCTTATCGGCATGGCTAGTGCACGTCCAGTCTGTCAACGCATTTGCTGGTTAAGCATTATCACATCATAGGTTTCATCATAGTATTGGAACCTAAATGGCTGGGTGAGTTGCGTAATAAATGAACTTGGACAAGACGGGTGCGTCTGACCAAGATATCGCATTTTGCATATGAAAGCTTAAAAGAAGATTGGAGATGATTCATGCCACAAAAACTCATGTTTAAGCTCTTGGCTGCTTCGGTTGCCATCCTGCTGGCGAATCCGTTGCTGGCTGCGCCGTATGCATATTCCACGAATGAAAAGTCAGGTACGGTTTCCGTCATTGATACACAAAAAGATGAAGTGGTTGGTACTTTTAAAGCGGGCGACAAGCCTCGTGGCGCTGCGATTACTAATGATGGTAAGTACATGTTTGTCAGCGACCAACCCCATAATGCGTTGCTGGTGATCGATCTGGCCAAGAAAACAGTGAATGACACCATCAAACTCGAAGCTTCGCCTGAAGGTGTAAGTATTTCAGCGGATGGCAAGTGGATCGCGGCGGCAAATGAAGAGGATAACAGCGTCTCCTTTATTGACACCGCTAGTCACAAGGTTGCCTACAAGGTGAAAATGCAGGGAGCTAACCCTGAACATGCCGAATTCAGTCCAGATGGTAAATGGGTGTATGTAAGTGCCGAAGAATCTAAATATGTTGATGTGGTGGATATGGCCAAGCGTGTCTCTATCAAGCTGGTAGAAGTCGGCGAGCGCCCTCGTGGCATAGGCTTTTTACCAGATAGTTCACGCGCCTATGTCGCTAGTGAGCATGCCAATACGGTTTCGGTATTAGACACCAGCAAGCATGCAGTGATTGCAACCGTGAAGGTCGGGTTACGTTCCAATGGCGTGCTTGTGCATCCTAACGGCAAAAAAGTGTATATTTCCAATGGCGGTGACGGTACCCTGTCTGTGATCGATACGGCCAGCAATCAAGTCACGACAACTATAAAAGTCGGCAAACGCCCATGGAATATGTCGCTGACGCCTGATGGTAAAAAACTGTATGTCGCGAATGGTAAATCCAATTCAGTTTCAGTCATCGATACTGCAACAGATACAGTACTGAAAGAAATTCCTGTCGGTGACACGCCGTGGGGTGTTTTTGTCCACTAACAGTCGTCCATAGTTGAAAATTACCTGTTCACTCGTCGGGGGATTCATGAGCAAGGCTACTTCACGTTACACTAAAACTGCAATCGTGCTGCACTGGCTCATCGCCATCGGCATATTGGGCATGTTTGGGATTGGTTGGTTTATGAGTGACTTGCCTAAGGAAGCACCCAAGGTGATGGCGTATGATCTTTTTGATTTGGGAATATATACTTGGCAATTATCAGAAGCAGTTTCGCCCAGGACCTTCTACTTTAATCTGCACAAATCCATAGGCGTTACCTTGCTGTTACTGATTGCAGTACGGCTCTACTGGCGTGTAACTCATGAACCGCCTGCGCTCCTGGCCAGTTTGAGGACATGGGAAAAGAGGCTGGCAACCGCAACTCATCATCTGCTCTACTTGTTCATGATTGCGACGCCTGTGAGCGGCTTAATCATGGCGACCTATAGTAAATATGGTGTTAAATGGTTTGGTGTGCCGCTGATTCCAGGGTTGGATAACAAGGCAATCCGTGAGACCTTCGTGGAAGTACATGAGATTGTCGGCATCATATTGCTGGCATTTATTATTTTGCATGTTGCTGGTGCGTTGAAACACAAGTTCCTTGATAAGGATGAAACCCTGAAGCGCATGTCATTCCATTAGGCATTTGCCAGACAACAAAAAAGGACGCATCATCGTCCTTTTTTATTGTGGCTAGATCTAATT
>JBDTOX010000103.1:0-34510 GCA_039933015.1 Methylophilaceae bacterium
CATCCCTTCTTCGTCGATGGAATGCGCCTCCTTGTTCGGACCGGCGGCTTTGGACCGCTCAGCCAGTCGCGTATAGAACGTCGCGACCTCACGCAGGTCCTGCTCGTCTAACTGCTCAATTCCGATCATTCGATTGCTCGCCTGGCGATTTGCCGCAAGCAGTTCATTCAGCTTCAGGTGGATGGCCTCACTGTCCTTGTTCTGGCTCTGCTGAATAAGAAAGACCATCAAGAAGGTGATAACGGTCGTACCGGTATTGATGATGAGCTGCCAATTTTCCGAATAGTCAAAGACCGGTCCCGAGGCCGCCCACACGAGCACCGTCACCACTGCCAGGCAAAAGGCGAACGGCGAACCTCCCCAGCGCGTGACCATCGCCGCAAAGCGATCGAATGCAGTGGCGAGCCTGGAATGACTCGCATACGGGACGCTAGCCATCGGCATCGAGCCCAACGGATCCGTGGCGCCGGCCTGGGTCGGCGGTTCAGATATGTTCATCTCAGCTCCTTGCAAACGGGGCGCCCCCGAGTTCGGCTGCATCAGTTAGGCGAGCGCCGCCATCAAATCCTGCTTGCGTGCTGTAATTTGTTCACCTATTTCTACCATATCAAGTTTTGTTGCCTTTGCTTTCGGGAACATCTCGTTTTGTTCTTCTTTCACATGATGTTTCACATATTCAGAAAGCACTTTTATTTTAGCGTCATACATTTCACCATCAGGTTCCTTCCCTTCGACTTGAGCAATAAGAGATTTCATGCTCGCATGTTCTACGGTCGCCTCAGGAACAAGGTCATGATCTTGTAAAGCATTTTTAACCGCGGGATAAAAAATCTCTTCTTCAACTTGTGCATGAACGCTGAGCTCCATACAGATTTGCTTCACTAACTTTTTCTTCATTGCCTTAGTTGAGGCCTCTTCATAATCATCGAATAACTTGCTCACAAGTTTATGATCAGCGGTCAGCAATGCGATCGCATCCTGCGATTTAGTTGTTTTTAATTCCGTTTTGTTTGGTTCAGTTTTCATCTTTCACCTTCCTTTATAATTAATATTGGTCTACTCGATACTTAACTGCTCTAAACATTCACCAATCTAATGTACAAAAAGAGCAATTAAGATAATGATTGGAATAGGCACGCCAAGAAAAAATAATAATAATGAACGCATGTTATCCTCCAGAATTAAATAGAGTTAGGTTGGTAAATAAAATCGGCATCGCGACCACGGCCACCCCAAGTAGCGGCAAGGCTTGCAGAAAATGCCCCCATTAGAAGCGAAACGAATAGCCATAATGTTGCATAAATAGAAGCTTTACGTGCTTTTTCAGCGGCATTCTTCGCGACCATTTCAGCATCAGCTTTCTTTTGCTGAATACTGGTATAAACATCATTGACACGTTTTTCAGCTTCTTGCTGAGACAATCCTGTTTTGTTTGAAATCAATTGGGCTATGTAGGTGACATCAGCTGGTGGCAATGCCTTAGCATCCAATGCATTGATAAAAATGTGTGTAACTTCTAAGGTAGGAATTGCTTGCTGAGGCGAATCAGTAGGCGGTACATTACCTAGACCAGATTTGATCTTGGCGTCTGTACGAAATAGAGAATCAATAAAATATCCCAATCCGTTAGTGGTAGAGTTAGAGAGATTATTCCCAAACTTATCATTTTCGCTTGTTGCTGCTCCTGTTGCCGCAGCGGCGGTCACTGCACCACCAGCTAAAGTAGCTGCGACTTGCGCGCCACTGTTAACGATGCCTCCGATTGCAGAAGTCAGCAATGCGGCAGTAGCCAGGGATGCCACAGCCCAAACTAAAAAGCCATGTGCGGTATCGCGGAAATACACCTCATCTATATGCACACCACCCCATATAGTTCTTAGCCTTCCTGCCAGATATCCACCCATGCCAGAGGCAAGAATTTGGGTGACTGTTAGCCAAACAATGGTAGAGATTCCAAATGCGCTCGCACTTACACCTTTATGCGCCCATGGCGAAACAGAGGACAGACCCAAACCAGCACCTAAGAGTAAAAGGATGAGAGCTAAAGCGGCAGCGGCGGCCGCACCTGCAAGTATGGAACTCCAAGAAACTGCAGTACCGTTTAAATTAGAACTCTTGAGATAAGCCTCTAAGCCGAGTTCTCCGCGAGCCAATTCTTCTGAGTTTGTTGCATTGGATAAAGCCATAATGGACCTCCCTTAATTGATGAATTAATGGAATCAGTATTGCACTATTTATTTACCGGCTTTGTGTGATAGCGTACATAGCTAAATATAAAGGGCGAATTCAGGAATGAAGTGCATTTTTGAGTAACGCGGATCAGGTAGGCGGGATGCGGTAGCATCCATGCTTTTTTGACCAGCCAGTAGAAATTGCAGAAATGAACTACACACACTTCACCCGGGAAAAACGATGCCAGATTTACGCCTTAAAGAAGGCGGGACATAAACCAAGCGAGATAGCCCACGTGCTGGAGCAAAGCCGATCGACCATCAGCAGGGAAGTGAGCCCGTAATCGGGAAAGGCGCGGTTATCGCCCCAAGCAGGTGCATTGCCTAGCGGTTGAGCGACGCGCGATAAATGCCCGGACGATAGACGAGGCGACATGGCGATTCGCGCAAGAGAGATTGTTGCAGCAATGGAGCCCGGAGCAGATCAGCAGGCATGACAACATTAGCCCGGAGACGGTATATCAGCATATCAGCGTGTTTATGCGGATAAGCGGACAGGTGGCTGGCTGTGGAAGCACCTGCGCTGTCAGAAGTTGTGCAAGAAGCGCTACGGCAAGACAGATTGCCGCGGAATTATCTCCACCTACCTCTCCATTGAGGCGTGTCCGGCCATCGTCGAGACACGCAGCCGGATCGGCGACTGGGAAGTCGATACCATCATTGGCAAGAACCCCAGCACGCAATCGTGAGCATTGTCGACCACAGGTCAGGATACACGCTGATCCGCAAGGTTGGACGCAAGACTGCCCAAAAAGTTGGCCAAGCCATGGTATAACTACTCTGCCGGCATCGGAAACAGGTGCATACCATTACCTCGGACAATGGGCGGGAGTTTGCCAGGCACGAAGAAATTGCCAAACAGCTACAGGCCGACTTTTACTTCGCTCACCCCTATGCCTCTTGGGAGCGTAGCACCAACGAGAACACCAACAGACTGATACGGCAGTACTTCCCGAAAAGCCGCAATAGATCGTAAGCCTGATGAACAAGCTCAAGTGCCTTCGTTCGGGAAAATTCAGAGTTGGACGAAAATGTCAGATCGTCAGCGTAGCGTGTATAAACGAGGCCTTCACGCCGATCCTGAAGAATGGCCGCACCGTGATGATCACACGCAAGCACTACGAAGTGCTGCATCCGGCGATTCCGCGCTTTGGCGGCAGCGTGATCTGGTACGACTACGACACGCTGCTCTACTTTAATACGCTCGCCAATCCGGGACTGGCGCCCGATGGCCTTTACCAGCTACGCTTTGTCGGCTACACGGCGGACGCAGCGGACAACATCATTCCTTTGAGCGAACGCATACTGCCCACTTGCGGCCAGACGGCCACCGAGACGGTGTATATCCGGATCGACAATCAAGCCATGATCCACGCGCCTTCTACGCCACTTCATCCATGTGGCCCGGGCACCGTGCACACCTGCACCAATGAGCCCGATTGCTACATACGCAAGATCTGCATTAACGAAGGGATGGCGGACGAGCACTGCATTTCTGCCTGTGACATCGTCAAGCTGGCGGCAACCGACACGCTTACGGTTCACTTCACCGCCACCTGCCCGCCGACGGCCGAGGACGGCCATCTGGGCGGCTACTGGCTGCGTGCAGAATATGGAGTCTCGCAGGTGTTCTACATAGGCACCGGGCTGCATGGCACGTTCGCCGCTGATCCGACCTTTGAAGTCGGGCCCGATTACGCGAATGCGCTGCTGCAAGGCGCACCGCGTCCGCACTGGTACGGTGGCGACTACAAGGTCACCTTGCGCGGCACGGACTTCCCCGAGTGCTGCGCCTACCTCCTGCACCTTCGTGCCTGGAAGCGGACCACCAACGGTTGCAGCGATCCGCAATGGGTCCACGCCAACGAGTTCGAAATTGCATTCACGATTCTGCGGCCCGAGCTCTGCCCGGACGTCTGTCCGGACAAACAAAAGGTAATCGGCTAGTGGGCGCGTGGAACACGAACTCTATGGATTGTTGCTGGGCGTACTGGGTGTTTGGCGCATCACCCATCTGATTCAGGCCGAAGATGGCCCTTGGGATGTGGTGGTGCGCCTTCGGACCTTGGCAGGCGGCGGCATGGCTGGCCAGCTGATGGATTGCTTCTATTGTCTGAGCCTGTGGATTGCCCTGCCGTTCGCGCTCCTGCTCGGAGAGACCTGGCTCCAGCACCTCTTGCTATGGCCGGCGCTGTCGGCCGGGGCGATTTTGCTGGAGCGCACGACTGGCGGTGCTTTGACGGCGCCGATGGCCTATAGCCAACACGAGGAGACATAAATGTCCTGCTGCGGAAGTAAACGTCAACAAGTGGTCGCCAGCGCCTTCGCTGCATCGGGCACGAATGCTACCGCCGCACCGAGCCCCAGCGTTTCCCACGGCCCCGGACCAGCGGGTGTGCCTTTCATTTACGACGGCGTGGCCGGGCTGATCGTCACCGGCCGCGTAAGCGGGCGGCGCTATCGCTTCGGCGAGCGCGGCGCCAGACTCAGCGTCGACCCACGCGACGCACCTTCGCTTGAGATGACACCGAAGCTCAGGCGCGTTTTGCCATAAGTCGGGTGCCCAAAAAATCACTCGCCTTGTATCACGATTCCAGCTTATTACCCATAGGAGGAAAACAAAATGGCTGAAACAACCCTAAACGAAGTACCTTGCTGTCCGCCACTTTCCAAGGACGAAGTTTGCGATGTACTTGATTTTCATTACCGCCTCACCTATAGCACAACAGTCGTGGCCGGCAATCGCCGCGTGCTGGTTGAAGTGCTGATCCACGCCCGGTTCGAGCGCTGCCCCGGCCCGATGACGCTGGGCGATCTCGTCTACAGCACCACACTTTTCCCCGGCGAAAAAGTGAAGCTGTTTACCTCAGACCGGCGTACCCGCTTCAGTTTCGATAGCGCCACCAAGGTAAGCTATCGCAACGAGCAAACGAGTGAAGAGCGCTACTACACGGCTAGCGTGCACGATTTCATGTCCGACGTTTCGGTGCGCGATTCCGGTTCCGCATCGTCATCCAATCGTGGTTCTGCCAAAGGCCATGGCGGCACCAGTGGCGCGATCCAGAGCTTCTTCGGCGGCGCATCCGTTGATGTGAGTGGTTCTTACGATGCCTCTTCCACCAGTTCGTTCGTGCGTGAACTTTCCCAGCACGCTTCCAGCAGCGACCGGCGCGCCGAGATGGGCACACGTGCGGCGAACTCGGTTTCGGTGGGTGAAGTCTCGACCCGCACCCACATCGAGGGCGAATCGGAAGATCATTTTGAATCGGCGTCGCGGGAATTTTCCAACCCCAACAAGTGCCACGCAGTGACGTTCTTTTTTTACCAGATCAACAAGACCCAGATCGTGCGCTTCAAGATCGTTGCCATACAGCGCCGGGTGATTGACCCCGCGGCCGACACGCGGGTGACAAACAACCTGTTCGTCGCCGACGGTGACGTGTCAGCTATCCCCAACGCCGTCCTCGCGACTGACACCAATCGGTTGCAGACGGAAGAGGTCGGCCGCGCGAGCGAATTGGCCAGATTGCGCGCCAACGCGACAGGGGCCGGCAACACGCTGGGCCAGTCCGCAGGGTTTGCCAGCAGGTTTGTCGCTGCTGAAGTGACGCTACCCATCCCGGAAGCCGTAAAGGCCCGTGCGCTCGCCCAAGTCGATCAGGCGCTGCAAAAGCAGGGGCTCATCGACAGACAGGGCAAGGTCACCGATCAGATTGTGGCGGAATTGTCGTTTGAGCGGATAAGTTCACTGCCTACACCGGGGATGCTCGTCAAAGGCTGCCTGGACGACTGCGATATCTGCGAACCAGCGCTCGATAAGGCAATTGAGCTTGACCTCGAACGCAAGGCGCTGGAAAACGAACTGCTTAAAAAGCAGATCGCGTTGCTCGAAAAATCCCAGAAGTATCGATGCTGCCCGGTGGACGAAAAGGAGGATGAGGCGAATTCGTAGCGCTGTAGAGATTCACCGCTAGCGGCTGGCCAATATATCGTCTAGCCGTGCCATTTCCGCGCGAGCGGGGTTCAGCTTGATTGCGCCAGCTCGATTGGGCAAGACACGCTGGATTCCCGCTTGCACGGGAGTGGGCATCCCGCCAAGCTTCCCTGCACACATTCAGGAAAGCCGCGTAGTCATTTCTTTGAGAGTATTTCTGCCCAGCGGGTTGTACAGTCCAGCCTGGTGGATTTTGCTCCGGCTACTTCCGTTCCGAATGTGCCATGCACCAACCATAGGGCGTTACGGTACCCTCAAGAATGCGGCAGGTGCCAGCGCCCGATCCGTCTGGGATGAAGGCTGTGCAGGTTGCGCAGCTTTTTCCGTTTCTGGGGCTATCCTGATAGTTGAAATCCGCTTTTGAGCCCGTTCCCGCAACGGCAGATCTACCTGCCACCAGAATTGGCAGTATCGCAATGGATGTCAGCAGGGCCGCGCCTCTTTTCAGTATGGCACGACGGGATATTTTCGTTACAGTATTCATAATGACATCTCCTTTGCGCTAGAACATCATCCAGAGCAGGGCATACAGACTGTTGTTATCGCTGGCATCCCGGCCGAAGCCGTCGTAATTGCTTGTGGCGCCATTGAATTTGTTATACCCGGTGTATTGCAATACCAGCCTGATATCACGCTTGGGCAGGTAATTCAATTCCACGATATAGCCACTGGTATTCGGGCTGCCAGTAAAGCTACCAGTCACTTCATCGGCGGCATAAAGGTTCGCATCGGCATTGCCTCGGGTGTCGAAGTAGCCCACATTAATCCCGTATTGGCTCTGGAAGTAGTAACTTGCCTTAGCCCTGAACGACTTGAGGGTGTCGGACGTATTGCTGGTGTCGCCCAGCGGGAAACTTGCATTCCATTCCTGCTTCTCGTGTATCCAGTTCATCTGCGCAGAAACCCGGTGTCTGTCCGTGATGTATTGATACTGCGCGTCGACCGCAATGTCCTTGAAGCGGTCGGTAGGGCCGTGCGGATTAAGGTTGTCTGGATATTTGTCCACCGTCATGTCATAGGTGCCGATCATCGCCGAGTGCGTGCCTGAATCCCATTCGTGCTGTAGCGCAAGACGCCAGTACGGGTTGTAGCCGTCCAGTTTTGCCGCTTCGCTATCCTTCACCCCGGCTTTCATTACGGAGAAAATATTGTCCGCCGTACGGTAGGTGCTCAATTCGCCATACAGGGTACTGTTCCAGAAGAAATATGCGCCCAGCCCTACCACCTGTTGTGCTAGCCCCTCTTCCAGCATGGTGCTGGCATTGGGCGCGATGGAAACGGGCGACGATGAGTAGGGGAAGCCCCATACCGGTACGGTGTTGTAAACATCCTGCACGGTCGGGCTGTTATTCAGGGTAATGCCGTAGACCAGGCCATGGTCCTTGCTGCCGACACGATCGGCGAAGCGGATATCGGCATTGTCGATTCCGCTGTGGCGCTCTATGCCATCGTACGTCCACTGGATGAACGAGCCGATATGGTCGGTATACTTGGTCGAGAGAAACAGGCTGACCTGCTGCAGCTCTATTTCCTTGTCGTCCTTGAATGCATCCGGGGCATTTTTGTCGACCTGTTTTGTTTTGGTTCATGACCCTTGCAGCATGGCTGCCAGCGGAATGGGCTGGCGCTCGCCAAGGGTGTAACCGTTCAATTTGAATTTCCGGCCAGTCGGGGTCAATTCCAGCCAGCTGAAGTGGCATGAGGCGCATGCCAGACTGGTCTGCCGCGCAAAGCTGGGCACGGCGTTGGCGTCAGTGACGACCCCCAGTGACAGTGTTGTAGTGGTGACTGCTGAGGCAATTGCCCTATTCAGTTTTAGTATACGCATGACATGTTCTCCCTGTGGACTTCGTGCCTGTTGTGTCTTGTTTTCTCACAGGCGAAAGCACAATATGCTTGATGAAACATGCCAGCCATAGGGTAATTCCTGTATTCGCATGGTGTAAAAATGCTGACATGCCACCTCATGAGATGAAAAATACAGTGTTTACGGTATTGCCTGCCTGCTTGTCCGCAGAAGAGTATTATCGGGGTGCTGCCTTGCGAGATCAGGAAATGAACAAATACAGGAGAGTGTGCCTAACCATGTTGTTGGCAACCGGAATGGCCAGCCCGGCATACGCTGACATCTACGCCTTTTCCGATGAAAGCGGCGCCTTGTTCCTGAGCAACGTTCAGGAAGACAGCCGCTACAAGCTGCTGGTGGCGTCCCCGGACGCGCCGGCCACACACAACCGCATAGTCCCC
Source organism: Methylophilaceae bacterium (assembly GCA_039933015.1). Taxonomy (GTDB): domain Bacteria; phylum Pseudomonadota; class Gammaproteobacteria; order Burkholderiales; family Methylophilaceae; genus JBDTOX01. The sequence continues at coordinate 8,473 of JBDTOX010000103.1, forward strand.
GTCGCCAGCGCCAAGCCCGCGCCGTATTTTCATCAGGGCATGCCCTTCGGCCCGCTAGTGGAAGAAACCGCGCGCCTCAACCTGGTGGATGCGGCATTGCTGCATGCCGTCATCACCGCCGAGTCGGGCTATAACCCGCGTGCGCTTTCCAGAGCAGGCGCCTCCGGCCTGATGCAGCTGATGCCGGCAACTGCCAGGCGCTACGGCGTGGCCGATATTTACGACCCGGCCCAGAATGTGCGTGGCGGAGCGCGCTATCTGAAGGACCTGCTGCACCTGTTCAACAATGATCTGCGTCTGACGCTCGCCGCCTACAATGCTGGCGAAAACGCCGTTGTTCAGTACGGCAACAAAATACCGCCATACCGTGAAACGACTAAGTACGTGAACAAAGTCATGGAACTTTACGATCAATACAGAATCACATTTCCGTAAACATAAAAAAACTAGCTGTCTGTCGTACGTTTTGTGTATGAAGATGGCATCCCGGACGCACGGGTAAAGCGCTATGGATTAGCAGTCTACAAGCAATACAGCGGCAGAATACATAACCCACTGTATTGAAAGACATGATGCTGCAAATCTAAACTGACTCTCTGGATGCGGAGAATAAATCGGGGCTTGCTTATAGGTGCGTCATTATGTTCAAAACATTAATTGTTGAAGACAATACGGTCTTTCGCGAGTCGCTCAATGAAATCCTGCGCACGCGCTTTCCTGCCATGGCAATCGCGGAGGCAGTGGATGTTAAAGATGCGATGGAAAAGATTGATAGTTTCAAACCCGATATGGTCTTCATGGACGTCAAGTTGCCGGATGGAAATGGGCTCAATGTGACGAGAGTCATCATGGCAGATCATGCGGACACCATAGTGATTGTTATCACGGCCTTTGATGTTCCAGAGTACCGTCAGGCTGCCTTCCAGGCCGGGGCAAGTTACTTTATTCCCAAGGATTCATTGTTCGGGGAAGAAATCCTGTCAGTGGTTGAAACCGTCTTGAATAAGCAGAACTACCACTAGCGCGTATTCACATCAATTTCACGTTCCAGACGGCCCGCCCAACCGTTACCTAACAAAACGGTCCGGAACCCCGCACAGCAAACCGGCCATTCCCCAGTAAATTACGCTATCCAATCACCGGTATATGGGGTATTCACCCCAACGAAATACTTACTCCACCCCACTGCGTAATTTTGTCGTGCGCCATAGACTGCCTACTGGATCATAAAAGACAGCTTGCCGGGCTCGCGGACAGATGAGTCCGGCAAGAGATTTTCAGCTTGGAGCAGTTAACGTACATGGGGGTTGCCATGAACAATGCGACGATATTAAGCCACCCGGACATGAAATGCTTACCGGTGATGGCAATCTTTCCGGTGATAGCAATATCGCTATTTCTTTTCTGCGCTTTCCCGGCAATGGCTGGATCGTTCCATGTGCAGTGCCCGGCAACGACAACTACGCACCCGACTGGGGCTGGCATCAAATGCCAGCAGATTTCGGGCGGCGACGGCTTTGCCACCATGGCTGACGGCACGCAGACCTACTTGTTCGCCTTCGGCCCGCTCTCGGGCCTTGCTGATATGGTCAAGGGTTTGCCTGGGACCCAGCCCGCCAGCATATTCAACACAGTGAGCCCGGTCCTTCCTCCCATTGGCCAGCCCAACCCCGCCACGACCTTTAACGGAGCGATCGGACTTGCCCCTGACCCGGAATCGGATCCGCCCAACCAGCTCACCGGCTATGTCGACCCCCGCCAGATCATGGACGTCGGCGTCTTGAACGGCAACATGCCGGCGCCATTGATGGCGATCGATGAGGATGACGAGTTTTTCCTCACGCTCACCAACGTCGGTCAGGTCATGCGGCCCGACCTGTTCGAGCAGCACACCGTACACTTTCATGGCTATCCAAACGCCTCCGCGTACTATGATGGCGTGCCCGATGCCTCGGCCGCCATCAACATCGGCGGCAGCTTCACCTACTACTATCTGGCGCCGGACGCCGGAACCTACTTCTGGCACTGCCATATCACGCCGCCCGAGCACTTGCAGATGGGCATGGTGGGACAACTTTACGTACGCCCGCGGCAAAATCGGGTCGCTGTCGGTGGCTCGCTATATAACGGGCTGGTGGCGCAGCAGACAAATTTACGTACTAAGTGCGGCGGCGACATTCTGTGTGCGACACCGCTGCCTCCCAGCAACAGCGTGCCGCGTGTCTCTGGCAAGCTGTATGCCTACAACGACGGCGACGGATCGACCGCCTATGACGTCGAGTACCCGATCCAGATGCACGGCTTCGACCCAAACTTCCACTTCGTCGGCATGACCTTCAACCCGGAATCCTTCGTCGACCTCAAGGACAAGTATTTCCTGCTGAACGGCAGGAGCTACCCCGACACGATCAATCCAAATCCGCTGAGTACACAGGCGGCAGATGGATTGCCGCGTTTTTCACAGCCGCTGCCTACCCTCATCAAGATCCCAGCGGGTGGCAAGGCGCTGCTGCGCATCTCGGACCTTAATGTTACCGAGTTCCATACGCTGGCCTCGCTGGGCATCCCGATGCGCGTGATCGCCATCAACGCCAGGCTGCTGCGCGATCAGGACGGCAATAACATGGCCTACGACACAAACTCGATCACCCTCGGCGGCGGTGAGTCACTCGACGTGATCCTGAATGCTTCGGACACCACTAAATATCCCGCCGGTTCGGTCTTCTACCTCTACACGCCGCAGCTTAACCACCTGTCGAACGACGCCGAGAACTTTGGTGGAATGATGACCGAGATCCACATAATCTGACCAAGCCCTGCGGCAGCAGCACATTAGGAGAATAGCCATGCGCCACATTACAAACATGACCTGGATCAACAAGACCTGGAGCGCAAATCTTGCCATGCTGGCTGCGACGGCTGTTACTTCTCTGCTCGTCTCAACCGCCCATGCGGCCGCTCCCGGCGTCACCGGGCCGAATTTCGACCTGACCGCCGCACCTGGCTACATTACCCAGCCTGACGGATCGAGCATCTATTCCTGGGGCTTTGGCTGCTACAATGAGCCGAGCGGATTTGCGCCGCTGACGATCCCCAACCCCACCTGCTCGACAACAATGCAGCTTCCCGGCCCCACGCTGATTGTGACGCAGGGGCAGACCGTGAAGGTTACCCTGCACAACAACCTGCCGCCAGCCGCGGGCAACACCTCTATCCTGTTCCCGGGATTTAACGTGAGTGCAGCGGCCACAGTGGGCCAGACGGGGTCATGCACGACGTCAACCCCGGGAGTGCTGACCACGGAGGTCGCTAATGGCTGCGCGATTACTTACACTTTCGTGGCCGACACGCCCGGCACGCATACATACTACAGCGGCACGCAGGGCGACCTGCAAATCGAGATGGGTCTGTACGGCGCCCTCATCGTCTTACCCAGTACTATTCCTGATAATTGCAAGTCCCTAACGCAGAACGACAAAGCCAAGGCTGCGAATGGCGAATCCGATTTTCGCCTGGCCGCCGCCGCATACAACCACCCTGCGGCCTGCTACGACCGCGAGTATTTATTCCAGTTCTCCGAGATCGACCCCGTGATCCACCGCCAGGCCGCAGAGCAGGCCGGGCTTCCGTGCACACAGCAAACCGGCTGCATGGTCGTCGCTACCGAGCCCTACCTGCCGGCATATTTCATGGTCAACGGCCGGTCCATGCCTGACTTGATGGACCCGAACTACGCCGTGCAATATCCGCACCAGCCATACAATGGCAACCCGCACATGCACCCCGGCGAACTCGTGCTGCTGCGCATCATCGGCAACGGCCGCTGGCAGCATCCGTTCCACGAGCACGGCAACCACGTGCGCGTGCTGGCGCGCGACGGCAACATGCTGTTGACCCCTGCGTCCAACAAGCTCGCCGGTCCGCTGCTGTTCACCACCACCACCACTCCCGGCCAGACGATGGACGGCATTTTTCAATGGACCGGCAAGGGTCTGAACTGGGATGTCTACGCGCATACGACGGGTTATACCGCGCCTTGTGTCCCCGATGCGGACGGCTACTTCACCGCCGACCCGACAGCGCGGAACTATTACGAGTGGTGTGCCGACCACGAAAAGGCGCTTGAGTCAAAGCCTTACGGCCAAGTTGGCGGTGGCGGCCCCGTCACATTGCCAGACGCCAACATCATGGCCAACGGCGCGTGGTATGGCGGCAGCCCCTATTTAGGGCCGGAAGCCACGCAGCGCGCGGTCGGCGGCACGCCTATCCCGCCATCAGGGACTGTCGGGAACAGCCCAACGGCGGAAGCTGGCTTCGCATTCATGTGGCACTCGCATAACGAACGAGAAATTACGACCAACAATGCCTTTCCCGGCGGAATGATGATGATGATGCTTGTGGATCCGCGCGACTTCAAAATCATCGAAGCGAAATAGAGCACTAGGAGAACTATCATGAGAGCCCATACGTTCAAGATGAGCCTGATCAAATCGGGACTCGCCGCCTCTATTCTTCTTCTGGCGAGCGGGGTTGCGTGCGCGGACAGCGTCGTCACGCTGACCGCGGCGCCGACGACCACAACACTGCCGGACGGGCAGATGGTGCCGATGTGGGGATATGGTTGCGGCGCAGCCTTGGACAATGGGGTTGTTACCGGCCGTGTCTCATGCACGGCCGCCAACGGGACAGCTCAGGCGGGCGGTGTCTGGCAACCGCCGCTGATTACGGTGCCTAGCGGTCAGCCGTTGACCATCAAGTTGAACAACAACCTGAGCTTCACCGTGGGCACGGGGAGCAACACGGTGCCGACCTCACTCGTGATCGTCGGCCAACTGGGCGGCGGTCTTGGCAATGTCACGCAGAGAACGACCATGCCAAGCCCTGTCCATGCACCACAGGGCACGACATGGCCGGGCACACAGGGGACCACCAATCCGGGTGACCCTGTATTTACGCCGCCAGCCCAGGCTGCTCGCGTGCGGTCGTTCGCGACCGAGGTAACGGTGGCAGACGGTGCCGCGGGCAAAACACTGACGTGGAACAATCTCCGCCCGGGCACCTACCTGATCGAGTCCGGTACGCAGCCGTCGATTCAGGGGCCGATGGGGCTGTACGGCATGCTGGTGGTCACCGATCCAGCATACCCGGGCCAGACATTCGATAAGGACGTCGCGCTGTTATTGAGCGAAATCGATCCAGTGCAAAACACCGCAGTCGACACGGCCGTGCGCACCGCCGGTTTCATCGACACGCGGGTGTGGAATGGCCAGACGGGTAAGTGCGGTCACCCCGCCGTGCATACCTGCTATCCGCCCGCAGTCAACTACAGCCCGCTCTACTACCTGATCAACGGTGTTTCGTTCGATCGCAGCAATCTTGCCAGTTCTGCTCTGGCGGTGCCAGATACAGCCGTCCAGGGGCGCGTATTGCTGCGTTTCGTCAATGCTGGTCTGCGCATGCACGTGCCGTCGGTTGTGAACGCGAACATGACGCTGTTAGCCGAGGACGGCAACAAACTACCGGGCGTACCCAAGGTGCAGAGCGCGTTGTTCCTCGCTGCCGGAAAGTCCTATGACGTGACGATCCAGCCGAAGCAGATCGTGCCCGGCACTTATGATGCAGCCACCTACCCCGTGTTCGACCGGCAATTGAGCCTGTCGACCAACAACCAGCGCGACGGTGGCATGCAGGCGCACATCAATGTTGCCGGCGGGGGTGCCACGGGGACCGTTGGATCAGCCGCATCCAGCCTGTCCGGCGTTGCCAATGCCGACTCTTATTACCTGGTTGCGGGCAATGTCCTTGCAGTCGCCGAGGTGGCCAAGGGCGTGATCGCGAACGACATTGCCGTGTACGGCGTGAAACTGCAGACTGGCCCCACCGGCGCTGGCAGCACACTCAGTCTCAATGCTGACGGCACGTTCACTTATACCCCCGGCGCAGGGGTGACCTCCGACGCATTCAGCTATTGCGGTAACGGAGCCACCAGCGGCGCACTCTGCACCACTGTGACTTTGGCAGCTTGCAGTACCGGTTGCCTCGGCGTTGCCCCCACGGCCAATGCCGACAGCTACACCAGCGTCATCGCCGCGCGGCTGCAGATCAGCCCACCCGGCGTGCTGCTGAATGATACGGACCCCTCTGGATATCCACTCAAGGCCTCTGCCCTCAGCGGCGTTACAGGCGGCACCGTGACGCTGAATCCGGATGGATCATTCGTCGTGATGCCGACGACCCCGCCGACTGGTACGAGTACGGCAACGGTCACCTTTAACTATCAAGCGGTGAACTCGCAGAATACAAGTTCCGCTTCCGCCACGGCCACTGTGACATTCAAGGGCGGTAGCGGCATTACCTTTGCGGTGCGGGATGCGAAGAACGGCGGGGCGATCAACGACTATCGCTGGATTATCGAAGAAGACCGGAGCGTTTGGATAGATCCCAAGTGTCAAGTGAACACAGGCACAAATCCCAGGCCTAGTGGTTGTCCGCCGCTACCGGTGCAAAGCATAGCTACCAATTTCCACACCAGTCATATGCCGGTGGTAGCGACGGGTTGCGTCGGCCCCGTTTCGTGCGAAGCTGGACAAACGCTGCTCGGGGACCCGGCTGTATGCGATATCGGTAACGGCGCATGCCGAACTGTGAGTGCAGTCGCAAAAACCGAAGTAAATCCGAGCCAGGTCGCACTCGATCCGACCAAGCGCTACTACATTTCCATCTTGCCGGGTGACGGTGCCAACGCGACCATAGGCGGCGCCGGCGGTGCCATGTCGGTCGGTGGCAAGGACGTACCGTTCGACATCGCCAGGGATTGCGGCCCTTACACGGGCACTGGCGCTTGGGAGCCGGGTGGGGCAGGTGCGCTGTGCGGCCACGGTATGGGTGGTGCGCAGATCGCAGCGGGGCTGACAACGTCGGTCACTGTGAACCTGCAGCAATCACCGTTACCGCCGGCGAATATTTCGGTGTTCGTGTTCCAGGACGACAGGCCGCTCAACGGTGAAAGCGATGCCGGCGGCGGCGTTAACACGCTCGCACCCAACGAACCTGGCCTGGGCGGCTTCAACATCGTGCTGCTCGACGCAGCTGGTGGTTTCGGCGACTCGACCGGACAGATTACCTACGACGAGTTCGGCCAGCCCGTGTCCAACGCCCTGGCGGGTTATATTGACCCGGCCACACGTCTCGACGCGTGCCCGATTTCGAAGAAATCGAGCGACAGGCTGGTGGGGATCATTGAGACCTGTCCGAAATACGAGTCGGATGGTGTGACCCTGTCACCCCTTGCCGGACATGCCGTCATCGCCAATATGTACCCTGGCCTGTACGAGGTCGTGGCGACGCCGGGGAGCGCACGGATGACGCGCGGCGAAGAATGGCTGCAGACGAACACGCTTGACGGCACCAAGGCCATCGAGGCATTCATCAAGGCCGATGAGCCGGCTTACTTCCAGGAGTTCGGGCCCGGTGGTTACCACGTCGCCGTCGGCTTCGCGAACCCGAAATTCATCAATAACCGCAAGGCTGATGTCTGTTCCAATCAAGCCTGTACCGCCACCATCAACGGCGTGGTCACGAATGCACGCATGAGCCGCACCCCCGATCAGCGGGTCTATAGCAGCGGTGACTACGAAAGCTACGGCTTCACGCAATGCTACGTGAGTCTGGGCGCACCGGATGGTGATGATTTTGCGTTCACCAAGTGCAATTCCGATGGAACCTTCACGTTCACCGGGATTCCCCGGGGCAACTTGAAGGTCACCGTCTTTGACCAATGGAACGATCTGCTGGTCGACGGCCTGTCCACGCCTATCAAGGTTGATAGCGATAGCATCGGAACCCCTGCGCAGCCACTGGAAATTGCCGTGACGCAATGGCGGACGAATCTCTATGGCCGCGTATTCCTCGACCAGAATGGTGACGGCGTGTCGCAGGAGAACGAGCCTGGCCTGCCGCTGGTGCCCTATAATATACGCTTCCGCGATGGCAGCTACGCTGGCTTCAATAACACCGATCTGGCTGGCTATGCCGGGTTCAACGAAGTCTTTCCGTTCCTGAACTGGTTAGTGGTTGATACCGATAGCGCACGTTACAAACAGACTGGCATCCACGTCGTGTATGACGCTGGCGGGCCAGTCGACGGCACCACCGGGGCAGGCAGTTCAACCATCGCCGCCGGATTTGCGAACACGATAGAATCGCCCACCGCCCATGTGCCTGCGAATCAACGGATTCCGGGTGCCCGGTACTGCTCGAATGCCGACTGCACCGGCACGGGTTCTTTCAATCCGGCGAGCGGCAACCCTGGTTCAACCGGCCGCGTCGATCCCGGCTGGGTGCCGAGCGAAGGCTGGCAGGGCTTGCTGGGCCAGAACAGTTTCATCGAATTCGCCATGAAGCCCTTTAAGCCCGGTGAGAACGGCGGCATCAGGGGCCATGTGCTGTATACCCCAACGCGGCCGTTCGATGACCCGGCGCTGCTGCTGCAACTCAGCTGGGCGCCCGGCGTGCCGAACGTGACCATCAATCTATATCAGAAAGGCACCGCGCCAGACGGTACGAAGAGCCTGAAGCTCGTGGACTCTACCAAGAGCAGCAGCTGGGACGACTGGGCGCAGGGCTTCCGCTCCGATGGCAAGCCCAATATGAGCTGCCCGGGCCAAGAAACCACGAGCCCTTTCTATTTCACCATGGAAAACAGCACGCAATGGCTCAATCCGACTACAGCAATCGCGGCACATTCGCAGTTCAAGTGCTATGACGGTTGGTCGATGCTGAATCAGGTGCAGCCTGCACCTTACAATGGGATGTACAAGTTCCCCAGCATCATCGGCCGAAATCCGGTGACCGGAGTACCCACAGGTGCCGGATCGCTTAATGGTATGGCAGCACCGCGCCCCGGTTCAAATTGCACGATTTGTGTAGCGAATCCGGACGACGGCACGCCGATGCTGCCACCCGGCAAATATGTGGTCGAAGTCATCGTGCCGTCCGGCTATGAGCTGGTGAAAGAGGAAGACAAGAACATCCTGCTCGGCGATGTCTACATTGCGCCGGTGACGCAGCAGTTCGCCGGTTTTGGCAACGTCTTCATCATGCCCGACCAGGCCGCCATGAACGCTGCCTACAACCCGAGAAACGAGATCCAGTCGATTACCAACAACGGTGCGCTGCCCCGGCGTGAAGGCGACACCGGCTCGGTCGAGGTCTTCTGGCCCTGCGTCGGCGCTACACGCATCGTGCCTGACTACAACAGCCTGTTCCCGGGCGCGGGACAAGCAGCGCCGTTCGCGGGTGCATCGCGGTCTTTGTGCGACCGCAAGGAAATCACGCTTGAGGACCAGATGACGGCGCTGGCGAAGTTCTATGTCTTCACTTCGACGCACGTCACCGGCCACTTTACCGGTACCATCACGAACGATTTCGCCTCCGAGTTTGATCCGTTCTCGCCACAATTCGGCGAGAAGTTTGCAGTGCCCAATGTGCCGGTTGCCTTCAAGGATTACACCGGCAAGGAAGTGGCGCGCGTCTATGCCGACCAGTGGGGCCTATTCAACGGGCTTAACTACTCGACCTGGACCGTCAATCCGCCTAGTCCGAGTGGGTATATTCCGCAGATGATGATTGCGTGCATGAACGACCCGGGTCCGATACCGGGACCGGGCGGCGCGATGATCACCGATCCCATGTACAACCCGGGCTACAGCAATTTCTGCTACGAAACGCCTTTCATGCCGGGCCAGACCCAGTACATGGATACCCCGGTGATTCCGACTATGGCCTTCGCAGCGGGCTACAACCTGCCTGACTGCGAGTATGCGGATACGACGCCGGCGATCAAGTCGGTACTCGGCACTACAAGCGGCGGTGGCCGCGGGCCTTGGGTGAGCGCAGCCGGCCAGTCACTGACCATCAATGCCATGGGTGACAAGAGCGTGCTCAATCATGCTTACTCGGGGCCTCAGGCGTCGACCACGCCGTTCAACCAGAAGTTCATTACGCGCCACTATGGATTCGGCGCGCGGCCTTCCACCTGTCCGACGAGCGGCAATTGCGCGAATGTGACAATTGGGGGCGTGCCGATGACTAACGTCACGACATGGACTGACGCGCAGATCGTCGGCAAAGTACCAAGTCTGAGTACGACGCAGTCGAGCTGCACGATCGCCCAACGTACAACGCCGACCAGTCTCGGCACGTCCGCCCGCTGCGGCCAGTTGATCATTACGGCCGCCAACGGCAAACAATCGATAGACACGGTCACGGTCACCGTGGCCGGCAAACCTCCGATCTACGTCAATGGCGAGAACGGCAGCAACAACGCGCTGCAGACCGCGATCAACAACGCTGCCCCGGGCGACCTGATTATCGTCGGGCCGGGTACATACAAGGAAAGTCTGCTGATGTGGAAGCCGGTCCGGCTGCAAGGCGTCGGCGCGACGTCGGTCACCATCAATGCGGACGCCCATCCCGCAGGGAAGATGGAACCATGGCGCCGGCAGGTCAATTGCCTGTTCGGTCTGACACTGGACGGCCGGCCTCTGAGTGAGGGCCCCTACGATTCGACCGGCACCTATACTTGCAGCACGGCGATGGCAGGGAAGGTCGACCGGAATAACCGCGAGGGCATCATCGGCTGGGACGTTACCACCAACGGCAATCTGGCGCAGCTCCTGCAAGAACCTACGCTCATGGGCGCCTATGAAGGTGCAGGTATCACCGTCCTGGGCAAAGGCGTGAGGTACCCCGCCGGAGCAGATCCATTTGCCATCGCTGACGCCGGGGCGTTCCCGGCCGGGACGGTTTATCTCACCAACAGCAGCAGCGATTGCAGCGCCAACCTTAGTAACTTCGAGTGCAACCCATCGCGCATCGACGGCATCAGCATCATCAACAGTTCGCAAGGCGGGGGCGGCATCTACCTGCATGGCTGGAACCACAATATGGAGGTTGCCAACAACCGCGTCTACGCTAACCACGGCACGCTGTCGGGCGGTATTGCCGTGGGCGCTGGCGAATTCACTAGCCCCTACATCGCAGGTGGAGCCGCCCCCATTCCATTCGACATCCCGATTAACACACCGGATGGCACCCAGCTCGGCTATGGGATGAACACCGACGTGCGCGTGCACCATAACGCGGTCACCAACAATGCTTCAATCGGCGACGCGCTGTATTCTGGCACGCCTTCGGCGGCCGGCGGTGTCAGCTTCCTCTCGGGTGCCGACAACTATCAATTCAACTACAACTGGGTCTGCGGCAACCTGAGCACGGGCGACGGCGGTGGTGTTGCGCACATTGGCTTCAGCAACGACGGTACTATCGCTCACAATACGATCATCTTTAACCAGAGCGCCAGTCCGACGATACCCACTAACGGCGGTGGTCTCGCGATTTTGGGGGCCTCCCCGGACCGTACCCTCACCACTGGCCCCAGCGCTGGCCAGGAATGTGGCACCATAAATGACTTGGATTGCCCGCCCGGGCTGCCTGAAGGCACCGGCCGCAACCTGCTGATCGACGCCAACCTGATCATGGGCAATAGCGCCGAAAGTGGCAGCGGTGGGGGGCTGCGCCTGCAAATGGTCAATGGCGACGACATTGTCGCGTTCCCCGACCGTCCGGATCAGGTTTTGACCGGGCCGACCTCTGGACTTAGTCCGGGGTGGAACAGCGTCACCGTCACCAACAACATTATCTCGAATAACGTGGCCGGTTGGGATGGTGGCGGTGTTTCGATGCAGGACGCATTGATGGTGCGCTTCATCAACAACACCGTGATCTCGAACGATACGACGGCCTCTGCAGGCGTGCTCTTCAACACCCTCGGCGCGCCCATGGCTGCCGTGCCGCCACCGGGCTGCACGCCGCAGCCTGATCCGACCCTGCCGCAGGATCCGAGTTGCGACAATCCGGTCAAGACCTCGACCAACCAGGCAGCGGGACTGGTGACCATGGGTCACACGCCAAACCTGCTGGCGGCGTTGCCGGCAGACACAGGGGGCACACAAATGCGCTGTCCCGCAGGTTACGGATACGGGAGTACAGCTGCTGAGCTTAGTGATGGCTCATGCAGGAATGTTTCTCTGCCCTTGCTGAGTAACGACCTGTTCTGGCAGAACCGCGCGTTCCACGTCGAGGTGGGGAATTTAGGTACTGGCCAACAGAACCAGCAAAAAATTGTCACCCTGGTGCCATCATTGAATCAGACGGCGACCGGTTTCTGCGCGACAGCGGGGACCGAGAACGGAGCGCCGGGGAGCAATGGCCCGGCAAACTACTGGGACATAGGTGTGCGTGGCGACACGGGACCGGGTAACCATGGTTCCAGCTTCACACTCAGCCTGAACAATTCGATTCTGACCAGCCTGAGTGGTGGCTACAGCGGCAATGGCAACCTGGCGCCAAGCAGCCCCGAAGTCGTCAAACAGTATTGCAACGGCGCAAGACTGCCGCCTGAAAACGGCGGGCACGGCTACAACGCGCCGCCGGGCCATTCGGAAACCACCGGGCTCTACCCTGTGTTCGCGCTGAACCAGCTCACGCCGGCGGCAACGGTCGACGAGGGTAACAACTGGATCAACCTGAGCTACGGCCCACTCGCGTTGAGCAATCCGGCGTCTTACACCGCGCCTGGCAATGCGCTGCCAGCGCTAGGGGATTACTCGATCAAACCAGCTTCGCCGGCGGTTGATACCGCGGCCGGATCGGGCGCACCGAACCGGGACTACTTTGGCACCACAAGGCCGCAAGGTGGCGGGTTCGATATCGGGGCGGTTGAGTACACATTGCCGCCTGCCGCGATCGCCAGCGTCACCGGTGGACCGCTCTCCTTCGGCAGTTGGGGGACTGGCGCGACCAGTACATCGCAAACCCTGGTGCTGCGCAATACCGGCGCCGCAAACCTGACGGGGATCACGCTTGTCTTCTCGTCGACGCGCTATTCGCGGACGGGCGGCACCTGTGGCACTACCCTGACGCCGGCGGCCGGAAGCTGCACCATCACCGTGGTGTTCAAGCCGACTGTACTAGGCGTGGTGAATGCGACACTGACCATCACAGGGAACGTGAGCGTGGCCGGGTCGCCTGTCTCGCTCAGTGGAACGGGGGCTACTCCGCTGAAGAGCGCCACGCTAACGCCGGCGACACAGTCATTCGCAACGGTGCCTCGGGGAACGAGTTCACTCGCAGCTCCGGTCCTCACGTTCACCCTGACCAATACTGGCAACGTAAACTTGACGGGAATACTGAGTCCGACGATCACGCTGAATGGAACGAACTACTTCATCGTTCCAACGCTCACGACCTGCGGAACCGTCAACCCATTAAATACGTCGTTGACCAGAATTACGAGCCTGACCCCGGGCAAGACTTGTACTGTCGCAGTACAGTTCAGGCCGCCGTTGTCTGATGCTCCAGATTCCGCTCAAAACGGAACGGTGAGCATCACGGATAGTGCAGGTACGCAGACATCCTCATTGACCGGTATAGCCGGTGCAGTATCGGCACTATGAGACTCTGGCAAGCTGACCCCGGTGCATGCGCTGTCGAGGCTTGCACCAGGGTCAGGGGGACTGCGCAAGCAGCCTGGAATTTGACGAATGATTGCAACATGTCGTGAAAATGATGGAGTGCTGCCATGAAAATTTATCTCATCCTCTGCTTGTGTGCTGCCAGCACGATTCCGCTGCCCGCCGTGGCGGACGCTCCCCCCAATCAATCGCTGGGGACGGCGCAGGCTACGATCGACTTCTGCGCCCGAATAAACCCCGCTGGTGCAGCACAGTACCAGCAGCGGGCGGCCAGTTTAGTGCAGGGCGTCCTTCAGGCAGACCTGGACAAGATCCGAAGCACGGACGAATACAAGGAAGCGTATACACAGACCAGCACCGTGCTTGACGAGATTTCAAAACCAGATGCGGCTACGGCTTGCAAGGATTTTCTGCAAGAGGATAAGTCCGAGCCAGCCAGTCGAGCTTCCGAAAACGAGGGGGCGCATGATGAGCAAACTTATTGATCTGGCGTGCAACATACATAAACCTGGCACGAAATGGTGGATGCTGTTCGTGCTAGTGCTCGCAAACGGCATGTGCGTAGTGCCCACCCTGGCCCAGTCGCTGCAGGGAAAAAAAACGCCCTCGACATCACCGTCCGCTGCATCTTCGCATGGGCACAAGGTTTCCCCTTATCATCCGGCCGGTTTGCCGAGCAGCGCAAGGGGCTATTACCAGTCCATTTGGGGAATTGACAACCTGCTGGTGCGCCAGACGGCATCGTCCAATCTGATACGCTTTAGTTACCGCGTGACCGACCCCGCGCTCGCCAAGCCGCTCGGTGATAACCGCGCGAAACCATATCTGGTCGGCCAGCGCAGCCATGCAGTGCTGGAGATTCCAGTCATGGATAAAATCGGTCAGCTACGCCAAACAGGTACAGCGGAAGCCGGCAAGGAATACTGGATGGTGTTTTCCAACAAGGGCAATCTGGTGAAATCCGGGGATCGCGTCAATGTCGTCATCGGCGCGTTTCATGTCGACGGATTGATAGTTGAATAATCTCTAGCGCGTAAACTGTAGTCCATAACCGGAGGGTGCAATCATGACGCGATTTTTACTACTGACCATTGGCCTGCTATCAACGGCAGCCACGGCTGCCGTATCCACCGACGTCGCGCCGGCGGGCAAGATGACCGCGGCCCAGATCGTCGACAGGAATGTTGCAGCCCGTGGCGGGCTGCAGGCGTGGCTGGCGGTCAGTACATTGACCCTGTCGGGCAGGATGGAAGCAGGCGGCACGAAGAATTCGGAGCTGCCGTTCGTGATGAAAATGAAGCGACCGTACAAGAGCCGGCTGGAGATTACTTTTCAGGATCAACCGGCCGTGCAGGTCTACGATGGCGAGCAAGGCTGGAAGGTACGGCCTTTCCTGGGGCGCAATGAAGTCGAGCCCTTTACACCTGCAGAGGCCAAGGCGGCGGCAGGATGGCAGAAACTGGACGGTCCGCTGGTCGATTACGTCAATAAAGGGACCAAGGTTGAATTGCAGGGGACGGAAGCCGTAGAAGGTCACAGCGCCTACAAACTCATGTTGACCATGAAAAACGGTGATCAGCGTCATGTGTGGGTTGATAGAGCGAGTTTCCTGGAACTGAAAATAGAGGGAGAACCCCGAAAACTGGACGGAAAACTTCGTAATGTCGTCATTTATTATCGCGACTACAAGGCCGAGCATGGATTGACTGTGCCACATCTATTGGAAACCGTGGTTGAATGGGGTAAACAGCCTAACAAACCTCACAAGATGTACATTGAGCATGTAACGGTCAATCAGCCGTTGGAGGATGCTTTATTTGCCAAGCCGCAGTTGGCGGTGGCCAAGGTCTCCAGCCAGCAGGCGGAGTGATGTCCATGAGAAGAATCGTGGCGTGGGCGATTGCCGGATGCATCTCGACGTGGGCAGGTGCGGATGAGACCATCGCCTTGCCCGCATTGACTGCAGACCAGATCATCGAGAACAACGTTGCGGCCCGCGGGGGGCTGGAAGCGTGGCGAAAAATCCAGACCATGATCTGGGTTGGACACATCGATAGCTCGCATGCTCCCGCGCCGAGCATGCCGTTTGTGCTTGAAATGAAACGTCCCGATAAGACACGCTTTGAGATTAAAGCGCAAGGCCAGGCGAGTGTGCGCATTTAT
This sequence comes from Methylophilaceae bacterium, assembly GCA_039933015.1. GTDB lineage: Bacteria > Pseudomonadota > Gammaproteobacteria > Burkholderiales > Methylophilaceae > JBDTOX01. Next base: position 24,171 of record JBDTOX010000103.1, read on the forward strand.
GACGGTAGCAATGGTTGGAAGCTGCGTTCGACAAGTAGCGGCAAGCCTGAACTTAAACAATATAGCGCCGAGGAATTAAGTTTTGCGCATGATGGCCCGGGTATCGACGGACCGCTCATGGATCACCGAGCCAAAGGCATCGCGGTGACGCTAGGCGGCGTTGATGTAATCGAGGGGCACAAAGCTTACCGCCTGAACCTCAGGCTGAACTCCGGAAATATCCACCATGTGTGGATCGACCCCCATACTTTCCTGGATATCAAATACGACCGCGAGTTCCGCAACAGCTTTGGTCAGTCAATCACGGCGTCGGTGTTTTTCCACAATTACCAGCCCATTGAGGGGCTGCAGATACCGCTCACGATCGAAAGCGGCAAGGGAACAGGCGCATCAGCAGACAAGCTGGTAATAGAAAAAGTGTTGCTCAACACGCCGCTGGAAGACAATGTCTTCGTCAAACCCAATGTTTTGCAGCAACGCAAATTGGTTTTGCACCCCGCTGCCCAGCCTCAGGTGTCGGGCCAGGTCATTCAGCCGGCTTCGCTCATGGCTCCGGAGCAACCGGAGCTCGCCTTCAGTTCCAGGGCGGAGGAGTAGTGCATCGGCCACGTCCCGTATCGGAATGCGCCCCGTTGATCCCGTTTTCATACATCACTTCATCTTTGCGCACAGCTGTCATCGCGCTGCTGTTTGCCGCGTCGATTGCGCGCGCCCACGCCACTGACGATGTAACCACGCAGGTGGGCGAGAATATTTACCGGCAAGGCGTACTGGGCTCTGGCAAGCAGCTCGAAGCGGTGCGCGAAGACGGCCTGCGCACCCGGGGCGCGGAAGCGGCCTGCGTCAACTGTCACCAGCGCAGCGGACTGGGTTCCAAAGAGGGGCGCATCACCATCCCGCCGATCACCGGCCGATATCTTTTTTATCCGCGCGTCCCTGGTGTCGAGGATCTCAGCCTGCCATATGTCGAGGGAATACGCACTGATCGTGATCCTTATACCGATACGACCCTCGCCAGGGCGATCCGCGAAGGCCGCAACGCAGAAGACAAGCCGCTACACTATATGATGCCGCGCTACACTCTGAACGACACCGAAATGTCCGCACTCATCGCTTATCTGCAGCACCTCGACCAGCGTAAGTCGCCCGGAGTCAGCGAGACGGAATTGCACTTTGCCACCATCATTACACCGGAGGCCGACCCCGTTAAGGTTGGAGGCATGCTCGATGTGCTCGAGCACTATTTCGCTGTCAAGAACACATTTCCGATTGGCGCGACGCCGCGCCTGCGCTCCTCACGCAAGATGATGTTCATGGCCAATCGCCAGTGGCAACTGCACGTCTGGCGGCTGAGCGGCCCGGCAGCAAGCTGGCAGCGGCAGCTGGAGCAATTTATGGCCAAGGAGCCGGTTCTGGCGGTGGTGTCAGGGCTGGGCGGCACAAATTGGGCGCCTGTCCAGGCGTTCTGTGAACATGAAGGCGTGCCCTGTCTCTTTCCCAACGTCGACGCGCCGCCGGCCGATGCCGACCGCGACTTCTACTCGCTGTATTTCTCCAAGGGCGTGCTGCTGGAAGCGGGGCTGATCGCGAACAGGATACTCGAAGCCGACAGCGGGAAAGTGGCAAAGGTGGTGCGACAGATCTACCGCGCCGGCGATAGCGGTGAGCCGGCTGCCCAGGCACTCGCCGCGTCTCTGCAGCAGCATGGCATCAAGGTGCGCAACCGCGCCCTGGCACATGGCGCGGTTGGCCAGGATGTGGCCGAGGCACTACACGAAGCGGCAACCGGGGATGCGCTCGTCCTGTGGTTGCGCCCGGCCGATCTCGCGGCGCTCGACACCGTAGCGGCTGCACCAGCCACTGTGTACATGTCGGGGCTGATGTCCGGGCTTGAGCGCACGCCGCTGCCGCCTGGCTGGCGCGAGCGCACGCTCCTGGCCTATCCGTTCGATTTGCCAGAACGCCGACGGGTCAATGTCGATTTTGCGCGCGGCTGGTTCGCGATCCGCCATATTCCAGTCGTGGATGAGCAGGTGCAGACAGACACCTATCTTGCTTGCGGCCTGCTCGCTGAGGCACTAAGTCATATGGCCGACACTTTTGTCCGCGACTATCTCGTCGAGCGCATCCAGAGCATGCTCGAGCACCGCATCGTTACCGGCTACTACCCACGCCTGGCGCTTGCGTCTGGCCAGCGTTTTGCGTCCAAAGGCGGCTACATGGTGCGGTTCGCCTCTGATACGGGCTGGGGGATCATCCCCGCGTCTGAATGGATCAGACCATGATCTGATCCAATCAGTAGTCCCTGCCACAACTATCCAACTACGGATTCCATTAACGGTGAATCAGGTATTTTTCTCAGCAAAATACCTGATTCACCTAACAGATTTATTTGATCACTTGCCTTAGACTGCTGTGTAAGCAGCTGTTTAAACATTCGTTGAGGAGGGATGGAGACAAGGCGCATGGTGACTGAAAGAGTACTCAGGCAGCAGGCGGGGGAACATGTGCCGCGCAATGTCGCACGCCCCTCCAAAGCAATTTTAAGACAGCTCCTTAGGCATCTCTGCTGCGCAATAAAGTATTTTGTTCGCATCTGGCTTGTGGGGCTAAGCCCGCAACTTGTGGATTCCCGCTTCCCCAGACCCAAGTGACACCCGGAGATCACAACATGAGAGCCAACATGAAAATACAGGGCAGGGTGCTACTTTTCATCATGATCGCGGTGACAGCGACTGGTGCGCGCGCCGACAATGCAACCGATCCACACGCCCACCACCATAGCATGATGCAGAACGCCTCGATCACGACGGCAGACTACGTCCTGCCGCAGATCAAGCTCGTGCGTGATGATGGCAAGACCGTTTCGTTGCCCGAGGAATTGAACGACGGCCGCCCGGTGATCATGAATTTTATCTTCACCACCTGCACGGCCATTTGCCCCATCAGCAGTCAAACCTTCGCGCAATTGCAGGAAAAGCTCGGTGATGAACGGACAAAAGTCCACATGGTGTCGATCTCGATCGATCCGGAGCAGGACACGCCGACGCGCCTGACGGCATATGCCCATAAATACGGGGCTGGGCCACAATGGCGCTATTACACTGGTACGGTCGAGGCCAGTCTGGCCGCCCAGAGGGCCTTCGACGTCTATCGCGGCGATAAGATGAACCATGTCCCGGCGACGCTGCTGCGGGCAGCACCCGGAAAATCCTGGCTGAGAATAGATGGCTTTGCCTCGGCGGACGATTTATTACGGGAGTATCGGGCGCTGGTCGCCACCCAATAACCCCGGCTTGGGGTGTTGTCACGTGCAAGCACCTACCACTTGCATCCTGCTCGCGTTGCGGAGATTTGACGCCAGCGCAGCCAGCTTGTCCTGCCATCGGTGTAGCGGTGTGTGCACCGGGAGGACGCTACATCATGCCGCCCGTCATCGGCAATTACCTGTTCCGACCGGGTGTCAGGAACGTCTAACCTGGCATCAAAGGGCGGGCGCATTACCCATTGCACGGAATCTGCCGGCGGCATCTTCGCCGAACCTTGCGCGCACATCAAGCAAGTGACACCGCATGGCTATGTTGATTGCACTTTACAACGCCATCCATGACTAACACTATCATCTTGTTGCTAGGTAATCTATATTCCCTATTGCAAGGGCAGGGATGGCTCGGTAATGGATTCCTTTTGGAGTGTTAGACACGCGCAAGGATCGGCTTATCATGACCAAAAAAAACCGTACAGGTAGAGTGCCGTTACCGTACATCAAAGAAGCTGAACTGCATTGCAGCGCAGAATCTTTAAATACGCCGGAAGACAAGAGGCCCCCTCCCGACCACCCATGCCCGGCCTGCGGCATGGGCAGCACCGAACAGATCGAGCATGCAAAGCAAGAGTGGGAATCCACTGCCGACTCGATGCCGCAGCTCATCTGTCTGCTGGATGAAACTGGTCACATTCTCCGTGCAAACCGCACTGTCGAACGATGGGGGCTTGGCAAAGTGGCTGCAGTCAGAGGCCGAAAAATGCACGAGCTGCTTCATCCAGACTGCCACGATGCCAACTGCTTCCAGAGAAGCTTCTGGGAAAGCGCCTTCGATACGATGGGTGAGGACGGATCTGCCGAATGTCAGATCGATGACAGATTCCTGCGTCGCCACCTGCATCTTTGTTTTCAATTGCACCAAGCCAACCAGGACGGCAACGCCAAAATGCGGAGCCATTTTAGCGTTGCGGTTGTGGACGACATTTCCGACCTGAAACATGCCGAGAAAAAGCTTCAATTGTTGAATCATGAACTTGAGCTACGTGGTGAGGCCCGTACTTCTGAGCTGGTATGCGCAAATCTGCGCCTGAAGCAGGAAATCGAAGACCGTAAGCGCATCGGAGCAGAGCTGAAAAAAAGCCGGGAAGAATTTCGCCTGCTGGTTGAAACCATGAGCGAAGGCTTGATGGTCTGCAACAAAAAAGGACTGATCACCTACATCAATGATCGACTCTGTGAAATGCTGGAGCGTACACGCGAGGAGATCATTGGCTGCCCCGCTTCAGACTACATCGATGCATCCAGTCGGGCGGTATGGGCTCAGCAGATCGCAAAAGTCAAAGCGGGCATAGCCACTTCTGATGAATTAAAACTGAAGGCGCTAAAGAGCCCTGAAATTTGGGCAAAAGTCTCGCCTAGCCCACTGCTCGACGAGCATGGCAAAATTGCCGGCAGCTTCGCAGTTGTTACTGACATTAGTGAGCGCATACATACTGAACAGGCCTTGCGTGAATCGAAAAGCCAGCTACGCCTGTTATCGGAACAAGTCATGTTGGCGCAGGAGAAAGAAAGACAAAGAGTCGCTGGAGAACTGCATGACGGTATCGGGCAGACGCTAAGTGCCGTGAAGTTTTGCGTCGAAACCGGAATAAAACGACTGTATGACAAGCCATCCGAGGAGGTCATTGGCCAGTTGGAAAGCGTCATCCCAAGGATTCAGGACGCAATAGAGGAGGTCAGGCGCATCTCGATGGCGCTCCGACCATCCATACTGGACGATATTGGCATACTCGCCACGCTTACCTGGTTCTGTCGCGAATCTGCTCTGGTTTACGAAGATATATATGTCCACCTGCAGTTGGATATCAAGGAGGAATGCATTCCTGTTCAGACCAAGGTGGCAATCTTCAGAATCGTACAGGAAGCCTTCAATAACGCCGTCAAGCACAGCCGTGCCGAGTTCATGCACATCACTCTGAAACATACCGACGAGACCATTGAACTGAACATTGAAGACAACGGGATTGGCTTTAATGCTAAGAGAACCGGTCCCAATAATTACAGAGCCTCAGGAGGGTTGGGGCTGATCAGCATGCGGGAGCGTGCCGAATTCTCTGGGGGCTTGTACGCAATAGATTCCGCCAAAGGCAAAGGCGCAAGAATACGCGTAATATGGTCTTTGCAAGCGGCCAAGAACCTATAACTGAGACCTTCCGGGGAAGATGCGCGGTCACGTCGTGGCGATCATACCCTTCTCAATCGCAAAAGCTGTCAGTGACGCAGCGTTGTGCATGTTCAATTTCTTCATCAGGTTGGAACGGTGTTTTTCTACTGTTTTCACGCTAACGCAAAGATAGCTGGCGATATATTTGTTGGGGCGCCCTTCTGCAATCAGCTTTAACACCTCACGCTCACGTAGCGTTATGGAGTCCCAGACCGACAGGGTATTCAGGCTTTTGCCACCAAAAAGGTAGCCGCTGACAACTTGCTCGGCAATGTCTGGACTCAGGTAAGTCTTCCCGTTCAGTACGCTCTTGATCGCCAGCATCAGTTCGGCGTGAGTTGCATGCTTGAGCACATAACCATCCGCCCCAGCCTTTAGCGCTTCCCTGATGTATTCCTCGGCCTTGTGTACCGTAAGCACCAGCACTTTGATTGCAGGAAAGCGCCTCTTGATTTCCACGATCGATTCGGCACCGTTGGTTCCAGGCATGGACAAGTCCATCAGGATCAATCCGGGCGACAGGCTACCGGCAAGCCTGATCGCGTCCCGCCCATTATCAGCCTCGCCGACGACCTCAATGTCCGGATCTGCTGAAATCATGGCGCATAACCCTTGCCTCAGCAGGGTATGGTCTTCGACAATGAGAATGCGCTGTTTATTATGCATCATGCCCCCTTTAGCTTTATTTTGCCTTTAATCCCTGGCCAGAGACAGGGGGAAGTATTTTGCCCACTGTAGCCGATGATCGCCGGACTCGGTAGCTGAAAATCCAATCAGAATACTTTTCTGCCCCTTCAAAATCCTGGTTCGCCATGGAGAAGCCAGAGACCTTGATGGGTTGATCTTCCGACAGGCTATGTACGCCAATAATTTTGCCATTGGTATCAAGAGTCAATCCCCACTCGGCCTTTCCCGTGATCGGGTCGTGATAAATCTTGCGCAGATAGCGTTGTGTAGATGGCTGCCTGGGGTCCTTGAGTAAATCTTCCAGGTTGACCGGATATCTCTTCCCGGCACGATAATAAAGCCTGATCGCCTGGCGAAACTGATTGCCTACGAACAACAATTCGCGCTCCTTGTCACGTTGTAATGCAGTATGCCAGACCTCCGCAGTGGCACCCAACACGGCCCCCATGATAACGACCGCCGCCAGCACGCCGATATAGGTAAACCCCATTGCACGCAATCTATTCAACCGCATCGGCGCCTTCGTCTGCATGGGGTTCATGCCTACCACTCCTTGTACGGCGCCCCGTTAGCGCCGTTGCCTTCTGCCCCGCTGTGCACGTCATAAATTACGCCCTTATCCAGATCCTCCGGCGGGATGGTCACCCAAGTCGACTCACTCTCAGTGACGGGGTCGCGCGGAATGCTGCGCAGATATTTCCGTGTTACCAGATCATCCAGCGTATCAGGATACTTGCCGACATCTCCATAATACTTGTCCAGGGACTCGCGAATCAGTGTCAGATCTTGTTTCAATACGGCCTCTTTAGATCTTTGCACGCTACTGAAATACTTTGGCACGGCCAAGGTAAGCAACGTGGCGATGATGGTCATCACCACCAGTAATTCGATCAGAGTGAACCCCTCGCGTTGTCGTCTAGTTGCCATCACCTATTTGCTCCAGAGATCATCACCACTCCCGGTAGGCTATCCTGTTCAATCCGACACCATGGGACAGCGTATAAACATCGTAGACATCATTGCCCTCCTGGGGCTCATCAGGGCTGCTGGCGTAGCTACGCTTGCCCCAAGTCTGCGCAGCAGAGAGCGCAGGGTCCGTGGCAAAAGGGTCGCGCGGCAGCCGCCGCAGGAAATATATCTTTCGTTCAAGTAGGCTCATGGCATCAGACACGCCCTCTACCAGGACCTCTAGTGAAGGTGGATAGCCAGACTCATCCACTTTCTTAAGGATATGCCCTTCATCAGATGCCAGCTTGTAGGCATCAATGGCCTCGCGAATTTCGCGTAGCGCGGTACGCAAATCCTGTTCTTTGCTGCGCTGCACTGCCACCTCCGCCATGGGAAATGCCGCTGAAGAAAGCAAGGCAAGAATTGCCACCGTGATCACTAGCTCGATCAAGGTAAAACCCACAGGAAGCATGCGTAAGTTTTTTTTCATGGATTAAGCAGTGTCATGTTATGCGGTGCCGGCAGCGTTACCGGCAGCGTTTGCCCCGAGGGATCAACAGCGCTGTCAGCAGAAAGCGTAATCGGTGACTGCGAACTGGCCGCGATGACCTTGAATGTGATCGTAGCCAGACTTCCTCTTCCAGCAACACCCGTCTGTTCGGACTGAGTTACGCTCACCGATATCTGGCCACTGGCCTTGTCAATATCACTGCTAAATGTCGTTGGCACGTTATTCTGATTCAGGAAATCTCCTTCCACGACCTCCACCACTTCCAGCGCTGTGGGATCGAAGCCAACCCTGAACGGCACGCTGGCAACTTTGCTACCGGCCTGGGCATAGACCGCCACCTTGAACTGGTCACCAACCTTGGCCTGCGCTGCCCCCTGCCAAGAGAGCATGAGTGGAGCCGCTGCCGGTCTGATGCCAGGCAGGAGCTTGCCTGGAGCAAGCGCGGCTGCCGCCTGGGGTTGAGCCGTTGCCGGAGGCTGCGCGCCGACTTGCGCTGCCGCAATAGGTTGCGTCGTAGGCGAGGGCTGAGCTGGCGGTAGAGGCTGAACAGCTGGTGGTAGCGTTTTAACCGGGTATGCCTGCTGCGAGAATGGCAATGCTGTTGCGGATGAGGTGCCAGTCTTGACCATACCCATGGGTTGTAATGTCAACGGCTTGCTATGCAGATTATCTTCCGTGCCGGACCAGAACTCTGCCAACTCCGCTTCAGGCCGGTGAATATTACGGATGATGTGGGGCGTGATGGAGAGAATGATCTCAGTCTTGCGCTTGTCGTTGTTGTGATTGGAAAATAACCGGCCGATCAGCGGCAAATCACCCAACAAAGGTACCTTGGATGCCGATTTTCGGTCCTCGTCGTTGATCAGCCCGGCAAGCACTTGCGTCTCGCCATCCTTCAAGCGCAACACGGTAGTGGCATTGCGCGTCCCGATCTGGTAAGCGATGGTACCGGACGACGCATTGGTCACCTGACTTGCTATCGAGCTCACTTCCAGGTAGGTCTTGATGGCAACCTCGCCATCCATGTGGATGTCGGGTTCGACCTCTAGTTTGAGCCCGACATCCAGGTACTGGACACTTCCCGTGACGACCGGTGTTCCTGTAGATACCGGGGTTACCGAGTTGGTGATCACGGGCACACGATCTCCGATCATGATCTTCGCCTTTTCATGTTGCTTGACACGAATTCTCGGGCTGGCGAGCAGATTAGTGTCACCTACCTGTTTTTTCAAAGCAATAAGCAAGCTCAGTGGTGTGACCTTGATGTTGCTGCCGGTCAGATGTCTCAGCCCTTCAATAGTGAGCGGAACCGGCGGAGGCGTCGTGGTCTGGATAGCGCCTCCCGGACCTACAATGGAACTGGACGAAGATGGTGCGTCCGTCACGGAAAGACCGACCTGATTCGGCCACAGGATACCCAGTTCGGTTAATCTGGAGTGCAACACTTCCAGCACCTCCACTTCCAGCATCACTTCGGGGTCGTTGATATCCTGCGCAGCCACCAGTTTTTCCGCCAGCTGCACGGCCTCCGGGGTGTCTCGCATCACCAGCGAATTGGTCTTTTCATGGATGAAGATATCCTTGGTTTTCAGTATCGTTTTAATCATCGTCTGCATCTGTTTGGCATCTGCATTGGTGAGATGAAAGGTGCGAATGACCAAATCCTGGTATTCCTTGATTTTTGCCGGAGTATTCGGGTAGATGAAAACGGTGCTCTCGTTAAGTACTTTCTTTTCCAGTTGGTTCTGCATCAGGATCAGGCCGATGGTATCCTCGACAGAGGCATCTTTGACGAAGATAGTGGTCTTGAGGTCGTTCCTCACATCTCGATCCAGCAGGATATTGATACCACTGGTGCGCGACAATGCCTCGAATACCATTTTCAGATTGGCATCGCGGAATTGTAGCGTGACGGGATTTTTGAACTTCGATTGCAATATTGGCATGTTCATTTGAGTGCTCTTGGCCAAGCGGTCCTCGATATCGCGCTTCATAACCAGTGCCTCGGCATGGCTTGGGTTTTCCAGAAAGATAGTCTGTAGCCTGGCCTGAGCACCATCAAGATCGCCCTTTTCGACCAAACTGCGTGCCTCCTCCAGCGCCTTGTCATGTCGCCTGTCCATGGCTACGGATGCAACGCCAGCCTTGGCATGCGCATTCTCCGAATCGATGTGGAGTACGCGTTGATAGTACAATCCGGCTTCATCCTGCTGCCCCTGCTCACGCGCCCGGTCACCCAGCAATAGCAGTTGATTGATGACGCGGTCGCGCTCACGGACGAAATCGGCGCGGTAAGACATATTTCCGGGATTTTCTTTGGCCAGCTGTTCCAGCTTGCTCAACCCCTCTTCCAGTCGGCTTTCATTCATCAGATCCAGTCCCTTGCGCTGCATCTGGTCGTTGGCACAACCAGCCAACATGATCGTCAGCAAGCATAAAGTCAGCCATTTACGGTTAGGCAGCCCACCCGCCATGCGTCGGAGAACCGCAATCAGGGTATGAAACCACCTGTCGACGGGCGGAGCAGTGGCGGCAACGTTAATCCGGCTGCAGAGCATCATGAGGATTCTCCGATATTCATGGTTTGTTTGATGTTCAGGGGCAGGTAGGTCAGGCCCAGTTGCCCTGCCGCCACCCCATCCACACGATAAGTGTTTTCAAGAATGTCACCAGGAGAAACCGAATACACGCGCTCCCCCCGGGTC
>JBDTOX010000104.1:0-27730 GCA_039933015.1 Methylophilaceae bacterium
GTGACCTTCGGGTTATGAGCCCGACGAGCTGCCAGACTGCTCCACCCCGCGTCCGCTTCGACATATGTTGCGTCGAGAGGTGAAACTATAGCAAACCTTGAGAATCAGTGTCAACAAAAATCCGGCAATTAGGTTGTGGCCGGGCGCCAGATAAGGCTTTGCAATAAGCCTTAATTTCCATTCTTGCCATCGAATCAATGGCTTTAGCTAAATCAACAAGGGAGAATTATTTACCCAAAAATTCCGTCCCTATTGCATAAGGCACGGACATATTCCAGATCAGCCTGGGTATCAACACCTGCCGCTGGCGCATGCTCGGTAATGGCAACGCTGATTTTGTAGCCATGCCACAACGCGCGCAGTTGCTCCAATGCTTCAAACTCCTCAATGAAAGCGGGCTGCAGGCTTGCGTAGGCCTTGAGAAATGTCGTCCTGTACGCATAAATACCAATATGCCGATAAACCGGCATTTCGACCGGCACATCCTGGTTTGCAGCAAAGGCATCACGTGCGTAAGGAATCGGTGCACGACTGAAATAGAGCGCACGGCCACCGCTATCCATCACAACTTTAACCACATTCGGATTCATCATTAAAGCTTTGTCGTGAATAAGATGGCATGCCGTTGCTATAGATGCCTCTGGATGCTGCGCCAGATTAAGGGCCACTTCTTGAATCAATTGCGGGGATATTAACGGCTCATCACCCTGCACATTCACCACGATGGCGTGGTCAGGCCAGCCTAACTGCTGCGCCACTTCTGCAATACGATCAGTCCCGGAGGCATGGTCCTCCCGAGTCATAACTACCTGATGGCCATATTGCTTTACCGCCTCTGCGATTTCTGCATGATCGGTGGCAACCACTGTGTCGTCCGCACCGCTCAAAATCGCCTGCTCTACCACCCGAACTACCATGGGCTTGCCTGCGATATCGAGCAATGGCTTACCGGGAAGCCGCACACTGGCATAACGCGCGGGAATAACGACTTTGAAACTCACCTAACTAAACCTCTTCATCAGCAGGAAGTTTGCGGGCTTCGTCTTCCAACATGACAGGGATGCCATCTTTTATCTGATAGGCCATGCGGCATGGCTTGCAAATAAGTTCCTGTTCAGCTTTTTTATAGTGCAACGGCCCCTTACAGATCGGGCATACCAGTATATCGAGCAATTTCGCGTCCATTTTACTTCCTTAACTTATTTAGAATGCGGCTAGCCAAAGCTTCATCTACCACGGCATTCACCGGCAAATACCACCAATTGGGCTGTGCAAAAGCAGCGCATTTAACTGCATCCTTTTCTGTCATCAGTATCGCTTCTGCTTTAATGCTTTGCAAATCTGCAGCCTGAAAACCATGGTGATCAGGGAAGGCCCGCTGTTCAAAGCGCAAGCCAATATCATGTAATTGCTGGAAAAAACGCCCCGGATTGCCGATGCCGGCAATTACATAAATATGTTGTTCAGTAAAATCTGTTACTGAAGCGGTTTTTGTGGGATCAACCAAGTTACGGAAAGCCGCATTTTCAAGCTTCATGGAAAATGCATCCGGCACCGATCTGTCGCCGTTATACACAATGGCATCCGCTGCTTTTAAGCGGGATTCGCGCTCGCGCAACGGGCCCGCAGGAATAAGCCAGCCATTGCCAAAGCGGCGATCACCATCCACCACGATAACCTCAACATCCCGCTGCAATTTATAGTGCTGCAAACCATCATCACTAATGATGACATCGCATTCGGGATGCGCCTTCAGCAAAGCTGCTGCTACGGCCACACGGTCATGCCCCACCCATACCGGGCACTGGCTACGCTTGGCCAGCAAAACCGGCTCATCCCCTACAGCAACAGGATCACTATTTGCGTAGACCGGAGATACGCCATGAACGCTGCCACCATAGCCGCGACTGATAATGGCGGGACGATAACCGTTCTGCTTTAATCTTTCAGCAAGCCAGATAACCAGCGGCGTCTTGCCTGTGCCTCCGACACTAATGTTGCCAATCACAATGACCGGCACACGTAGTTGATAGGATGGCAATAGATGCAGACGATAGCATAAGCGCCTCAGCCCGGATAGCAGCCAGAATAGCCAGGATAAAGGGATCAGCAAGAGATGCCAGGGGCCCAGACGATACCACTGCTGTTGTAGCCAGACGCTCATGAGCTAAGCATTTATGGACAAGCCATATCTAATGGAATTGTTTTTGATAGAGCTTGGCGTAGTGCCCACCTGCCGCCAGCAGTTCAGCATGGCTACCGATTTCTGCAATCTCACCCTGCTCCATGACCAGGATACGGTCAGCATTCTCAATCGTGGACAAGCGATGGGCAATGACTATAGTCGTGCGATTACGCATGAGCTCATCGAGAGCGGCCTGCACATGCTGTTCCGACTCGGTATCCAGCGCCGAGGTCGCCTCATCAAGCAACAGAATAGGGGCATCCTTAAGTATCGCCCGTGCAATGGCTAGGCGCTGGCGCTGACCGCCAGAAAGGCGCACGCCACGATCACCAATTTCGCTATACAGGCCATTCGGCAAGTGCTGGATAAATTCCCAGGCATGGGCCGCTTTGGCTGCCGCAATCACTTGTTCTTCGCTCGCTCCGCGTAAAACCCCATAGGCAATGTTATTGAATACCGTATCGTTAAACAGGATGACATCCTGGCTAACCAGCGCGAACTGCTGGCGCAGGCTGTTTAATGTCATGGCACGAATATCCAGGCCGTCCAGCAACACCAGCCCCTGCTGCAGCTCATAAAAACGCGGAAGCAAATTGACCAGTGTAGTTTTGCCGCCACCGGAGCGGCCAACCAAAGCCACTTTCTCGCCGGGCTTAAAGGTAAAAGTCAGGTTATTCAGGGCGGGGCGCTTGGCATTTTCATATCGCAGCCCTACTCCGCGGAACTCGATTTCGCCTTTAGCCCGCTTGACCACTTTGCTGCCATCGTCTACTTCTGGCGTCATATCAATCAAGCTAAATATGCTTTGTGCAGCAGCCAATCCTACTTGCAGGTCTTCATTAAGGCTCGTCAGGCTTTTAATCGGTGAGATCAACATCAACAAGGCACCAATAAATGCCGCAAACTCACCTGCACTAAACTTACCGACGGCATAAAAAACCACCAAACCTAACGCCATTGCGGCCAATAGCTCGACCACCATGCTATTGATACCCGAGATGCGCCCGAGACGAATCTGCATGTGACGGTTTTTACCTACTACGCTGGCAAAGCGCTGATATTCGTACCCCTCGCCGCCAAAAATCTTCACCATGCGTTGACCAGAAACAGCCTCTTCCACAACCTTGGTCATTTCCCCCATGGATTGCTGCACGGTTTTGCCAGACGATCGCAGCTTGGGCGACATTCTTTTCAGATAGAGTGCCATCATCGGTGCCATCGCAGCAAAGATCAGCGTGAGGCGCCAATCCAGATAGAGCATGTAGCCGACCATGCCAATAATCGTCAACGTATCGCGCACAGCGCTGATTGCTACGTTGGTCGAGGCTTTGGCCATTTGCTCGGTATCAAAGGTAAGCTTGGAGGTGACGATACCTGCCGAATGCGCATCAAAAAAACTGACCGGCAAAGTCATCAGTTTACGAAATGCATCCAGCCGTAAATTTTCCACCACACGGCGCGCTACCCAACGCATGGCAAAGTTGGAAACAAAACCGGCAACAGCACGAATGGCCAGTAAACCGAACAGCATCAAAGGCAACAGGCTGAGCTTGGTGGAATCCTGACGGACAAATCCCTCATCCGTCACAAGCTTTATAGTCGCCAAAAAACCGGTATTGGTTGCCGAAAAAATCACCAGTGCTAAAACGCTAGCGGCAAAGACAGTCCAGTAGCGCCCCGCGTATCTGAGCAGACGCAAATACAGCACCTTCGCGCTAGGCAGGGAGATCACCTTTGCAGGTGCAGATTTCGGCATACTTCGTGTGGGGGATTTAGAAGATGAGGTTGGGATTTTAAGTAATTCTGGATCAGGAGCCAGATTTAACCTGTGTCGCAAAAGTAATGTGGGTATAGCCAACCTGACGCGAAGCTTCCATCACATTAATGACTGATTGATGCGTGCTGTTGGCATCTGCATTAATCACGACCGTTGGATCCTTGCCATCGCCACCAGCCCTGCGCAGGGCCAGACTGATGCCATCCACGGTGCGCTCTGCAACTTCCACATCATTGACCACATAGCGGCCGCTGGCATCCACACCTACTGTAATGATTAGAGGTTTTTCCTGCGGGGCATTGGCCTCGGCCGTAGGCAGGTTGATTTGCAGCTCACTCACTCTGGAGAAGGTTGCGCTCACCACCAGGAAAATGATGATCACCAGCAATACGTCAATCAACGGCACCAGATTCATTTCAAGATCCTCGTGCCGTCTGCCTCGCTGAAAATTCATGATGTTGCCTTGCTCATAATAATGCTGTTTATTTACGCTCGCCGTGAATGATCTCGACCAGCTTCACTGCCTGCTGTTCCATTTCGACAATCAGGCCATCTACCTTGCCGCGGAAATACCGATAGAAAATCATGGCGGGAACCGCCACAATGATACCAGCTGCCGTATTGTAGAGCGCCACCGAGATGCCACGGGCGAATTGGGCAACGTCATGGCCAGTGGAGGTAAACGCACCGAACAGCTCCACCATACCAATCACAGTGCCAAGCAGACCGAGCAAAGGGCTTACCGTAGCAATGGTGCCTAGCGCAGACAGGTATTTGTCCAATTTATGCGCAACGCTGCGGCCTGACTCTTCTATGGCCTCCTTCATTACTTCACGTGAATAATCAACATTAGTCAAAGCACTGGCAAAAATTTCGCCCAGCAGTGAATGTTGCTCAAGCTTGGAGCAAGTTTCCTTGGTCACACCACCCTGACTCAGCCATTTTTGCACTTCTGGTAACAAGGTTCTGGGCGCCACCACATCGGAGCGTAAAGCCCAAAAACGCTCAACGATAATGGCTAACGCAATGATTGAAGCAAAAATCAGCGGCCAAATAGGCCAACCGGCCGCTTGAATAATCTCCCACACGAGACGCTCCTAATGTTCTAAAGTGGCGCTACTTTAGCGTGCGGCACTGTTTTCGGCAAGCGGGGTTGTGTCCTGCCAGTAGCGCCGGGCTTGCGAGCGCCAGCGCGTAATCGTTATTCCATTATTGCTGAAAAAATTGAGCAATACCGCACCATCCTGGTCGGAGCGGTAAGTCTGGCTGCCGATTTGCTCATAACGCTCCAACACGGCCTGCTTGGGGTGACCAAACCGATTGCGGTAACCCACGGTAAAAATTGCCACGCGGGGTTGTACCGCCGCAACAAAATCCACAGTAGACGAAGTTTTGCTGCCGTGATGTGGCACCAGCAGCACGTCTGCAGCAAGGCTATGCGGTGAAACTCGCAATAAATCATGTTCTGCCTGACGCTCGATATCGCCGGACAACAGCACACTGCCAAACTGGCTGGTGACGCGCAGCACACAGCTACGATTGTTATCTTTGATATTAGCTTCCTGGTAGCTGCTTAAATCAGGGTACAGCATGTCAAAGTGTACGCCATCCCACACCCATGACTGGCCTGCATAACAAGGCATATGCCGCACGGCATACAGCTCTGGCGGTTTGGGCAAGGAGCTTGCCAACCAGGTGACGGGCACTTGCGACAGCACGGAAAGCATGCCGCCGCTATGGTCGATATCATCATGGCTAATCACCAATCCATCCAAATGGCTTATGCCTTCGCCACGCAGATAGGGCACCACAATCCGGCTGCCGCTGTCACTTTGCGAGGAATAGCGCGGGCCGGTATCGTATAGCAGAGTATGCACGGCCGTTTGTACCACGACCGCCAGACCCTGGCCTACATCCAGCACCGCTAATTTCATCGCGCCATTTTCCGGACGTGGTGGCTGTAGTAAAAACATAGGCAAAAGCGCAATCAAACCCAGCCAGCGCATGGGAAAGCCGCGGGGCAGCAGCACCCACAACACACCCAACATGGCCAGAGGCAGCGTCCAGCTTGGCGGGGCATGCTGCTGCCAAGTGCTCATAGGCAAAGTCGCCAGCCATTGCAGGCAATGCATGCAAGCTGTCATTACCATGTGTGCCAGCTCTAATGGCCAATCCAATGGCAACAGGCTGCCTAGTAAGGTCAGCGGCACAACAACGAGACTAATCAGAGGAATGGCAAATGCATTGGCCAACGGCGAGATGATGGATACTTGCTGGAACAATACCAGCAACAACGGCACCAGTCCCAAACTGACTGCCCATTGCGTATGCATCGCCTCGCGCAGCCAATGTGAACGTCCTATGCGGCCGCCCATGGCATAAGCAATCACGGCTACTGCACCGAATGAAAGCCAAAAACCAGGCGCCAGTACTGCCCATGGGTCCAACACCACTACCAACAGCAGAGCACAGGCTAAAACCCGGGCAATCGCCACATTGCGTCCGGACCACAATGCCAACGCGATTACCGCCAACATATAAAATGTACGCTGCGTAGGCACAGAAAATCCCGCAATCAGCGCATAGAGCATGGCCGCGACAACACCAGCCAACGTGGCGGCTTTGCGCGCAGGCAGCCATAGCGTGAGTTTTTCAGACCTGCGCCACAGAGCGAACACCAAGCCCAATGCCAGCCCTGCCAGCATGGTGATATGCAGGCCGGAAATACTCATCAAATGGTTGGTGCCCGTGCGCAGGAATACTTGCCAGTCAGCCTGCAGAATTGCGCCT
The DNA here is from genome assembly GCA_039933015.1 of Methylophilaceae bacterium. Taxonomy (GTDB): domain Bacteria; phylum Pseudomonadota; class Gammaproteobacteria; order Burkholderiales; family Methylophilaceae; genus JBDTOX01. Next base: position 6,753 of record JBDTOX010000104.1, read on the forward strand.
TCATCGCCGATAGCCAACGCCTTTAAAATGCCGCCGTAGGGCTTATTAGCCAATACCGAGTTCATGCGCTCACGTATTTTTTCCCGCACGGCCTCGACAACATAAGCCGGCCTTGGCACAAAAGTGTCAATTCTCTGGTTATGCTCATCTTTACGCACATTGCCAGTGGCGCGGATATTGCGCTCCAGCGCCCAGGCCTCAAAATCAAATCCATGGGGATTTGCAGTCCCATGCGGACGCTTCAGACGTACCGTAATTTGCCAGCGCTCACCAGCGTGAAAAGCTGCAGCCTTAGCAGCCTTATCTGAGCGGTTCTTAAAATCCGCATCGATCTCGGTGCTGTATTGCGCGAGCGATAAGTGGCGCGGCACCACTGCGCCCTCGGTGAGTATGCGCTCCACGTCGAATTCAAAACGCTCGCCGCGTTCCTGCTGCTGCGGCATGCTCGCAACCACGCCGACCAGCTGGATATTCTGCCCTTCCCATGCAGCGGGCAGCGCATCAGACAAACGGTATTGTGCGCAGATAGCCGCCCAGCAATAGCCTGCAGCAAAAGCCAGGACAATCAGGCAGATACGCCGGACGATAGCATCCGGAGAGGCTTTATAGGCGAGGAACGCCGGGAGGAACAGCGCTGCCAGCCAGTAAAGACTAGGCAGAAAAGGCATTTGCTGCAACGCCCAGGCACCGAAAACGAATATCAGTGCGAGCAGCGTCATGGGCAGCGTCAGGCGTGAATCGGCAAGAGGTAGCCGTCTTCCAGTTTAAACTGCCGCTGCATTTTCGCAGCCAACTCCAGATCATGCGTAACTACCACCAGGCCTACTCCCTGACTGCGGTTAAGCTCCAGCAGCAATTCAAATACGCTGTGCGCTGTGTGCCGATCCAGATTGCCAGTAGGCTCATCTGCCAATACACATTGAGGATTGGTCACCAACGCGCGCGCCACTGCAGCACGCTGACGTTCACCGCCGGAAAGTTCACCCGGCATGTGCTCCAGGCGATGTTTGAGCCCCACTTTCTCCAGCGTGTCTGCCGCAACTTGCAATGCCTGGGCACGTTCCATGCGGCGTATCATCAATGGCATTGCCGTGTTTTCCAGCGCTGTGAACTCTGGTAGTAAATGATGAAACTGGTAGACAAAACCTAGCGACTGATTGCGCAGCTGGCCACGTTTAGTCTCGCTCATTGTGGCCAAGGGATGGCCAAGTATGCTGACATCTCCGGCACTCGGTGCATCCAACCCGCCAAGCAAATGCAGCAATGTGCTTTTACCGGAACCTGAGGCACCCACAATCGCAACCTGTTCGCCGGCGCCGACTTCAAGATCAATACCATTCAGCACGGCCACCTCCAGCCCCGCGTAGGTCTTCTGCAGGCCGCGGCAAGCAAGGATAGGCTTGTTGTCAGCTGGAAACTTACTCATAACGCAAAGCCTCTGCCGGATTGGTTCTAGATGCTCGCCAGCTGGGATACAGCGTTGCCAGCAGACTCAAGACAAAGGACATGACAGTAATGACCGTCACATCGGACCACTCCAGATGTGACGGTAAATCGCTGATGTAATACACGTCTTTTGCCAGGAACTGCACGCCAGACACATGCTCGATAAACGGCACTATAGTTTGAATATTGAGTGCGATGATGACACCGACAACTGCACCTGCCACTGTCCCAATCACGCCGATCAACGCACCTTGTACAATGAATATCTGCATGATGCTGCGCGGACTCGCGCCAAAAGTACGCATGATGGCGATATCGGCACGCTTGTCCGTCACTGCCATCACCAAGGTGGAAACGATGTTAAAAGCCGCTACCGCAACAATGAGGGCAAGAATAATAAACATCACGCGTTTTTCCATCTGTACCGCACGGAAAAAATTGGCGTGCTGTTCAGTCCAGTCACTGATGAAATAAGTACCCTGCGCACTCAGCTGATTCGCCAATTGACGCGAGATTGCGGGCGCCTGAAACAGATCATCGAGCTTGAGGCGTACACCAGACACGGTATCATTCATGCGATACAGCTTGGCTGCATCATCCATGTGGATCAATGCCAGGCCCGCATCATATTCATACATGCCGATCTGGAACAACCCTACCACTTTGAATTGCTTGATGCGCGGGACTACGCCTGTCGGCGTGAACTGGCCCTGTGGGGCGAGCAACACGACCTTGTCACCCATAATCACGCCCAAGGATTGCGCCAACTCCGTACCGAGAATTATGCCAAACTCCCCGGCGCGCAAGTCACTCAACTGTCCTGCGCGCATGTGCGCACCCAGGTCGGCGACTTGGTCTTCATCGGCAGGCAATACACCGCGCACTATCGCGCCCTGCACCGCCTGCCCATAAGACAGCATGCCCTGCGCCATGATGTACGGTGCTGCCGCAAGCACGTGCGGCGCATGCTGAACGCTGGCAACCACTCCGGGCCAGTTCTCCAGCGTGTTATTCGCCCCGGTAATCTGCAAATGCGAAGCTACGCCCAGGATGCGCGAACGCAGCTCCTCCTGAAATCCATTCATCACCGATAGCACGACAATAAGCGCAGCCACACCCAGCCCAATACCTATCATGCTGGTGAGTGAAATAAATGAGATGAAATGGTTGCGTCGCTTGGCTCGGGTATAGCGCAGGCCGACGAAAAGTTCGAAAGGTAAAGACTTGGGTAGAAACATAGTGCGGAATTCTAGCAGGGTTGTCAGCGCTATCTGTTAAAATTGCTGTATGTTTACTGGAATCATACAGGCCATAGGCCAAATCGAGCGCATTACTCCTGCGGGAGCAGACGTAAAACTTTCCATTGCCGTCGGCGAGTTAGATATGAACGACGTGCAAATTGGCGACAGCATCGCCGTCAATGGCGTATGCCTGACCGCGGTGACGTTGAATAAAAGCCATTTTGAGGCGCACGTTTCCAAAGAAACCCTGTCTTGCACGGTAGGCTTGGAAAACACCCACGCAGTCAATCTGGAAAAAGCCCTGCGCTTTTCCGACCGGCTCGGCGGCCACCTGGTCAGCGGCCATGTCGATGGCGTAGGCCAGCTAGTGCGTTTCGAATCCGCAGACGACTGCATCGTGCTTGCCATTCGCGCGCCCAACGCATTGTCACGTTATATTGCCGTCAAGGGCTCCATTGCGATTGACGGGGTAAGCCTTACCGTGAATATGGTGGAAGACGATACGTTCAGCATCAATTTGATTCCGCATACCCTGGAAATGACTTCATTAAAGAACTTAGGCGTAGGCAGCCGGGTCAATCTGGAAGTGGATTTAATTGCGCGCTACGTGGAACGCATGGCGCAATGCAACAAGCCAGGAGAAAGCGCATGACCAGCGCTATTGCTATCAGCACGACAGTAGAAATCATCGAAGAATTCCGCCAAGGCCGCATGGTAATTCTGGTAGATGAAGAAGATCGTGAAAACGAGGGCGATCTGGTAGTCGCTGCGCAATTTTCCACGCCAGCACATATCAACTTCATGGCCAAACATGGCCGCGGCCTGATTTGCCTGACGCTGACTGAAGCACGTTGTCGCCAGCTCAATCTGCCATCCATGGTGCAGAAAAATGGCTCCAGCATGCGCACTAATTTCACGGTTTCGATTGAAGCGGCAGAAGGCGTCACCACGGGTATTTCCGCTGCTGACCGCGCTCACACCATACTGGCTGCCGTAGCTAAAAATGCCACGGCAAAAGATATTGTCAGCCCTGGCCACATTTTCCCGCTTGCTGCGCAAAATGGCGGTGTGCTGGTGCGGGCGGGTCATACCGAGGCCGGCTGCGACCTGGCTGCATTAGCGGGACTGGAGCCCGCTTCCGTCATTTGCGAAATTCTGAAAGATGACGGAAGTATGGCGCGCCTGCCAGACTTGATGGAGTTTGCCGCGCAGCACCAGATTAAAATCGGCACGATTGCCGACCTCATTCACTACCGCAGCGCAACCGAAAGTCTGGTAGAACGCGCAGCCGAGCGCATGGTGGCCACACCTTACGGCCCCATGCGCCTGATCGCCTACGCCAACAAAATCAACAATGAAACCCATCTGGCGCTGCTCAAAGGCGAACCGACCCCGGATAAAGAAGTGCTGGTACGCGTGCATGAGCCACTATCGGTGTTTGATTTACTTGATAGCAGCAGCCGCGCCCACTCATGGAATACGCTAAAAGCCATGGAAACCATACAGCACGCGGACTGCGGCGTAATTGTGCTGCTCCATCGCAATGAAAACGGCGCCGAGCTGGTTGACCGCATAGCCCATGCAGATGAACCCATACGTATTAAGCAGGATTTACGCAATTATGGGATAGGTTCACAAATTCTGCTGGATTTAGGCGTGCGCAAAATGAAACTGCTGGCTACTCCACGCAAAATGCCCAGCATGGTAGGGTTTGGCCTGGAAGTCACCGGGTACCTAGAAACAGCTTCATGATATTTATGAGACAATAAGCCTCGTGGAAAACGTCAATCTTACCGGTCACTTCCTCATAGCGATGCCCGCCATGACCGATCCGTATTTTGCCAAGTCGGTGACTTTCATTTGTGAACACAATCAGGATGGCGCGATGGGCGTAGTCATTAACCGCCCCATCGATATGACATTCGACACCCTGTTTGAACAAATCAACCTCGACCTTAAAGACAACCCTATCGCCAGCAAGGCGGTACACTTTGGCGGACCCGTGCAGATCGACCGTGGATTTGTACTGCACCAACCCGCAGGCGAATGGCAATCTACCATTGCCATTGACGGTGAAACCGCACTCACAACCTCAAAAGACATACTGGAAGCCGTTGCCTTGGGCACGGGTCCAAAAAAAATGCTGATCACCCTGGGCTATGCAGGCTGGTCTGCAGGGCAACTGGAACAGGAAATGGGGCAAAATGCGTGGCTATCCGTAAAGGCGCAAGACTCCGTGATTTTCGATTTGCCCAGCGATGAGAAGCTCGACGCAGCCATGAGCCTGTTGGGGCTGGATTTCGCCCGACTTTCCGAGGGGGCCGGTCATGCATAAAGTTAAGTACGCCAGGCTGCTATTAAATTAACTTGCATGCAGACGACCTTCAACGACATCGACACCAAAATTACCGGCCTGACCAACCCACCGCCATTCCGCGCACAAGGCTGCGTACTGGCTTTTGATTTTGGCGAGAAACGCATCGGCGTGGCCGTCGGCGAGCATATGCTTGGCATTGCCCACCCACTCATCACCATAGAAACCGAAGCGACTGATGCACGCTTTCGCGTTATCGCCGAGCTAATTAAGGAATGGCAACCCAGCATGTTTGTCGTCGGGCTGCCATTATCGATGGATGGTGAAGAACACGCCCTGACCTTACTGAGCAAAAAATTTGCACGCCGGCTGGATGGCCGTTTTGGCCTGCCGGTGGTAATGGTGGACGAACGCCTGACTTCTGCGGAGGCCAGCCAGACGCTCAAGCAACTAGGCATAGGCGGACGCAAACAGAAACCCATGCTGGATCAGGTTGCGGCACAGCATATCCTGCAATCTTACTTTGATGCGTTACCGCGCACTGAATCGACATGACCATAACCTTGCCTGATGCCGAAGCCCTCCTGAATGTTCTTGCCGACAAGCTCAAACCGCTGATCACTACTGATACCGCGCTAGTGGGCATATACAGCGGCGGCGCATGGCTCACCGAGCGCCTGCTCCCCTTGCTGGCTAAGGACTTGGGTTACGAATTAGCACATGGCATGCTGGATGTTTCTTTCTACCGCGACGACTTCAGCCAGCGTGGTTTGCATGCCGAAAACAAACCATCGCAGATTCCATTCGATGTGCAAGGCCGGCACATCATCCTGATTGACGACGTGTTTTACACTGGGCGTACCATACGGGCGGCGATGAATGAGCTGTTCGACTATGGCCGCCCGGCCAGCATTACGTTAGCCGTACTGGTAAATCGTGGGGCGCGCGAGCTACCGATTACACCACAAATTACCGCAGCGGAAATACCCTTGGCCGCAGAGCAGAATCTGCAACTGCTGCGCCATGACGATGGCCACTTTTATCTTCAATTAGAAGAAAGCATCTGATGCTTAATCCTCAACTAAACAAGGATGGAAAACTCAAACACCTGCTCACCATAGAGGGTTTACCGCACGCCATACTGCAGCAGATTCTGGATACGGCAGAATCCTTTGTCGGCGTGGCGGAGCGCGAAGTGAAGAAAGTCCCGCTGCTGCGCGGCAAAACCGTCTGCAACATCTTTTTTGAAAACAGCACGCGCACCCGCACCACGTTCGAGATTGCCGCCAAGCGGCTATCGGCAGACGTCATTAACCTCGATGTCCGCACGTCGTCGCGATCCAAGGGCGAAACCATACTCGACACAGTGGACAATCTCACCGCCATGCACGCCGACATGTTTGTGGTACGCCATGCGGAGTCCGGTGCAGCGCACTTCATCGCGCGCCATGTGGAGCCGCACATTCACGTCATCAATGCGGGTGATGGCCGCCATGCTCATCCCACGCAAGGCCTGCTGGACGCATTCACCATACGCCGCTACAAACCGGATATGCACAACTTGCGCGTGGCCTTGGTCGGCGACGTGCTACATTCGCGCGTTGCCCGCTCGGAAATCCACGCGCTGACCACGCTAGGTGTGCCGGAGGTGCGCGTGATTGCACCCAAAACCCTGCTGCCGGAACATGTAGAAAAGCTGGGCGTGCAGGTCTATCACGACATGCGCGAAGGTCTGAAGGATGTCGATGTGATCATGATGTTGCGTCTGCAGGGCGAGCGCATGAGCGGCGCCATGCTGCCCAGCGCGCAGGAGTATTTCAAATGTTATGGCCTCACTCAGGAAAAACTCGCGCTTGCCCAGCCGGACGCCATTGTCATGCACCCCGGCCCGATGAACCGCGGCGTAGAAATCGACTCATCGGTGGCTGATGGCAGCCAGTCGGTCATCCTGCCGCAAGTCACTTACGGTATTGCGGTGCGCATGGCGGTAATGGCGATTTTAGCGGGTAACAGTTAATGAAAATTCACATCAAGAACGGTCGCCTGATCGACCCCAAGAACAACATTGATGCCAAGCACGACTTGTTTATTGCCGCTGGCAAGGTAGTGGGCATAGGCAAAATGCCGGATGATTTTGTCGTGAATCAGGTAATTGACGCCACCGGCCTCATTATCTGCCCAGGCCTGGTTGACCTGTCCGCCAGGTTAAGAGAACCCGGTTTTGAATACAAAGCTACACTGGAAAGCGAAATGCAGGCCGCAGCTGCGGGCGGCATCACCAGCCTCGCTTGCCCGCCGGATACCGATCCGGTACTGGATGAACCTGGCCTCGTGGAAATGCTCAAGCACCGAGCCAAGCAGCTCAACCTGGCTCACGTTTACCCATTGGGTGCGCTCACGCGCCAACTTGAAGGCAAACAGCTTACCGAGATGTGCGAGCTCACCGAGGCCGGCTGTGTAGGCTTCTCGCAAGCCGATGTCGCCATTACCGATACTCAGGTACTATGGCGTGCCATGCAATATGCGGCCACCTTCGGCTTCACCGCCTGGCTGCGTCCGGAAGAACCTTATCTGGCGCGCGACGGGGTGGCACACGATGGCGAAGTGGCGGCAAGGCTGGGCTTGAAAGGTATTCCTGCGGCAGCGGAAACACTGGCACTGGCAACAATTCTGCGCATTGCGCGCGAAACTGGCGCCAAAGTGCACCTGTGCCGCATATCAACTGCTGAAGGCGTTGAGATGCTGCGCGCAGCCAAGCAGCAAGGCCTGGCTGTGAGCTGCGACATTACCGCCAATCACCTGCATTTAACTGAACACGACCTCGGATTTTTTGATGCCAATTGCCACCTCAAGCCACCACTGCGCAGCCAGCGCGACAAGGATGCACTGCGCGCAGGGCTGGCAGACGGCACGATCAATGCGGTCTGCTCCGACCACACGCCCGTAGATGTCGATGCCAAACTGCTGCCGTTTGCCGAAGCCGAAGCAGGGGCAACCGGCCTCGAGCTACTGCTGCCGCTTACATTAAAATGGGCAGCTGAACATAAAGTACCCATGATGGATGCCATAGCCCGCATGACCAGCGCGCCTGCCGCCATACTCGGCATCGATGGCGGACATTTAAGCCTCAATGCCAATGCCGATATCTGTATGTTCGATCCCGGGCATTACTGGAAGATTGATGCTGCCACACTGATCAGCCAAGGCAAGAATAGCCCTTTCCTCGGCCTGGAAGTTGCCGGGAAAGTACGTTACACCCTGCTGCACGGTCACACGGTACATCAGGCATGAAAGGAATACACAATGCGTCGACTACACCCTTTATTCTTCCTGCTGCTGGTATTTTTAACATTTGATACGCAAGCGGCAGAACCCAGACCGGGGTTATGGAATCTTTCCGTTACCACCATGGCAGAAGGCGCCACACAAACGTTTGGTCCTTACAACAGCAGTCAGTGTTTGAGCCAGGAAGATATCCGCAATCCAGAAATACTACTGGCCAATAATGGCGCGGCTGATTGCAGTTATGGCAACAAGCAATACCAGAGCAGTCGCTTCAGTTTTACAGTCCAGTGCGGCGGGGCGATACCGATGAGCGGCTCTGGCAATATCACTTATACTGCCGATACGCTGCAAGGCGATGTGGACATCACCGCTGACTTGCAGGGTCTGGAAGTGGCTACCAAAAGTCAGGTTTCCGGCACGCGTGTCGGCGATTGCACGGCAGGTCAGAAGTAGTTAAAGCACGACCATTCACCTTTTGCTTAAGGTCGCTATCACACCACAGTAAGCTGATAATGAGTAAGGCGGATAATGCTTAGTTGCTGCGCGAAGGCACAATTCAGCACCGGCCTTATACCTGCACCTGCTAAGGCCATACCGATTTACGCACCGGACGTCATGTCGAGCAGATCGGCACCACTCATCATAATGCCCATGGAGTTGTGCCTGATGGCCCCGGAACAATGTCCATGCGCTCGCATGGGGATAATAGGGCACACTGATCATGAACTGCGCAAAAGTCACGTCCGAGTTTTTCATTGGTTGGATTAGCAACCCAACTATCGCGGTAAACGTTGGGCTTAAAACAAAGCCCAAGCGTGCTGGTAAACAATAAACAGGAATTCCGGCCTTAGGTGGAATGACGAGCCCGTAAAGGGCTGCCCATTCACTCTAAGCACCAGGTCGATTGCGTAAATCAAGGACGGTTTACCTCAAACTTGCCATTGTAATGAGCTGCGAAAGGAATATCATAAATTCACCGCTTACCGTAGCGCCAGTACTTCCGTTTTCTTTATCGTCACTTCCGAGAACATACCCCCATGCGGTAGTGGGTAGTAGAAATGGCCTAGCCGACCCTTTCAGGAGACTCATATCATGCTGGAACCCCCTGAGGTACGCACCGATTACGTTGTGGGAATCCGCAAGAAACATGCGCGCGACGTGGCAGAGTTGATCATCAGCAAAGGCTACACCCCAGAACAGGCGGCGCTGGAACTGCGGGTATCGGTAAATCGGATCAAATGCATCCTGGCCGGCGATGTAGCGCACATTCCTACCCAGCATCTGATGGATATGCGCACCAAGCTCTCCGGTAAAATGTGCGGCTGTTAGTGCGTTGCATTTCACCTCCGAGGGTAAAGGTCAAGTAGGGGCAGACCACGGTTTCATGCTTAATAATTATGTCGGCCGCAAACCCTTAGTTCGACCTGTAACAACTACTTATCTACCACCAGATGAGGCGTAGCTGCCAGCGTTATCTGGCTTCCCAAGCCGGCATAAATGTAGCGCCCAGCAAAGGCACGTCGGAGTGCCAAAAAGGCCGGTTCGCCGGTACAGTGTCCGGGAGCCAGATAATCCACCTTCCAGGTATCGTGTAGGCTTGTAGTGACCTTTTCAATTTCCGTATCTTTCGCCACTACCAGATGAAAACCACCAGCAACCAGATGGATATGTTTATTGATGGCAGCTGCAGCCGCAACAATCTTTTCAACACCAGGGTGCGAGCAGCCCACAATCAGCACGATACCATCGGGCGTATTGATGGCAAGTGACAGTTCGCGCAGTTCCTGCGTGCCGGGTTTGTCTGAAACCAGCGAGATCAGGTGGATATCCGGGGCAATCTGCGTTGTCTCCTCAATCAACTCAAAATTCGCCTGCGGCCAGGCACTGCCAAATTTCATGGTGGCCGGCGGCCGGCCTGAGTAGTAACGAAAATCCGGCGTTAGCGCTTCTTCCTTGCGGAAGAACGTACCGGGTAGAGAGTAGCCGAAGACACCAAAATTCTCTTTGGGAGCGTAGATCTTGACCTTGGGGTTAACGTCCAGCAGATAGCTCATGCCTCCCATATGGTCACCATGGCGATGGGACAACACCACAAAATCAAGTTTGGACAAATCCACGCCCTTGATCTTGACGTTTTTTTTCAGGATTTCAGGGTTGTCCCCAGTATCAAACAGGATGCGCTTGCCGCCGTACTCAATGAGGGCGGCGTAACCCCAGTCATACTTCATGCCCAAAGGTTTGCCGAACGCATCGTAAAGAATGGTGATTTGTGCTTTTGGCGCGTTGTCTGGCCACAGTTTTGTCATCTGGGCGCAACCGGTGACCAGTAGCAGCACCAAAGCCACCATTAGATAGCTTGCTGAGGATTTGACTTGTATTTCCATTTCCACTGCCTTTTCGTTCAAGTTTTATTGAATTAAAAGGATAGGCATCAAATTCAACCTGCGTCCTACACTATCCCCAGCTGGTCTAAACCTGCTGACAAATTCTTGTCATGTGCGCCCCTGCCTGTAAGCTTGATTTTGAGGCGAATGTCATTAACAGAATCGGCATTGCGCAGCGCATCTTCGTAAGTGATTTCGTCTGCCTCATACAAATCAAACAAAGCCTGATCAAAAGTCTGCATCCCCATCTCGCGGGATTTGGCGATGATTTCCTTGATCTCAAGCACCTCCCCCTTAAAGATCAGGTCAGAAATCAGCGGCGAATTGATCATGATTTCCATGGCTGCTACACGGCCCTTGCTATCTTTTTTTGGAATCAAGCGCTGCGAGATAAACGCACGCACGTTGAGCGACAAATCCATTAATAGCTGATGACGGCGCTCTTCTGGGAAAAAGTTGATAATACGGTCCAGCGCCTGGTTGGTACTGTTGGCATGCAGGGTGGCTAGGCACAGGTGACCGGTTTCGGCAAAGGCAACGGCGTAATCCATGGTCTCACGATCTCGTATCTCACCAATCATGATGACGTCCGGTGCCTGACGCAGGGTATTTTTCAGCGCAGCATACCAGCTATCCGTATCCACACCGACTTCACGCTGGGTAATGATGCAGTTTTCATGCTCATGCACAAACTCGACTGGGTCTTCAATCGAGATGATATGGCCATAGCTATTTTCGTTGCGGTGGCCAATCATGGCGGCGAGTGAGGTAGATTTACCAGATCCGGTGCCGCCGACAAAAATAACCAGCCCACGCTTGGTCATGGCAATTTCTTTCAGCACTTCCGGCAGGCCCAGTTCTTCAAATTTAGGGATCTTGGTGGTAATGGTACGGAATACCAGACCAGTGGAACCGCGCTGCACAAAAGCATTCACGCGAAACCGGGCCACATTGGGGATGCCGATGGCAAAGTTACATTCATGCGTGGCATCAAATTCAGAGGCCTGTTTGTCGTTCATGATAGAGCGCGCAATTTCCTTGGCCTGCTGCGCGGTGAGCGACTGGTTAGTCATGGGTGTCAGCTTGCCGTCGATTTTCATGGCAGGTGGAAAGCCGGTGGTAATGAAAAGGTCTGATGCTTTTTTTGCCTGCATCAAACGCAACAAATCAAATACAAATTTTTCTGCCTGACCTTGATCCATGGTTAAACCCTAAGTTGTAAACCTTGATTAGTTAAGCAAATTGGCAGCGTCATTAGCCGCCAAACGTATCTTTATTAGCGGCTTTCCCGCGTGCTTCAGCCAGGGAAATGACATTGCGCTGAACCAGCTCTTTCAGATTTTGATCAAGAGTCTGCATACCGACATTCTGACCAGTCTGAATCGAAGAATACATCTGCGCAATCTTGTTTTCGCGAATAAGATTACGTATGGCTGGCGTACCTATCATGATTTCATGGGCAGCTACCCGGCCTTGCTCATCTTTAGTCTTGCATAGCGTTTGCGAGATCACTGCGCGCAGCGACTCAGAGAGCATGGAGCGCACCATTTCCTTTTCCGCCGCAGGAAACACGTCAACAATACGGTCAACCGTTTTGGCAGCAGAACTGGTGTGTAGCGTGCCGAACACCAAATGGCCTGTTTCTGCGGCGGTCAACGCCAGGCGTATGGTCTCCAGATCGCGCATTTCACCCACCAGAATCACATCGGGATCCTCACGCAAAGCCGAACGCAGCGCATTAGCGAAAGATAAAGTATGCGGGCCGACTTCGCGCTGGTTGATCAGGCACTTTTTGGATTGATGCACAAATTCGATGGGGTCTTCAACAGTCAGAATATGGCCGAACTCGTTCTCGTTAACATAATCGACCATGGCTGCCAGCGTAGTGGATTTGCCCGATCCCGTTGGACCGGTAACCAGCACGATGCCTCGAGGCGTGTCGGCGATATCTTTAAAAATCGGCGGGCAGTTGAGTTGCTCCAGCGACAGAATCTTGGAAGGAATGGTACGAAAAACTGCGCCTGAGCCGCGATTCTGATTAAAGGCGTTAACGCGGAAGCGTGCCAGGTTAGGAATTTCAAACGAAAAGTCGCATTCCAGAGTTTCTTCATACACTTTGCGCTGACCATCGTTCATGATGTCATACACCATGTCGTGTACCTGACTGTGATCCATGGCTGGCAGGTTAATCTTACGCACATCACCATGCACACGAATCATGGGCGGCAAGCCCGCCGATAGATGTAAGTCGGAAGCCTTGTTTTTGACCGAAAACGCCAGTAAATCCGAAATATCCACGGAGAGCTCCTGTTATAATTTTTGGCAATGAATACTCCGCAGATTATGACCACAATTGTCGAGCGCTTGCAAGCTGTGCAAGCGCGCATTCACATCGCCGAGACCGATGCTGGGCGACAGTTGGGCGAAGTCGCACTGCTGGCGGTAAGCAAAGCACACTCGGCCGCGACAGTGCGGGATGCATACTTCGCGAGCCAGCGACTGTTTGGCGAAAACTATCTGCAGGAAGCCCTGGACAAGCAGGCCAAACTGACAGACCTGGCCATCGAATGGCATTTCATCGGCCCGATTCAAAGCAACAAGACACAAGCCATTGCCCAGCACTTTACATGGGTACATGGCGTGGACAGGCTAAAAATTGCAGAGCGCCTGAATGCAGCGCGACCAAGCCATCTGCCGCCATTGCAAATATGCATCCAGGTAAACGTGAGTAATGAGGCGAGCAAAAGTGGTGTTTTGCCAGCAGAGCTCCATGCGCTGGCTGGGGCTATCGCAACACTGCCGCATCTGCAATTACGTGGCTTGATGGCCATCCCCGTTGCTACGCCCGAGATTGAAATGCAACGCAAGCAGTTTAGAATGGTACGCGAACTATACGAAACATTACGTGGGGATGGCTTTGCGCTGGATACACTATCCATGGGCATGTCAGAAGACTTTCCCGCGGCCATTGCCGAGGGTGCGACAATCGTACGCGTGGGTTCAGCAATTTTTGGTGCCAGACCATCTGGCCCATTAAAAACATCACTTACTTAAACAAACTTACTTAAAAATAATTAGGCAGTGCATAAAATGAAAATTAGTTTTATTGGGGGCGGCAATATGGCGCGCGCCTTGATTGGCGGGCTTAAGACCAATGGCTTTAGCATGGCGGATATCCATGTCATTGAGCCGGACGCTAGGAAACGTGCGCAGCTAGAGGCGGATTTCGGCATCAAGTCGACGGAACAATTGCCCAGCATGAGCAATGTTGATGTCATCGTCCTAGCAGTTAAGCCGCAACAATTGCGTGACTTATCAATTTTTCTCGGCAGCCTGCTGCAAAACCAGCTGGTAATTTCGATTGCTGCTGGCATCCGCAGCCAGGATCTTGCCCGCTGGATGGGCGGCTACCAGGCAATAGTACGGGTCATGCCCAACACGCCGGCACAAATACAGACAGGCATTTCCGCACTCTATGCCTTGCCTGCTGTAACATCTGTCCAGCATGAACAGGCAAGCACCATCCTAAGTGCTGTCGGCCAGATACTGTGGCTGGATGACGAGGCCAAGATGGATGCGGTGACTGCCATATCCGGCAGTGGTCCAGCTTATGTGTTTTATTTTATTGAGGCCATGCAACAGGCAGCGGCTGAACTGGGGCTATCTATGGAGCAGGCAAGGTTACTGAGCCTGCATACGTTTTCAGGCGCGAGCCAGCTTGCCATGCAAAGCGCAGAAAGCCCTGAAACATTGCGTACACAAGTCACCTCCAAAGGCGGTACCACAGAACGCGCCTTGCTTACTTTGGAAGCGGCTGGAGTAAAATCCGCCATTATAAAAGCCGCTAAGGCAGCAGCGGACCGCTCACAAGAATTAGGCGATTTGCTAGGTAAAGATTAATTGAAGAAAGAATAAGCACCATGATTACCAATGCCCTGCAATTCCTGCTGCACACTATCCTAGGCTTGTTTACGCTGGCAGTACTGCTGCGCTTTTACCTGCAGCTCACTGGCGCACCTTTTAAAAACCCGGTCTCACAAGCCGTGGTTACCCTCACCAACTTTGCTGTAAAACCGCTTCGGCGCTTGGTTCCTGGCTGGGGTGGCCTGGATTTTGCGACACTCATCCTGGCTTTTGTTGCCCAGTTACTGCTGCAATTAGGTACGCTGTGGTTAAGCGATTTTCCCCTGTTTGTTGCTGGAAGCCAGATCTGGCTAGCCTTGCTGGGTTTGGCCATGATAGGACTGCTCAAGCTAAGCATTTATATTTTTCTTTACGCCGTGCTGCTGCAAGCCATTTTAAGCTGGATGAGTCCTCACACGCTGATCACTCCCGTACTTGATGCCTTGACGCAACCTCTGCTCAAGCCTTTACGCAATCGCATCCCCACCGCGGGCGGGCTTGATCTAAGTCCTCTGGTGGTTTTTATCGGCGCCGAATTATTGCTGATACTGGTAGTGACGCCGTTAGAACAACAATTTCTGAAGTTATTTTAATTTTACTTGTGTAATGCCTGAAGCCAGCCCTAAGCAGCTATAACCCAATGCAAACCGCATTCCTGGCTGAACATTTGTCCGCGCATTCCCCTTGCTAGGTGAATTCCACACCAGCCCTGCACCAGCAGGGGGTCAAGCGGACGGGTTAGATTTTGGTTTGCGGGGTTTTTCCTTGGTTCCTTGCTGCTCGATGTACTTCTGTACTGTTTCCAGACTTGCGTTGCCTACGCTTCCGACATAGTAGGCGCGGTGCCAGAAAACGGGTTTCGAGTAGAACTGTCTCAGGTGATCGGTGTACCGATTTCTAGCGCGCATGGAACTGGCGGATTTGAGATTGTTAATCAGATTGGAAATATCCAGGGCAGGATGGATTTCTGCCAGCAGATGCACATGGTCAGGTTCCCCGCCGAACTCAATCAAGGCGCAACGCCAACCCTTGAGGATTTCAGCAAAGGTCGTTTCAAGGTAACTGAGAATTTCCGGCGTGATGGTTTTCCTTCGGTATTTCGTCACAAAAACGATATGTAACCTAAGCGAATAAACAGCGTTAGAACTTGATTTATTTATTGTTTCCATAATGCGACCAGTATATAATAAACCCTATGCAAATAGGGACTAAATTTCGCTGCTACCCGACCAAGACCCAAGAGCAAATCTTGCTCTAGTGGATTGGACACCAGCGTTACATCTACAACGCCAAGGTGCGCGAAGACCAGTATTTTCGTCGTTACGCCAGAAAGTCATTGCAGCATGCAGGACAGTTCGCGCCGATAGACCAGCAGTACGCCCAATTCAAAACAGAACTCACGCCCTGGCTGTCGGATGTGCCGAGCGTGGTGTTGCGCAATGGTGCCGTCAAGTGGAAACAAGCCTACAGCCGCTTCTTCTCGAAGCTGGTCGGACGCCCGGTGGTGCATAAGAACCATGGCAAACAAGCTGTATGGCTCACCAGCGAGTTGTTTGAGTTCGTGCCCGTCACCAACAAGGCAACAGGTGAGTTTTCGTATCAATTGCAGGTCGGCACCAAAAAGCATCCGGTGGGTGTGCTGGCCTTCACCGCACACAAGCCTTATGGGCTTCCCGCATCCATCCATATCAGCATCAATGCCGGACACTGGTGCGTTTCATTCAACTACGATGACAACATCCCCGAACCGTCTGAGAAAGAAACCGTTGCATGGCTGATGAGTTTCAGCGAAACAGAGTTGCGCAGCAAAACGGTAGGGCTGGATCGGGGTGTCACGATTCCGCTGGCCGGCAGCGACGGACAAGAGTTCGATTTCTCGCCTATCCAGAAAAAACGCCTGGCAACACAAGACCACCACAAGAAGCGCTGGCATCGCAAGCAGGCGCGGCGCATCAAAGGATCAGGCCGTTGGACCAAGGCGAAACGACGTGTGGCAGGTCATCAGCGTTATGCTGCCGACGTGCGCCGTGAGGTGGCTCATCAGGCAAGCTGCAAGCTAGCATCCGACCCAGAATACAGCCTGTTCGTGTTCGAGGCACTCAAGGTCAAGAACATGACCGCCAGCGCAAAAGGCACAATGGAAGCACCCGGCAAGTACGTCCGACAGAAGGCAGGGCTTAACCGCAATATCCTCGCTTCGTCGTGGGGACAAACGAAAACGTATTTGCAGTACAAGGCGCGACGCAGGGGAAAGCTCTGTGTCGATGTCCACCCCAATATTCTTCGCAGGAATGTTCCGCATGCGGACACGTTCACCAGGACAACCGGCAAACTCAAAGCCTGTTCGTCTGCTTAAGCTGCGGCTATACCGATAACGCTGACTGCAACGCGGGCAAGGTGCTCGCCATGCGTGGGGTCAAGTTGCTGCTGTCAGGCAACTACGGGAAGAAGGAGAAGAAGCGGTGTGCTATAACCCGTATCAAGGTAGGGGCGGAAAGCTCTCGAACCGGCTGTATTTCACAGCCTACGTGCGTGGAGACCGAGGTAAGCCGTTTGGATAGCAATATCCCTGCGCACTGGCCGTTGAAACGTGAAACCCCCGCGGCCTCTCAAGAGGCATAGCGGTGGGAGATTTCATAGATTTGATCAAACAAACCTCAGAACTCGCCGAAGAAATCACGCGACAGAGTCATGTCATTAATAAATGGGCAGGTGAACTTTACCTGTTATTCCAGAAACAACATGGCTTTGAAGCGCGTAAGCCACCTCGTTTAGAGATCGGAAATTTCATAAGCAACATGCACACACTCGAGAAAATCACCTCGGAATTCTGTGCCAACCCAGTCAACATGATGACCGAGAAACATTTTTTGATACGCAAATTTTTTCTCAGCCTGGGTGGGCAGGTACAAGCCATCTTTGAACAAACGCGCAAGGACAGCCAGCTGTGGTTACAAAACGTCTTAGGGCCCTTGAAACTGCAAATGTCAGAACATAAAGCCGCATTAGGGAATGCGTACAGAAACACTTATGCAAGTGCATGAAAATCTGCATGCGCTGGAAACCAACATGACCCAACTGGAAAATGAGTTGGCCACCCTACATAGTCAGAGCATTGCGTTGGACCAGATGCTATTGCGACTCATGAAAGCGGCCAAACCGGCGCCATCAGCCACTATGCAATAAGCTTACAGGTTACTCACCTGACAACGTCTGCTGAGTGCCTTACATCAAAACTATATCAAAGGCCTCCTGCGAATACTGACCTTCCACCTGTAATGAAACTGGCTTACCGATAAAATCGGATAAATTGGCAAGGCTCTGCGACTCCTCATCCAGCAGCAGATCGATCACTTTTTGTGATGCCCGTACGCGAAATTCACGTGCACTGAATTGTCGTGCATGACGCAATAATTCGCGCAAAATTTCGTAACACACCGTTTGTGCTGTTTTCAGCTCACCGCGGCCTTGGCATGCGGGACATTGCTCGCAGAGGATATGGGCAAGGCTTTCACGCGTACGCTTACGGGTCATTTCCACCAGGCCCAGCGCTGAAAACCCGCTGATGCCGATGCGCGCCCGGTCTTTAGCCACACCTTTCTTCAGTTCTTCGAGCACAGCCACGCGCTGTTCGTCTTTATCCATATCGATAAAATCAATGATAATAATACCGCCAAGGTTGCGCACTCTGAGCTGACGCGTGATACATTGCGAGGCTTCCAGGTTGGTCTTGAAAATAGTGTCCGACAAGCTGCGACCACTGACAAAACCGCCCGTATTCACATCTACAGTGGTCAGTGCTTCCGTCTGGTCAAAAATCAGGTAGCCTCCAGATTTAAGTTCCACCTTGCGCGACATGGCTTTTGCAATTTCGTTTTCCACGTTATACATGTCAAACAAAGGCCGCTCGCCCTGATAATGCTCCAGCCGTTTCACTGCACCTACCGTATAGTATTTGGCAAACTCCAGCAATTTCTGATAGGTTTCGCGTGAATCCACAAGAATACGTTCAGTTTCTTCATTTACCACATCACGCAGTACACGCATGGGCAGGCTTAAATCCTGGAATACCAGCGACCGCTCTGCGGCGCCGTGGCTCGCTGCCTGGATATTGCTCCAGACTTTTTGCAAATAATCTATGTCCGCCAGTAATTCGGCATCTGTCGCGGTTTCTGACATGGTGCGGATGATATAGCCGCCCTGCCTGTCCTCCGGCAACAGCTTGACCAAGCGGTCACGCAACAATTCACGCTCGGCTTCATCCTCTATGCGCTGGGAAACGCCGATATGATGTTGTTGCGGCAGATAGACCAGAAAACGCCCGGCTATACTGATTTGCGTTGTCAACCGCGCGCCCTTGGTACCAATCGGTTCCTTGATCACCTGCACCATGAGAGGCTGACCTTCATGCAGCACCTCCTGTATGGTTTTCTCCTTGTCGGCGCTCGTGCATTCGAGAATATCCGCTACATGCAGGAATGCCGCACGTTGCAGCCCGATTTCCACAAATGCCGACTGCATGCCGGGTAAAACACGGCACACCCTACCGCGATAAATATTGCCGACAAGACCCAGCGAAGCATTACGCTCAATGTGCAGTTCCTGCAGCACCCCCTGATCCATGATGGCGACACGAGTTTCTTGCGGTGCTACATTAATCAGTATTTCTTCGCTCGTTACGCTTTGCTTCATAACACCCTGATCCCAGCTTTTTTAAGTAAAGTTGCAGTTTCAAAAATGGGCAAGCCCATCACTCCGGAGTAGCTACCTTCTATACGTCGAATAAAAGTACCTGCCAGGCCTTGAATGCCATAAGCCCCGGCCTTGTCATGCGGTTCGCCAGTAGCGATATAAGCGGCAATATCCGCGGCCGACAATACCGCCAGTTCCACACGCGTAGTGGATAGCGCAGTTTCAATGCCATGTGCCGATGCCAGCGCCAGGCCCGTATGCACCTCATGCCAGCGGCCTGACATGCTGGCAAGCATGGTACGCGCCTCTTCATCGCTTTCGGGCTTGCCCAGTATCATCCCATCGACACAAACCGTGGTATCTGCGGCAAGGATAGGCAGCATGGCCAAATCCGCCGCCGCAAGGCTGGTCAGACAGACGCGCACTTTGGTACTTGCCAGACGCACTACATAATCCTCGGGCAACTCGTCTGCCAGTAAGGATTCGTCAACGTCCGAAGGCCATACCAGATAATCAATACCGATTTGCTGCAATAGCTCCGCACGGCGCGGTGAACGTGAGGCTAAATAAATACGCGGCATCAATGGCGTCTTCTCAGGGCCGCTGCAATGCAGCTTCAACTGCATCGCGCTTGGCTTTGCCGCAAAGCAGCTCAACCAGAACCAAGGCAAAATCCATCGCAGTGCCGGGGCCGCGCGAAGTAATAGTTTTTCCGTCTATTACCACAGCATCGGTACGGTAGTGATGTGTACCTGAGAGCTGGTCGAGCACACCCGGGAAACTGGTAGCATTCTTGTCTTGTAGCAAGCCCGCTGCATGCAATGCCATCGGGGCGGCGCAAATAGCCGCGATATACCGGCCCTGCGCTGCCATGGTTTTCAGCAGGCTAATGACCCGTACATCCTGCTTCAGGTGCTCGGCACCAGGCATGCCACCAGGCAGCACGATCATGTCGAATACTGGCGCCTGCTTCAGCACATCGTCCAGCAATGCATCTGGAACCAGTACGGTACCGCGGCTACAGCGCACGGAACCACGCGCCAGACCAGCCGTCATGACATCGACACCCGCTCGGCGTAAAATGTCTATAATTGTTACGGCTTCCAGCTCTTCACAGCCTGGTGCTAGTGGAATTAATACTTTGCTCATCGGATCACTTCGAGTTTTTCAGTTTGTAGGCTTGGGGTTTGCAATACAGGCTTGAATACTAACAGGGCATTAATAATAACTAAACCGGGCTTCAACCATCACAGGACAGTTTTCAGTCCGCACATCGCATTTAACCCGGAAAAGGCCAATTGGCATCATGACTGAATGGGCTTATTTATTCAAAATCGGCATCGCACTCTTTGCCATTGTTAATCCGATCGGCACCGTACCTATCTTTGTCAGCGCAACTGATGGATGGTCCGCGCAAGATCGTGCGCATACAGCCAAAACAGCGGCTTTAACAGTATTTCTTGTACTCGTCTCATCGGCTTTTTTTGGTGACCGCATTCTCGAATTCTTCAGTATCAGCATTCCGTCCTTTCAGGTTGGAGGCGGTATTTTACTCATGCTCATTGCAATATCCATGATGCATGGCAAGCAAAGCTACGCGCGGCAAACGCCTGAGGAAGCGCAAGAAGTGGCCGACCGCCAGGTCATTGCCATCGTGCCGCTCAGCATTCCACTGCTGGCTGGTCCCGGCGCTATCAGCAACATGATTATTGC
>JBDTOX010000105.1:0-16406 GCA_039933015.1 Methylophilaceae bacterium
CGGAAGATTAGATGCCTGCGGTACCGCGGAATTTATTTGCCGTTGAGCCACCCAACGCGGCTCAATACCTACCGACCATATACCCAATAACAAAGCGGAAGCGCATAGACCATAGATAACGCCATGATTACGTGCAAACTTATTACTCATGCGATGCTAACTTAATGGTGATGCTGCTGGCCGTGATGTCGATCCAGAAGGCTATAGTAATTTGAAGGCTCGAGTACGGTAGGCACAGCTTCTGGCAGAATGTCCGGGTAATCCTTGCTGTAATGCAGGCCACGACTTTCGTGGCGCTCCATTGCGCTTTTGACGATGAGCTCGGCTACCTGCAACAAGTTGCGCAGCTCGATCAGGTTATTGCTGATACGGAAATTACTGTAGAACTCATGCACTTCGTCCCGCAACATGTGGATGCGGTGCAGCGCGCGCGTCAGGCGTTTACTGGTACGCACAATCCCCACGTAGTTCCACATGAAGCGTCGCAATTCGTTCCAGTTGTGGGTGATGATGATTTCTTCATCGGCATCGGTCACGCGGCTTTCATCCCAGTCTGGCAGCTTGACGGCGGGTTTGGCTGCTTGCGCCAGAATATCCTGCGCGGCAGCCTGGCCAAAAACCAGGCATTCCAGCAGTGAATTGCTCGCTAGACGGTTGGCGCCATGCAGACCAGTACAGGCGGTCTCGCCGATGGCATAAAGACGGGGTAAGTCGCTGCGACCAATATGATCGGTCATGATGCCGCCGCAGCTGTAATGCGCTGCTGGCACTACCGGGATGGGCTGGCGCGTGATGTCGATACCCAGCTCCAAACAGCGCCGGTAAATAGTGGGAAAGTGTGACAGAACAAAATCGGCCGGCTGGTGTGAGATATCCAGATAGACGCAATCGATCCCGCGTTTTTTCATTTCAAAGTCGATAGCGCGCGCCACGACATCGCGTGGTGCCAATTCAGCACGCTCATCGTGCAAGGGCATGAAACGGGTGCCATCGGGCAGTTTCAGCAAACCGCCTTCACCGCGCACGGCTTCGGTAATCAGGAATGATTTGGCTTGCGGATGATAGAGACAGGTGGGATGGAACTGAATAAATTCCATATTGGCCACGCGGCAGCCCGCGCGCCATGCCATGGCGACGCCATCGCCAGTGCTCACATCAGGGTTGGTCGTGTACAGATAGACTTTGCCGGTACCGCCCGTAGCCAGCACGGTTTGTTGTGCACCTATGGTCAGTACCGTGCCGGAGTTGTTGTCGAGTACATAAGCCCCTAAACATTCGCTACCTTCGATTTTTACTTTGCGTGAGGTAATCAAATCAACTGCGATATGGTCTTCCAGCACAGTGATGTTCGGATGACTACGCACTTTTTCAGCAAGGGTTTTTTGTACTGCATGCCCGGTGGCGTCGGCTGCATGAATAATGCGTCTATGGCTATGGCCTCCTTCACGCGTCAAATGATAGCCACTATCGTCGTCTTCTCGCGTAAAAGGCACGCCTTCCTCAATTAGCCACTCGACGGTTTCGCGACCGTGCTTGGCTACCAGTCGCGTGACTTCGGCATCGCACAGGCCTGCGCCCGCAATCAAGGTGTCCTGGATATGGGCTTCAATTGAATCATCATCCGTAAGCACAGCAGCAATACCGCCCTGTGCCCAGTTGCTTGAGCTGTCATTCAGGCCGCGTTTGCTAACTAGGCAAACCTTTTTATTTGCTGCAACTTTAAGTGCAAGCGTGAGGCCGGCGAGACCGCTGCCAATAATAAGTACGTCGTATTGCTGCATGAGTAATCTACGTGGGTGAACTTTCGCGAGTTTAGCGCTGTCTTGAGATGTAAGCTAGTCAAGACAGCGCTGGGAGACACGTGATGATACATATAAAGAGTGTGGAAGGGTTTTCGCGCCTGAGTTTCGTAGATACAACGATGCAAGGGTATACTGCGACTGTTAAAAAAACGCAGGCAGGGAGTACAGCCGCTATGGGTGGCAACCCGACAGTGGGTAACCGTGAAATAGATCAGGAATTGGTCGAGCGCGCGCAGCGCGGCGACAAGCAGGCCTTTGGCATGCTGGTGGAAAAATACCAGCGTAAATTGGGCCGCTTGCTGTCACGCCTGATTCGTGATCCGGCGGAAGTTGAAGATGTGGTGCAGGAGTCCTTTATCAAGGCCTATCGTGCGTTGCCCAACTTCCGTGGGGACAGTGCGTTTTACACATGGCTGTATCGTATCGGCATTAATACGGCTAAAAACTACTTGGTAGCCATGGGACGCAGGCCACAGGTGACAACTGAAATCGAGATCGAAGATGCAGAAAACTTTGAGGACGGTAATGAGTTGCGCACCATGGATACACCGGAAACTGAACTCATGGGTAAGCAAATTGCCCAAACTGTTAATGACACAGTGGCTTCTTTACCTGAGGAATTGCGCACAGCAATTACCCTGCGTGAAATTGAAGGGCTGAGCTACGAAGAGATTGCAACTTTGATGAACTGCCCGATCGGTACGGTGCGTTCGCGTATCTTTAGAGCGCGCGAAACCATAGCACAGAAGCTACGCCCCTTATTGGACACCCCGCAAGATAAACGGTGGTAGCACAGGAGATGGAAATGAAAGATCAAATTTCAGCGCTGATGGATGACGAACTGGCGCTAGAAAGCTCGGAGTATGTGTTTACTGCAGCAAAAGCTGACGGCGAATTGAGTGAGTGTTGGGCAACCTACCATTTGATCGGGGATGCCATGCGTGGCAACCCGGTGTTCAAGCTGGACTTTAAGCAGCGTCTGATGCAAGAGCTGGAGTCAGAACCTACCGTATTGGCACCTCGCACCAAAAAACCATTTATCAAAACACCAGCCTTATGGTCAATTGCAGCTTCGGTAGCTGCGGTGCTGTTCGTGAGTTGGATGGTCTTACAACAGCAAGTTGAAACCGGTAACGATATTGCCCCTGTGGAAATTGCACAAAATCTTCCTTCAGAATATCTCCTGGCACATCAAGCATTAGCCCCTACCAACTCAGCCTATTACATTCAGCCAGTTGGTTATTCAGAAAGCGGTAACTAATGAAACGTGTTCTGCTGGCTTGCTTGCTGGCATGCCAACTTTCATTTGCGTTTGCAGGGCAGGACGCGGTTGATGACCCATGGCTGGTGCTGCAAAAAGCAGCGCGCGCAGCTAGAGAGCTCAGCTATAAAGGGGTATTTGTCTATCAGGCTGGCCCGAATGCAAAAGCAGTACAAATTACCCATATGAACTACGGGCAGGGTGAATATGCTCATGTCGTGGTGCTGGATGGTTCTCCGCGCGAAGCCTTAAGCCAAGGTAGCGATGTCGTCATTTTTAGTCCGCGCAACGAAAAAGTCATCATTGAAAAGCGGCATGGTAAAAACCTCTTCCCTGCGCTACTTCCAGCCAATATGGATGTTATTAAACTCTGTTATCAAGCCCGTATCGGCGGGCAGGAACGCATAGGCGGGCGGGATGGCCAAGTGGTTTTTCTTAATCCCCGTGATCGCTATCGCTATGGCTATAAATTCTGGGCAGATCGCGAATACGGTTTGCTGCTTAAATCCGTGACGATCAATGCACGTAATGAACCCATGGAGCAGATGGCCTTTAACCAGCTGACTTTGCTAAACACACAAAACATGGACTGGTTTCATCCTGATGTGGATCCTGACAAGGATTACATCATGGAAGAAACTGCGCCAACCGACTCTACACTGGCTGTAGATGATTGGACAGTCAGCCAGCTGCCTGCCGGGTTTCGTAAAATAGACCAGGTAACACGTATGGTGCCAGGCAAGTCGGCCCCCGTGACCCACCTGGTTTTTTCAGATGGGCTCGCTGCGGTTTCTCTTTTTATTGAGCCTTTATCCAAGGGTATGCGCCCAAAGACCGGGCACACCACAATGGGCGCCACAAACTTCTACGCAGCCATCGTAGACGGGCATCAAATTATGGTGGTAGGTGAAGTGCCTGAAACCACCGTTTCACAAATTGCCAGTGCCGTCAGTTTTAAGAAATAATCCATATGATTGAAGAACACGCCATAGTTGTTGATATCGATAATGATGCTGCAATGCTGGAAATTGTACGCCGCACCCCCTGTGGTCTTTGCGGTCAGAGTCGCGGTTGCGGTATTTCCATATGGGGCAGGCTGTTTGGCCACAAACCCAATATTTTCAAAGCAGTCAATCAAATTAATGCAAAAATCGGTGATAGCGTAATTGTAGGCATTGAAGAGCAGGCGCTGCTCACGAGCTCAATGACTGTTTACGGTATTCCGCTTTTGGCTATGCTTGCTGGTGCGCTGCTTGCAGCTGGTCTTTTTGCCGGCGAAGCCTCAGGTCATGCTGACCGCAATGCTGTCATCGGCGCCGTTATTGGCCTGGTATTCGGCTTGCTGTGGGTTAAAGCACATACTGCTGGACGTGGTTTGGATGCGCGTTATCGCCCGGTAATTTTACGTGCTGGAGATAACGGCATGATTAAATTGAAATGTGAATGAGGTGAATAAATGATCAAAAAGCTGATTGCGGTTTCCGTAATATGTTTTTCTTTTGCCGGAACTGCATTTTCCAGAGATTTACCAGATTTTACCGAGCTGGCAGAAAAACAGGGCGCGGCAGTAGTAAATATCAGTGTCACGCAGGTGATGCACGGTGGTGGCGCTAATATGGGCATGCCATTCCCTGGCATGCCAGACGATGAGGCGCTGGGTGAATTTTTCCGCCGGTTTGGTATTCCTGGAGTCCCGGGTGGCCAAGGTGCGCCAGAGCAAGACTATAAGTCCCAATCACTGGGTTCCGGTTTTATTCTTAGTAGTGATGGCTATGTCCTGACCAATGCGCACGTAGTTGATGAGGCAAACGAAGTCATTGTTAAACTGTCAGACAAGCGCGAATTTAAAGCCAAGATCATAGGCGCGGATCGCCGTACAGATGTTGCTCTGCTCAAGATTGCAGCTAGTGGCCTGCCCAAAGTCACGGTAGGCGACCCCGGCCAGCTTAAAGTGGGTGAATGGGTAGCCGCGATCGGCTCGCCATTCGGGCTCGAAAATACCATTACGGCAGGCATTGTCAGTGCCAAGGGCCGTGCCTTGCCACAAGAGAATTTTGTGCCTTTCATCCAGACTGATGTGGCTATTAATCCAGGTAATTCTGGGGGGCCACTATTTAACCTGAAGGGGGAAGTGGTCGGTATTAACTCCCAGATATATAGTCGCACCGGTGGTTACATGGGCCTGTCATTTGCCATTCCAATTGATGTGGCTATCGAAGTTTCCAACCAGCTTAAAGCCACTGGCAAAGTCACCCGTGGCTGGTTGGGTATTGGTATTCAGGAAATGACCAAGGATCTCGCGGAATCTTTCGGTATGAAGAATACCAATGGCGCTCTGGTGGCTGGTGTGGAAAAGGGTAGCCCTGCAGAAAAGGGCGGTTTGGAAGCGGGCGACGTGATTGTAAAATTTGATGGTAAAACAGTCGCTACCTCATCCGACCTGCCGCGTGCAGTTGGTGCTACCAAACCAGGAAAAGCTGTTCCGGTTGAAATACTGCGTAAAGGCGCGAGCCGCATGCTGAATATAACAATCGGTGAAATGCCCGTCAGTAAGGATGAGCCAGTGGTCAGTTCCAAAGGCCCGGCTAAGCCAGAAACCAACCGCATCGGATTGGTGTTGCGCGAGCTGACACCTCAGCAGAAAAAGCAATTGAATGGCAAAAATGGATTGCTGGTGCTGGAGGCACAAGGCCCCGCGGCACAGGCAGGGATACGTCGTGGCGATGTGGTGCTGGGTCTGAATAACAGTGAGGTGCAAAATCTCGAGCAGTTCAATAAGCAGATTACCGCCGTAGCCAGCGGTAAAATTGTGGCGCTGCGGGTAATGCGCGGGGATAGCACGCTCTATGTCCCGGTCACGGTAGGTAACAGTAAATAGCTGAGACTAAAGGTGCGGACACGGCGCGTTTACTGTAAAATCCGTACTCAAATAGTCTTATACAACAGGGCGCTTCGGCGCCCTTGTTATTAGCTTGTCCATTGACCCCATCCATGAAAAATATTCGTAACTTCTCCATTATTGCCCATATCGATCACGGTAAATCTACCTTGGCAGACCGCATCATCCAGTTTTGCGGCGGCTTATCCGACCGTGAGATGGAGGCACAAGTGTTGGACTCCATGGATCTGGAGCGTGAGCGCGGCATTACCATCAAGGCGCAAACTGTTGCCCTGCATTACCAGGCGCTTAGCGGCGAAATGTATCAGCTCAATCTTATTGATACTCCAGGTCATGTCGATTTCTCCTATGAAGTAAGCCGCTCATTATCAGCTTGCGAAGGTGCATTGCTGGTGGTCGATGCCTCGCAGGGTGTTGAGGCGCAAAGTGTAGCCAATTGCTACACAGCGATTGATCTGGGTGTCGAAGTTACCGCAGTGCTGAATAAAATTGACTTGCCTTCAGCCGATCCGGACCGCGTGATTCAGGAAATCGAAGACGTGATCGGTGTGGAAGCCACCGATGCCGTGCGCTGTTCCGCCAAGACGGGCGAAGGCGTGCGC
Organism: Methylophilaceae bacterium; assembly: GCA_039933015.1. Taxonomy (GTDB): domain Bacteria; phylum Pseudomonadota; class Gammaproteobacteria; order Burkholderiales; family Methylophilaceae; genus JBDTOX01. The sequence continues at coordinate 6,565 of JBDTOX010000105.1, forward strand.
GATGTGCTGGAAGCGGTTGTGGCACGCGTGCCAGCGCCGAAAGGTGATGTTACCAAGCCTCTGAAGGCGCTCATCATCGACTCCTGGTTTGATAATTATGTTGGCGTAGTCATGCTGGTGCGCGTGGTGGACGGCATTTTAAGACCCAAAGATAAAATCAAGATGATGGCGACCAAGGCTGTACATCTTTGCGAGCAGGTCGGTATCTTTACGCCAAAATCCCAGGCAAAGGAATCACTGTCTGCCGGTGAGGTAGGTTTTATTATTGCCGGCATTAAGGAGCTGACCAGCGCCAAAGTTGGCGATACCGTTACGCTGGAAGCCAAGCCTGCTAGTGAAGCGTTGCCTGGTTTCAAGGAGGTCCAGCCTCAGGTATTTGCCGGTTTATATCCTGTCGAGTCGAACCAGTTTGAAGCCTTGCGCACCGCATTGGAAAAGTTGCAGCTCAATGATGCATCCTTGCAGTATGAACCGGAAAACTCTACGGCTCTAGGTTTCGGCTTCCGCTGTGGCTTCCTGGGTTTGCTGCACATGGAAATTGTGCAAGAGCGCCTGGAACGCGAATACGATATGGATCTGATTACCACCGCGCCGACAGTGGTTTACGAGCTGCTGCTGAAAAATGGTGAAGTCGTACAAATTGAAAATCCATCGCGTCTGCCTGAGCCTTCACGTATCGAAGAAATTCGTGAGCCCATGATTACCACCAACCTGCTCATGCCGCAGGACTATGTGGGGCCGGTGATGACGCTGTGTAATGGCAAGCGCGGTATCCAGCGCAATATGCAGTACATGGGGCGGCAGGTCATGCTGACCTACGAGATGCCGCTGAATGAAGTGGTATTGGATTTCTTTGATAAGCTCAAGTCTGTCTCACGTGGCTATGCATCCATGGATTATGCGTTCCTGGAGTTTCGTGCAGCCGACTTGGTCAAGCTTGATATCATGGTCAATGGCGAGCGTGTTGATGCGCTCTCGTTGATTGTGCATCGCGCCAACAGCCTATACCGTGGGCGCCAGCTGTGTTCCAAGATGCGTGAGCTGATTCCGCGCCAGATGTTTGATGTGGCGGTGCAAGCGTCGATAGGCGCCAATATAATCGCGCGCGAAACGGTGAAAGCTCTGCGTAAGAATGTGCTGGCAAAATGCTATGGTGGTGACATCACGCGTAAGAAGAAATTGCTGGAAAAGCAAAAAGAAGGCAAAAAACGCATGAAGCAGGTGGGTAATGTGGAAATTCCACAGGAAGCATTCCTGGCAATTTTGAGGGTGGAAGACAAATGATGTTTGCACTTTTTATGTTGGTTATTTTGGCGATTACCGGCTTGATCTGGTTGCTGGATAGCCTGTTCTGGCGCAAAAAGCGTGCAGCTGGCAGGACTGATCCAGTCTTGGTTGAATATTCCAAAAGCTTTTTCCCGGTGATACTGGTGGTGTTTCTGATACGCTCGTTTGTTGCCGAGCCGTTCAAGATCCCATCAGGTTCGATGATGCCTACCTTGCTTGCGGGTGACTTTATTCTGGTCAACAAATTTACCTATGGTCTGCGCGTGCCTATTCTCAATAATACTTTCCTTGAGGTCGGCCATCCCCAGCGTGGCGATGTCTTTGTTTTCCACTATCCGCCTGACCCCTCGCTTGATTACATCAAGCGTGTAGTCGGACTGCCGGGCGACAAGATTGCTTATCGCGACAAGCAGCTCTACATTAATGGACAAAAGCTTGACGTGAGTTTTGCTGACGATTATCAATATGTGGCTTCCGGATTGAATATGGTGAACGCCAAGCGCTATAAGGAACAGCTGGGCGCGCATAAACATGATATTTTGATTGAAGACAACAGCATCACCATAGACGGCGAAGTAGAAGTCCCTGCGGGCCATTATTTTGCAATGGGTGATAATCGCGATAACAGCAAAGATAGCCGGGTATGGGGTTTCGTGCCGGAGAACAATCTGGTAGGTAAAGCATTTTTCATCTGGTGGAATTTTGATAATTTCGGCAGAATTGGCAACTCGATCAATTAGAGGGAGAGAGCATGCATAAACAACGCGGTATAACTTTCATAGGCTTGGTTTTTGTTGTTGCTGCCATTGTGTTTGTAGCAGTGCTTGGCATGAAGCTTACACCCGCCTATCTGGAATTCATGTCGGTGAAAAAAGTAATTGCCAAGATTGCACATGAGCCTTCGTTTGCAGAAATGAACAAAAAAGACATCGCGGACGAATTTGATAAAGGCGCATTGATCGATAACATCAAGGCGGTTCAAGGCCGTGATCTGGAAATTACAAAGCAGGGTTCCGGTAAACAAACCGTATCCGTTCAGTATCAGGTCGTAGTGCCATTGGTGGCAAACGTCAGTGCGCTGCTTGATTTTAATGCCTCTACAGATAGCAACGCTTCCTGAATAATCTGAATGTCTCATAGTGGCCTGGCCAGGCAGATTGCCCACGATTTCCAGAATGAGTCGCTGCTCATTCAGGCGTTAACGCATCGCAGCTATGGCAGTACCAACAATGAGCGCCTGGAGTTTCTGGGTGACGGCGTGCTTAATTTTATCGTTGCCCATCAGCTTTACCAGCGTTATCCCAAATTGCCAGAAGGCGATCTGAGCCGTTTGCGCGCCTACCTCGTAAAAGAGCCTACACTTTGCGAAATTGCGCGTAACCTCAATATCGGTGACGCGCTGAAATTAGGCGAAGGTGAGCTAAAAAGCGGTGGTTGGCGCCGGCCTTCAGTGCTGGCAGACGCCTTGGAGGCTATTATCGGCGCAGTGTTTGTCGATGGCGGGTTTGCCGCCGCCGAAGCTTTGGTGGTCAGGCTTTATGCACCCTTGCTTGAAAATCTGGATCCCAAGTCCATCGGCAAGGACGCTAAATCATTGTTGCAAGAATACCTGCAAGGTCGCAAAGTGGATTTGCCGGAATATGTAGTGCTGGCAACTGAAGGCGAAGCGCATTGTCAGACTTTTCATGTCGAATGCTATATCCCGAAACTAAATATACGCACGCAAGGTGAAGGTGCCAGCCGGCGTGTGGCTGAACAGCAGGCGGCCCAGTTGGCATACGACAAGCTTGCTCATCAAAAGGTAATTCATGAATAGTGATAATGATTTCCGCTGCGGTACCGTAGCCATTGTCGGGCGTCCCAATGTTGGTAAATCTACATTGCTCAACCACATCCTCGGTCTCAAGCTCAGCATTACCTCGCGTAAGGCGCAGACTACGCGCCACCGTTTGCTTGGTATACATACTACGGAAAATACGCAATATCTGTTTGTTGATACGCCCGGTTTTCAGCAAAAACATATCAATGCTTTGAACCGCAGCCTGAATAAAACCGTGACGCAAGTCCTGACTGAGGTTGATGTCGTATTGTTTATCATCGAACCCATGCATCTGGGTGAGGCCGACAGGCTGGTGCTTAAAATGCTGCCTAAAAATAAGCCGGTGTTATTGGTGGTCAATAAAGCCGATTTAATGGGGGACAAAGGTAATTTGCTACCCCTGATCCAGGATTTTGATACTGAATTTCCGTTCGCGGCGATTGTGCCGGTAAGCGCCAAAAAGAATCTTTATCTGGATGAACTGCTATCGACCATTCGGCAACACTTGCCGCTGCAAGCCGCTATGTACGGAGAAGACGAGCTTACAGACAAGAATGAACGTTTCCTGGCCGCTGAGCTGTTGCGCGAAAAAGTGTTCCGCTTTCTGGGAGATGAAATTCCCTACTCAGTCGCGGTAGAGATTGAGAAATTCGAGGTGGAAGGCAAGCTGCGTCGTATCCACGCTGCGATCATTGTCGATAAGGAAAGCCAAAAGCCCATGCTGATTGGCAAAGGCGGCGAAAAGCTCAAACAGATCTCCACCGAGGCACGGCAGGACATGGAAAAGCTGTTTGGCGGCAAGGTATGGCTGGAAACCTGGGTCAAGGTCAAGGGTGGCTGGGCCGATGACGAGCGCGCCCTCAAAAGCCTGGGCTACTAATACTGTTTCTAAATCAAACGTGTACTTTGCTACCCTCACTCGCCATGCTATCAGTACGGTCTTGGTGCGCGTGCCGTGATCATGTTCTATTTTTAAATAGCTGAAAATTGCTTATGGGCTGGAAAGCAGAACCATGGCGATAGCCAATAACCCGCGTCAGGCCAACATAGCCCGTCAAGATGGCCAGCCTGTCTATGTCCTGCATACCTATCCTTTCAAAGAAACCAGCCTGGTCGTAGAGCTGCTGACACGCGATTTCGGTCGCATCGCAGCAGTAGCCAAAGGCGCTCGCCGTCCACGTTCAGCCATGCGCGGCATGCTGCAATCTTTTCAACCGTTGATATCCGCCTGGTCGGGCAAATCAGAACTGCGCAATCTGCATAGCCTGGAATGGGGCGAGGGTTTATTGCTATTGCAGGGCGAGGCATTGATGTGCGGCTTTTACCTCAATGAATTGTTGCTGCGCTTACTGCCACGTGAAGATGCCCATGATGCCTTATTCGACTATTACGGACAAACACTACGCACCTTGGCGCAAGGCAAAGAGCATGGCACAACGCTCAGGCGGTTTGAGCTTAAAATGCTTCAGGAAATGGGCTATGCCGTGCCACTTGAGTTTGATGAGCGGGAGTCTGCCATCGAAGCGGCGCGTACCTATTATTATGTGGCCGAGCGCGGCGCCTGCAATCCGCAAATGCAAGCTATACAGCGGAACGGAGTACAATTGGCGGGTAAAACCCTGCTGGATATGGCGCAGGACGATTATTCCGATCTCCAGACCCAACAGCAGAGCAAGCAATTGATGCGCGTGCTGCTAGCGCATTATTTGGGTGATAAGCCCCTGCATACCAGACAACTACTTATAGACTTGCAAGCATTATGAGAGGAACGCAAAACACTGTGCTAATCGCTCGTGGGTTGCATGATTTATTATGATTAAGCTGGGCATCAACATTGATCACGTCGCAACCATCCGCCAGGCGCGCGGCACACGCTATCCCAGCGTGGTGCAGGCGGCCTTGCGTGCGGAGCAATCCGGGGCGGATGGCATCACTCTGCATCTGCGCGAAGACCGCCGTCATATTCAGGATGCAGATGTCTATGCGCTGCGCAGCCTGCTGCAAACCAAGATGAACCTGGAAATGGCCGTCACCGCTGAAATGATAGGCATTGCACTTGCAGTCATGCCGCAGGATGTCTGCTTCGTGCCGGAAAAGCGGGAAGAGCGTACGACGGAAGGCGGACTGGACGTGCTGGAAAATTTTGCAGGCGTAAAGAATGCTTGTAAAAAATTGGGTGACGCAGGCATACGCGTTTCGCTGTTCATCGGGCCTGATTTCGAGCAGATTGATGCGGCCAAGGCTGCTGGCGCTCCAGTTATTGAATTGCACACGGGTACTTATGCGGATGCCGAGCAGGAAGCTGAAAAACAGCATGAACTCAGGCGCATCCAGCTAGCCATTGCTCATGGCGTCAGTATCGGTTTGGCTGTTAACGCCGGGCATGGCCTGCATTATCACAATGTGAAAGAGATCGCCGCCATCCCGGGCGTTGAAGAGCTCAATATCGGACATGCCATCATTGCGCATGCCCTGTTTGTAGGCTGGGACAATGCCGTGCGCGAAATGAAAGCGCTCATAATCGACGGCGCCTGTGGCCGCTAATATAATGATCTATGGCATAGGCACCGATATTGTTGAGGTCGCGCGCATTGAGCAATCCTTGCTGCGCTACGGGGAAGCTTTCGCCCAGCGTATTCTCAATGAACGCGAGTGGCTGGCCTATTCTCAATCCCAGACCCAGGCGCGCTTCCTTGCCAAGCGCTTTGCAGCCAAGGAGGCTTTTGCCAAAGCGTTAGGTACGGGCTTGCGTGCGCCTGCGACCTTTTCGAATATCGGCGTAACCCATGACGATCTCGGTAAACCGGTGTTCGATCTGGCGCCGGAGCTGCAAGAATTTCTGCATGAAAAGGGTATTTTTCAGCAGCATCTATCCATTAGCGATGAAAAAGCGCTAGCTGCGGCCTTCGTGGTGCTGGAAAAAAACGCGCAGGAATGAAGCTGTGAGGCGGCTATTATTGCTGGCTTGTCTGCTTGGCATCGCACCCGTACAAGCTGAGGAGTGGCAATTTCTCGGTTCCAGCCAGGCAGGTGAACATTATGTTGATCGCGATAGTTTGCAGTGGGGCGATGATCAATCTACTTTCAGCATAGTGACTAATGTTATTCAGCGTGATGCAAGCGCATGGCTCACGGTGATGAAAATTGATTGCCGTCTGAATAGCTTTGCCTATACCCACGGCATCAAGATGCATGATAAAAATGTTCTGTCCAAATTTGATACGCCGCGCCCGGCTGAGCCCATAAGCCCAGCATCTATGCCCGATCAGCTCAAGCAGCAGTATTGCGCTACGGGCAGCGATGCCAAAACTGCAGAGTGGGAATCCATAGGTAAAAGTAATATCGCCGAGGTGTATTTTGATCGCGCCTCCATCAAACTAAGCCAGGATGGCGTCCGTTTTGTGGCGGAGACCAAGGTGGTACCTCTGGACCATCAGGCACCAACCTTCAGCACTATCGTGTTCAATTGTAGCGATAAAACTTTTACTTTGCTCAAGTTAAGTAAATTGAACAATGGCAAGATGGAAAATATTTTCGATAAACCTCAGCCGCCAGCACCTATCAGCAAGACCGCGACGCTGGATAAGCTGGCAGGTAAATTTTGTGCAAACCCCGTTGAAAGATAGCCTGCCGGCTTGATGATGGAAATAAACACCCTGTCCTCAATGGAGGCAATCGATCTCGAGCGCCGTTTCGGCGGTGTGCGCCGCTTGTACGGCGAAGCTGCTTTGGCGCGCTTCAAGGCGGCTCATGTCTGTGTCATCGGTATTGGCGGTGTTGGTTCCTGGGCGGCGGAGGCGCTGGCACGCAACGCGATTGGCCGTATTACGCTGCTTGACCTCGACAATATTGCCGAATCCAACGTTAACCGGCAATTACATGCCCTGGATGGCGAATTCGGTAAGGCCAAGGTCACTGCCATGGCTGAACGCATACGTGCAATTAATCCGCATTGCCAGGTACATGAGATCGAGGATTTTGTCACAGTCGATAATGTGGCAACGATGATGGCAGGCGGTTTCGACGCCGTGCTGGATGCCATCGATGATGCGCGCGCCAAGGTCGCGCTGGCCGCCCATTGTCGGCGCCACAAGTTGCCACTGGTCATGACTGGTGGAGCCGGTGGACGGCTCGACCCTACGCGAATCAGAACTGCTGACCTGGCCCATGTTGCAGGTGACCGCTTGCTGGCCAAAGTGCGTAATAGCCTGAGGCGCGATCATGGTTTTCCGCGAGCCTCAGGCAATGCCAAAAAAGCCTCGGCCAGATTCGGCATTCCCTGTATCTGTTCCGACGAGCCGGTGATTCGCCCGGATGCTGCTTGTGATATGGAAAACGAAAGCCTGTCTGGCCTCAACTGTGCGGGCTATGGCTCCACGGTCTGTGTTACTGCACCATTTGGTATGGCCGCCGCCGCAGTGCTGCTGAATCTCCTACTTAAACCTTAGTTCCAGGGAGGTATTTTGCGAACAAGCTTCGCAAGAATTTCCATTTGAATTTGCCCTTGAATTTTTGGCTGACACCCCCAATTAACCCCTATTCTAAACAACCAGCTTGAGAGCTAAAACAATGACCACTGACACCATCAATAAAGAAGCCGCCAGCAAGGAAACACTGGGTTTTCAGGCCGAAGTCAAGCAGCTGCTACAGCTGATGATCCACTCCTTGTACAGCAACAAGGAGATTTTTCTGCGCGAGCTGATTTCCAATGCCAGCGATGCGTCCGACAAGCTGCGTTTTGAGGCTTTGTCCGACGCTGCGCTGTTCGAGAATGACAGCGCGCTGAAAATCCGCATCTCTTTCGATAAGGCTGCACGTACTGTTACCATAGCCGACAACGGCATCGGCATGAACCGTCAGGAAGTAATCGACAATATCGGCACGATTGCCAAGTCCGGTACGCGCGAGTTCTTTGCCCAGCTATCCGGTGACCAGGCCCGGGATGCCAACCTAATTGGCCAGTTTGGTGTGGGCTTCTACTCAGCTTTTATCATTGCTGACAAGGTCACGCTGACCACACGCCGTGCGGGGTTGACTGCTGAGCATGGTGTGCGCTGGGAGTCGGCAGGCGAGGGCGATTTCACGCTGGAAGTGATCGAAAAGCCAACGCGCGGTACGGAAATTATCCTGCATCTGCGTGAGGGTGAGGATGAGTTCCTGAGTGACTGGAAGCTTAAATCCATTATCCGCAAGTATTCTGACCATATCACTTTGCCCATAGTCATGAAAAAGTCGGAATGGAAAGATGGCGCAGAAGTGCCTACTGACGAAGATGAAACCGTCAACAGAGCTTCAGCGCTCTGGGCCAGGGCTAAATCCGAGATTGGCGAAGAAGAGTATCAGGAATTCTACAAGCATGTTTCGCATGATTTCGAGTCTCCGCTGGCCTGGTCCCACAACCGTGTCGAGGGCAAGCAGGAATACATTTCGCTGCTATACCTGCCAAGCCGCGCACCATTTGATCTGTATGATCGTGAGCACCGTCATGGCATAAAGCTTTATGTGCGACGCGTATTCATCATGGACGATGCTGAAAAGCTCATGCCGCAATACCTGCGTTTTATGCGCGGAGTGATTGATTCCGCCGACTTGCCATTGAACGTATCGCGCGAGATTTTGCAGCATTCGCGTGAGATCGACGCTATCAAGGCCGGTTCAGTGAAGAAGGTGCTGGGACTGCTGGAGGATATGAGCGAAAACAAGCCGGAACAATATGCCGGCTTCTGGAACGAATTTGGCCGTGTGCTGAAAGAAGGCCCGAGCGAAGATGCTGCCAACAAGGAGAAGATTGCGGGTTTACTGCGCTTTGCTTCCACCTATCTGGACAATGAAGAGCAGGTCGTTTCCTTCAAGCAATATATTGAGCGCATGAAAGAGGGGCAGGATAAGATTTACTACATTACGGCGGATACCTTTGCTGCAGCGCAGCATAGCCCGCATTTGGAAATCTTCCGCAAGAAAGGCATCGAAGTCTTGCTGTTATCGGATCGTGTTGATGAGTGGCTGTTGGGCAGCCTGACAGAGTTTGAAGGCAAGAAACTGCAATCTGTAGCCAAGGGCGATCTTGATCTTGGCAAGCTCGAAGACGAGGCCGAGAAAGAACAGCAGAAAAAGGTCGAGGATGAATTCAAGTCGTTAGTGGAAAAAATCCAGTCCGCCTTGGGCGAGTCAGTGAAAGAAGTGCGCGTCACGCACCGCCTGACAGATTCTCCAGCCTGCCTGGTGAGTGGTGAGCATGATCTTTCCGGCAATCTGGAGCGCATATTAAAAGCCGCAGGACAGAATACGCCTTCCACCAAGCCCGTGCTGGAAATCAATCCGCAGCATGCGATTTTGCAGCGCCTGAGTGCTGAAGCCGATGAAGCACGCTTTACTGACTGGGCGCTGGTTTTGTTTGATCAGGCGTTGCTGGCAGAAGGCGGTCAGCTGGAAGACCCAGCCAGCTTTGTGCGGCGCATGAATGGGCTTTTGACGTAGATACATGATTGATCCGGCGTACAAATACTAAGGGCCATGTCATTCCGGGCTTGCCCCGGAATCCAGCCATAATCAACAACGGCGGGCTTTGCGCGTCACTGGATACCGACTTTCGACAGTATGACGATGCTGCCATTTGCTCACCGGCTCTATAGCTCTGCGATACCCAAACAAAAAGGCTGCCTCGGTAGCCTTTTTGTTTGGGTGGGGATGTTGTCATGCCACCTGAACTCGATCAGCCGGCCATTGAGGTGACCAA
>JBDTOX010000106.1:0-1874 GCA_039933015.1 Methylophilaceae bacterium
AACCTGAATCAAGCCACTACTGTCAAGGCGATTTACGGCAAGGCTTTTCGCACGCCCAACTTCTATGAGCTTTATTATGAACCTAGCGGATATATCCAGTTAGGTAATCCATTGTTGAAGCCCGAAACCATCTCGAACTTTGAACTGGCAATCGAGCGTAATACAGGTGATACACGCTGGCTGGCATCGGCCTATCACTACACGCTCAAGGATTTATCGCTGCAGGTTGATATGGGCGGATACGTGCAGTACCAGAATAGTCCAGCGATAGATGCCAACGGCCTTGAACTGGAAGCGGAACGTAAATTCAACAATGGCCTTCGTCTGCGCACCAGCTACGCCTGGCAAAAACTCGAGTCCATCGATCTGCCAAACTCACCAAGGCATAACGCCAAAATTAACATGAGCGCGCCTATGTTTAATCACCAGGCGCTACTGGGTTTGGAGGGGCAGTATGTCAGCACGCGCATCTCGCAGGATGGTGCTGCCACCACTAAGCCTGAGTTGCTGGTTAATCTCAATTTGAGTACAGACAAGCTGATTTCTAAAGTCAATCTTTCACTCGGCATTCATAATGTGTTCAACCGTCACAATGAGCACCCAGCCTCTACCGACATCCCGCAGCTAGTAAATCGCCAGGATGGCCGTGTAGTTAGCCTCAAAGCGGTGTATAACTTTTGATAATGGCTATATTTAATCACTGCACCAGTGCCGCCCAAGGGCGAGCCCTCAGCTTTGATAAGCTGGTCTGGATAGGGCTTGTTTTATTGCTGGGGGTGGTTTCTGGCCTGCCTGCTCAGGCTGTCGACTCAGCCTCGGAAGACAGCCTCAAAGCAGCTGTTGTGTACAATATTCCGCTGTTTGTTGAATGGCCAGCAGAAACTAAGACAAATTTCAATTTCTGCGTATATGGGAAAGCTCCGTTACTTGATGCGCTGCGTCAACTTGAGGGCAAGTCAATTAGGGGCAGAAAAATTTCTGTCTTACCATTCAATGACCAATCTGATGCAACAGATTGCCACGCGTTCGTAATCCTGAATGGCTTGGCCAACCCGAAGCGTGCCGAACTCATCAGCAAGCTGCAGAATAAATCCATCTTGATCATCGCGGATGACGCGGCACCTCCACCCAGTGAAGTCATGATTAATTTGCTGGTAGAGAATGGCAAAATCATATTTGAGGCCAATCCAGAACTGGCGAAATCAGTGGGGCTTAAATTGAGTTCCAAATTGCTGCGCCTGGCGAAGGTAGTCTATCCACTATGAAGCGGAAATTTCTTAATTGGTACTCGCATCTGCGTTTCGGAAAAAAACTCCTGCTCATACACTCGATGACAGCCGGCGTGGTAATGCTGCTGCTGCTGCTGTCAATGGCTTCTATCTACATCTACTCGCAGCGCAATCAGTTATTGGAGCAAACTGCCTCACAGGCAAAAATGTTTGGCGAAAACCTGACGGCTACTCTCACCTTTGATGACAAGGGTTCGGCACGGGAGGCACTCGCCTCACTGCGCAACTCGCCCTATGTACGTTATGCGGCCTTGTTTAATGCGCAGGGCAAGCGCTTCGCCGAGTTTTCAAGAAATAATGATCAGCGGGCTGGGCAGTTGCCGCCTGATCTAAAACTTGCCGACAGGCTGGGCCAAACATATCAATTCAGCTGGAAGAGCCTGCATTATTTGCATGTCGTTAAACTTGATAATGAGAAAGTGGGCTATTTTTATATAGAGTCAGACGCTGCGCCTATCTACAAGCAGGCTACGTTTTTTATCATACTGTCCCTGATTGCGATTTACTTTGCGGGAGCTATAGGCCTGTTGCTGCTCAACCGGCTGCAGATGCTATTAATGGCCCCCTTGCACAGCCTGATTAAAA